>JAABTF010000029.1 GCA_011389965.1 Halothiobacillus sp.
TGGGCGGGAAGGGCTGTCTCGGGCACGCGATGCTCCGGTTTAGTCTTGCGTTGAGTCGTTGGTGTACCCGGGGGCGTCATCCGGATTATCCGCGTTCGTCGCCGGCTCGTCGGCGGGCAGATAGAGCGGGCCTTTCTGGCCACAACCCGCCAGGCATGCGGCGGCAACCAGCAGGATGGCGGCCTGCACGAGAGGGCGGTGGGCGGATGCGAAAGACAGTGGGTTGGGCATGTCGCCTCCTGGCCGGGAACAAGGGTTCCAGGCAACGGTTCCTGGAGGGCGTTGCCTGGGGCGGCGGCTTTTTTGCGCGCCGCGCGTTGGTTTGATTATGCCTCAGCCGCCCGGTGTTTTGGCAGGGGCAGTGTTTGTCATGCGGGTGCGCGCAGGCAGGCAATGAAAAAGCCGTCGCAGCGATGGCGGTCGGGTCGCAGGCGGGCGAACGGGCCGTCGCGGGCATCTTCCGGCAGTTGGCCGGTGGCTGGAGGTTCCGGGTGCCAGTCGGGGTGCGCGGCAAGAAAATCGGCGACGATTTCCTCATTCTCCGCCCGCCACAGGCTGCAGGTGGCATAGACGAGTTGTCCGCCGGGTCGCGTGGCTGCCGCGCCTTGGGTGAGCAGACGCCGCTGGGTCGTTGCCAGCCCGGCCCAGTCGATCGATGCCCAGCGCAACTCGGGATGGCGGCGCCAGGTGCCCGATCCGCTGCAGGGGGCATCGATCAGCACTCGGTCGAATCCTGTCAGGTCCGCGGGCAGTGGCTCGGTGGCATCGAGAGCCCGCAATGCCACGTCGTGGTCGCCGTGTCGTTCGGCTCGCTGGCGGAGGCGCTCGAGCCGTTTGCCGTGCAGGTCACAGGCGGTCACCCTGGCTCTGCCCCGTGTTTCGTCGAGCATGCCCAGGGTCTTGCCGCCGGCCCCGGCACAGAGATCCAGTACCCGTTCGCCCGGCTGTGGCGCGACTATCCGGACGACCCATTGGCTGCCGGCATCCTGCACCTCGAAGCCGCCTTCCAGGAAAGCGGGCAGCTGCGTTAGTCGAGCCGGATGGTCCAGTCGCAGTCCGTGGGGCAGGCCGGCGATGGGCATGGTCCCGATACCGTCTCGGGCCAGTTGGTCCTGTAACTCGTCGCTGGTCTGTCGTCGCGGGTTGGCGTGCAGGTCCACCGGGGCGCGCTCGTCAAGGGCGTGGGCCAGGGACTCGGGGTCGGCCGGATCGAGGGCGCGCCAGTGCGCCTCGTTTTCCGGCGAGAGGTTGTAGCGCACCGCCGGGGGCAATTCGGCAAAAGGTCGGGATGCCGCGGTCTCCATTTGCTCGACTTGCTGCGGTGGCAGACCGGCCGCGTCGCCCAGCACCGCATCGAGACGGCCTGCCAGCCAGATCGCCACGCCCACCCGGGCGGCCATGGCAGGCGGCATGTCTGCCAGCAGCCAGTCGATCACCTGCCTTTGGCGCAACACGAACAACACCAGTTCACGCACGCGTTCGCGGTCTCGCTTTCCCATCTTGCGCTGGCCTGCCAGTTCTCGCTGCAGGCTGCGGTCGGCCGGCAGGCCCTCCCGGTCGATGCGGGCGAGCAGGTCGGCGGCCAGGGCCAGCTGGGTGGGGAAGATGCGCCCCCTGGGCAGTTCCGGGGCCGGCCAGGAGGTGGCGGAGGATGGAAGCGGGTTGGGCATGCAGGCACCTTATGATGCTTGAGAGCGGGGCTAGTGGTGACGCGGGCCCGGAGCTCGGCCGGGGCAAACGCAATTTGGTAGTATCGCATGACCAGACTCGCGGTCCGCCGGTCACACCGACCGGCCTCCGGCCTCATTCCAACGGAACCCTTAGACATGACGACGAACGAAAACGCGGCGGTTGACCTGCACTTCGAGGAGCGCGGTGGCGGCCTGCCGGTGATCATCATGCACGGCCTGTTCGGTTCGCTCTCGAACTGGCGCGGCATCGCCCAGTCGTTGAGCACGAACTACCGGGTGATCAACGTGGATCTGCGCAATCACGGCCGATCGCCGCACGCCCGCGGCTTGAGCTACGAGGCGATGGCCGGCGACGTCCTCGCCCTGATGGATCGTCTCGGCATCGAGCGCGCGCATCTCATCGGTCATTCCCTGGGTGGGAAGCTGAACATGGTGTTGGCCGACCGTTATCCCGAGCGGGTGGCGCGGCTGGTGGTCGTGGATATCGCGCCGAAATGGTATCCGCCGTGGCACAAGGATGTGTTCGCCGCATTGGACGCCGTCGACCTGGACATACTGGAGTCGCGCGATCACGCCCGTCAACAGATGGCGGCCCACGTCTTCGAGCCCGAGGTGCGCGCCTTCCTGGCGGCCAACCTCGAGCAGGTTGACGGCAAATGGCGCTGGCGGTTCAACCTGCCCGAACTCAAGGCGGCCTACGAACAGACCTCCGACATGCCCTCACTGGCGGGCTTCTATCTGGGGCCGGCGTTGTTCGTGCGCGGGGCGCAGTCGGCCTATATCGAACCCGGCGACGAGAAGCGTATTGCTCAAGACTTCCCCCAGAGCTGCATCATTACCCTCGAGCGGGCGCGCCACTGGCCGCATATTGAGGACACGCCGGGATTCCTCGATGCGGTCACCCGTTTCTTTGCCCATGGCTGCGAGGAAGTCCCCGCCCAGCCGATCCGCTGATCCATTCATTCCTTGTCCAGCCCCTTTGTAGGAAAATTCCTACAAAGGAAAGCGACATTTCCTACGGAACCTTTTGCTTTTTCGTCTGTTTGCTCCGATCCGAAAGGCGCAATATGTGTCTCGTGCTCGGATGCACAAGGGCAGGAGGCCCACCGGCCAGGAAGGCCGACGGATCGTATCTGGCGGGCAAGGAAGTCCGCGCAGGAAGCAAGCGGCAGAGGATCTGCCAGTGATTGGGTTGTCGGCTTTGACCGGCACGCGCACGGCGCTAGATTAAGGGATGCGCACTGTAAACAACCGGTGCTCGGGATTGAGTCCAGGTTTTTTACGGGCCGCCAGGGAGGCAGCGGCGCGATCGGCACGGACGCCGAGCTCGATCACAGGATCGCCGAGCGCCCAGGGACCGGGCGCTGCCAAGGAAGGCATCAGAACGATGCGGGATGCATCAGCAGATCGGTGGCAATCACCGGCAAAAACAAGAAGCAAACCGCAGGAAGGCCGCAGGCGAGCCAAGAAGCAACAGGACCGGCAACGGATACTGCCTTGTCTTAGGGAAAAGCCCTCGCCACAAGCCACCCCATGGATCGGGACGCACGATTGAGCGCAAGGATTTGCGCCAGGATTCGAACCGTTGGTCGAATCTGTTCCAGGCCAGGACGGCCCCTCCTTCTTTCATCTTTTCCGCCGTTTTTCGCATGACACCACTGATCTCCAGTCAGGGGTCATTTCTCGTGTTTGCGTGATTCGTTCCTGCCCGTGGGTGCTGTTCGCCGTGCGGCAGCGGTGGCCTGTCCCGCCGGGCCGGGGTAGACTGCGCCGGCCATGAAGCTTGACGCATTCGACTACGACCTGCCCCCCGAACAGATCGCCCATCGCCCGGCCGAGCCGCGCGAGTCGGCGCGCATGTTGGTGTTGTCGGCGGGAGAGACCCCGCCGTCTCATTGGCGGATCGCCGATCTGCCCGACCAGATCGGTGCCGACGATCTGCTGGTGTTAAACGACACCCGAGTGATCCCGGCACGCGCCTTTGGCCGCAAGGAGTCGGGCGGCAAGGTGGAGTTTCTCCTCGAGCGCCTGCTCGACGCCGATACCGCCCTCTGTCATATCCGCAGCAGTCGTTCGCCGCGTGTCGGTACCCGATTGATGATGGAGGGCGGCGCCGTGCTCGACGTCACGGGCCGCCGGGATGCGCTGTTCGAGGTTTCGTTGCAGGCGAATGGGTCCGCGGGCGGCCTGATTGCCTGGCTCGAGGCCCACGGCCACATGCCTCTGCCCACCTATATCGAACGTCCGGACGACGACCAGGATCGCGCCGACTACCAGACCGTCTTCGCGCGCCGGGACGGGGCGGTGGCTGCGCCTACTGCCGGCCTGCATTTGACCGAGGCGCTGCTGGCACGATTGCGTGCGAAGGGGGTGGCGACGACATTCGTCACCCTGCACGTCGGGGCCGGCACCTTCCAGCCGGTGCGCAGCGAGACGATCGAGGGTCACGAAATGCACAGCGAGTGGACCGAGGTGTCCGAGGCGACCGTCGAGGCGATCGCCGCGACCCGGCGACGCGGCGGCCGGGTGATTGCCATCGGCACCACCGCCGTGCGCGCGATCGAGACGGCCGCCCGTGCGCACCCGATGCGGGCCGCGCGCGGCGAGATCGGTCCCTTTGAAGGGGAAACGCAACTTTTCCTCTACCCCGGCGAGCCCGTCCACGTGATCGACGCCATGCTGACCAATTTCCACCTGCCCCGCTCGACCCTGCTGATGCTGGTTGCCGCGTTCGCCGGTCGCGAGCGGGTGCTGGCGGCCTACCGCGAGGCGATCGCGCAGGGCTATCGTTTCTATTCCTTCGGCGACGCCATGTTCATCGAGGCGAATGCCTCGCCCAAGGGGCGGAGAAGCGCATGAAATTCGAACTGCACGCCTGCACCGCCAGCAAGCCGGCCGAGGCTCGGCGCAACACCCCGCGGCGCGGACAGATCCGCTTTCGTCGCGGCGTGATCGACACGCCGGCGTTCATGCCGGTGGGCACCTACGGCACCGTCAAGGCGGTCACCCCCGAGGAACTGGCCGAGCTGGGCGCCCAGATCGTGCTGGGCAATACCTTTCATCTGATGCTGCGCCCCGGCACCGAGGTCATCGGCCTGCACGGCGACCTGCACGACTTCATGCACTGGGAGCGGCCGATCCTGACGGATTCGGGCGGCTTTCAGGTGTTCTCGCTCGCGGACATGCGCAAGATCACCGAGGAAGGGGTGCGTTTCGCCTCGCCGGTGGACGGTAGTCGCGTGATGCTCAGCCCGGAGTCCTCGATGCAGGTCCAGCACGAACTGGGCTCGGACATCCAGATGATCTTCGACGAATGCACCCCCTACCCGGCGACGGTAGAGGAGGCGGGCAGCTCGATGCGCCTGTCGCTGCGCTGGGCGGCACGCTCCAAGGCGGCCTTCGAGGCTTTGCGCCCCGAGGGTTCGGACCGCGCGCTGTTCGGCATCGTCCAAGGCGGCATGCACGAGTCGCTGCGGCGCGAGTCGGCTGCCGGGCTGATCGACCTGGGCTTCGACGGCTATGCCGTGGGCGGGTTGTCGGTGGGCGAACCGCTCGAGGAGCGCAATGCCGTGCTCGAGTACACCCTGCCCGAACTGCCCGCCGAGCGGCCCCGCTACCTGATGGGTGTGGGTAAGCCGGAGGACCTGGTCGAATCGGTCGCCCGCGGAGTGGACATGTTCGATTGCGTCATGCCCACCCGCAACGCCCGCAACGGCCACCTGTTCACGCGCTTCGGCGACGTGCGCCTGCGCAACGCCCGTTATACCCGTGATGTCGGCCCGCTCGACGACCAGTGCGGCTGCTATACCTGTCGTCATTATTCGCGGGCCTATCTCAAGCACCTGCACCGGGCGCGAGAAGTGCTGGGGGCGCGACTGTGCACCATCCACAACCTGCACTACTACCAAGTGCTGATGGCCGAAATGCGCGCGGCGATCGAGGCGGATGCCTTCGACGCCTTCCGGACCAGTTTCTACGTGGATCGTGATCGGGGCGTCTGATGTCCCGGGACGATTGCCGGTTCTCGCGCGGGCGGGCACTGGAAAACCCCGTGCTTGTGGCATACTTGCGCGTTATCAATTGATTCACCTTTAAACCAATCGGGAGCACCAACCACGATGTTCTTTATCAGCGATGCCATGGCCCAGGCTGAAGGAGCCGGTGGCGAGCCGAGCCTGCTGGCGACCTTCCTGCCGCTTCTGCTCATCTTTGCCGTGATGTACTTCCTGCTTATCCGGCCGCAGGTCAAGCGCCAGAAAGAGCACAAGAAGCTGGTAGAGGCGGTCGAGAAGGGCGACGAAATTGCTACCACCGGCGGCCTGCTGGGCCGCGTGGTCGGTCTGGGCGACACGCTGTTGGTGCTCGAGATTGCCGATGACACCACTGTGGTGGTGCAGCGTTTTGCCATTGCCTCGGTCATGCCCAAAGGCACGATCAAGGATGCGCGCGAGGCCTGATCCTCGCCATCGCTTAAGGGCTCGCCACGGCGGGCCCTTCGTCATTCCTGCCCGCCGACCACGGACGTCCGTCGGCGGGCCGCGCCTCTTGTCCGAGGCGGCTCTCACGCGAAGGCCTAGAAGATGAACCGCTACCCCCTGTGGAAGAATCTGATCGTCGTCGTTGTCGTGCTGGTCGGGCTGTTCTACGCCTTGCCGAACTTCTTCGGCGAGGAACCCGCCCTGCAGATATCCAAGCGCGATGGCGGCATGGAGCAGACGGCACTTACGGAAGCCAAGAGTGCGCTGCGCGCTGCCGGCATCGAGTACAAGCAGGCCGAGATGCAGGACGACGATGCCCTGATCCGCTTCAAGTCCGCCGATGACCAGCTCCAGTCTGTGGATGTGGTGCGCGCTGCGCTGGGTGGCGACTACCCGGTCGCCCTCAACCTGGCACCGGCGGCGCCGGGCTGGCTGACGGATCTGGGCGCGCTGCCGATGTATCTGGGCCTCGACCTGCGGGGCGGGGTGCATTTCTTGATGCAGGTCGACATGCAGGCGGCGGTCAAGACGGCGCTGCAACGTCGGGTAGATGGCATGCGGGCGGACCTGCGGGCGGCCGAGCTGCGATATGTGTCGGCCGAGGTCTCCGATCAGCAGGAGATCCGTGTGCGTTTCCGCGATGCCGCGGCGCGTGACCAGGCCATCGAGCAATTGCCCGCCGATTACGAGGACCTCGAGTTCGATGCCGCCGAGATCGAGGGCGAGCCCTACCTCGTGGCCCAGATGACCGACGAGGGGGTGGAGACGGAGCGTCGTGCGGCCCTGGATCAGAACATCACCACCCTGCGCAATCGGGTCAACGAGCTGGGCGTGGCCGAGCCGCTGATCCAGCAGCAGGGCGACAGCCGAATCGTGGTCGAGCTGCCGGGTATCCAGGATACGGTTCGCGCCAAGGAAATCCTCGGGGCGACGGCCACCCTGGAATTCCGCCTGGTGCACGGCTCCCCCGCGGACTGGGTCGACGCCGCCGAGTCGGGCAGCATCCCGCCGCAGGCGCGGCTCTATCAGCGTCGCGACGGCGGGCCGGTACTCCTCAAGCGCCAGGTGATCGTCACGGGCGATCGGGTCACCGGCGCCTCGTCGGGCTTCGACCAGGATTCCGGCTCCCCGGCGGTGTTCGTCAACCTCGACAGCCAGGGCGCGCGGCGCATGGCCGACATCACCGGCGACAACATCGGCCAGCAGATGGGGGTGGTGTTCATCGAGAACCGCCTCGATACCAAGGTAGTCGACGGCGAGCTGATCGAGGAGAAGAAGCTGGTCGAGGAGGTCATCAACGTCGCCACCATCCGTGACCAGCTGGCCAACCGCTTCCAGATCACCGGCCTCGATTCCTCACAGGAGGCGCGCAACCTGTCGCTGTTGTTGCGCGCCGGCGCGCTGCGTGCGCCGATGGATATCGTCGAGGAGCGCACCGTCGGGCCGAGCCTGGGTGCCGAGAACATCCAGGCCGGCGTCAATGCCGCCATTCTCGGCTTCGTGCTGGTGGCGATCTTCATGATGATCTACTACCGCGTGTTCGGCGTGATCGCCGTGACTGCCCTGGTGGTCAATCTGATCCTGATCATCGCCGTGCTCTCGATGCTGCAGGCGACGCTCACCCTGCCGGGCATCGCCGGGATCGTGCTGACGGTGGGCATGGCGGTGGATGCCAACGTGTTGATCTTCGAGCGCATCCGCGAAGAGTTGCGCAACGGTATGACCCCGCACGCGGCCATCAAGTCCGGTTACGAGCGGGCCTTCGCCACCATCCTGGATGCCAACATCACCACCCTGCTGGCCGCCCTGGCGCTGTTCGCCTTCGGCACCGGCCCGGTCAAGGGCTTCGCCGTGACCCTGTCGATCGGCATCCTCGCCTCGGTGTTCACAGCGGTGATGCTGTCGCGTGCCCTGGCGAACCTGGTGTATGGCCGCAAGGCGCGAATCAAGGCCCTGGCCATCTGATTTGGCCCGGTCGGGTCGCCCGCAACCGATTCAGAACGAGTAAGTTATGAACATCTTCCCGCCCAACGCGCGTTTCGACTTTTTCGGCAAGCGTTACTTCGCCTACGCCCTGTCGGTGATCCTGCTGCTGGTGGCAGCCGGCTCGCTGGCTACCAAGGGGCTCAATCTGGGCCTGGACTTCACCGGTGGCGTGGTGGTCGAGCTGGGTTATCCCGGTGGGGCCGATATCGAGGCCGTGCGTGACACCCTCGAGGCACAAGGATTCGACAATGCCGTCGCCCAGCTGTTCGGTTCTTCCGAGTCGGTGCTGATTCGCCTGCCGCCGAGCGGCGAGGGCCAGTCACGGCTCGCCGATCAGGTGCTGATGGCGCTGCAGTCCGAATCGGACGACGTCACCATGCGCCGGGTGGAGTATGTCGGCCCGGCGGTGGGCGACGAACTGTTCAACGCCGGTGGGCTGGCGCTGCTGGTGGTCTTGGCCGGCATCCTGGTTTACGTGGGCTTCCGCTTCCAGGTGCGCCTGGCGGGCGGCGCGATCCTCGCCCTGGCGCACGACCTGATCGTGGTGCTGGGGGTCGTGAGCCTGGTCGGCCTGCGGTTCGACCTGACCGTGCTGGCGGCCTTCCTGGCGCTGGCCGGCTATTCGATCAACGACACCATCGTGGTCTTTGACCGGATCCGCGAGAATTTCCAGAAGATGCGCAAGGGCAGCGAGCAGGACGTGATGAATGCCTCGGTCAACCAGACCATGTCGCGCACCGTGATCACGTCGGGGACGACGTTCTTCACCGCCCTGGCGCTGTTCGTCTTCGGTGGCGAGGCGCTGTACGGTTTCTCGCTGACCCTGCTGCTGGGCATCGCCATCGGGACGTTCTCGTCCATCTACGTGGCCTCGGCGATCTCTCTGGACATGGGGCTCAAGCGCCGTGACTTGCTCAAGATCGACGATCGCGAGCGCCTCAAGGAGGCGGAGGACAGCGCTCCCTGAGTGTGCTTCAGGCCCGTATGGGCCCATAGGGCAGGCACGAAAAAGCCCGTTAGCTCGCATCGTTCCTGAAGACCGGCCATGACGCTGGCGTTCGGCGGGGATCGAGTTGACGGGCTTTTGGCCTTCGGCCTCGGCAAAAGGCGGTGCGGTTAGCTCGGGCGTGAAACGGCGTCGTATTGCTTCTCCGCCTTGCTGATCGCTTGGAGCATCGCGTGGGTGAGCTTGGGGTTGGCGCAGATGACGTTGCCGTTTTCCAAGTATTGGTCCGTGCCCTGGGTGTCGATCACTACCCCGCCGGCCTCGCGCACCAGCAAGACCCCGGCGGCCATGTCCCAGGGCTTGAGACCGAACTCCCAGAAGCCGTCGAAACGACCGGCGGCCACGTACGCCAGGTCCAGGGCGGCCGAGCCGGGGCGCCGAATCCCGGCGATCGGACCGTGCAGGGCCCGCAGGGTGGCGATATAGCGCTCGAGGTTCTGGTCGTCGCTAAACGGAATGCCCGTGCCCAGCAGCGCGCCTTCCAGGCCCTTGCGCGGGGTGACGCGGATGCGGCGGTTGTCGAGAAAGGCCCCCGCGCCGCGCTCGGCGGTAAACAGTTCCTGGTTGACCGGGTTGTAGATCACCCCCAGTTCCAGGCGACCCTGGCGTTCCAGGGCAATCGACACCGCGTAATGCGGGATGCCGTGCAGGAAATTGGTGGTGCCATCCAGCGGGTCGATGATCCAGCGGAATTCCGAGTCTTCCTGGCCGCCTGCGCCCGATTCCTCGGCAAGAATGCCGTGATCGGGGTAGGCGCGGAGCAGCGTGTCGATGATGGCGCCCTCGGCCTGCCGGTCGACATCGCTGACGTAGTCGTTGCGCCGCTTGGATTCGATGGTCAGGTCGCTGATGCGATGATGGCTGCGTGAGATGACGCTGCCGGCGGCCCGGGCGGCGCGCACGGCGATATTGAGCATGGGGTGCGGCATAATGTTTTCGTGTCGGCTCGGCGAGCGAATGAAGAAAGCGTTCGACCGGGCGCTCCCGCATGAGTGGCGTGCCTGTCTTGGCGCGGCTTACCGATCATTCCGGGGCTGGTTTGCGGTCGTCGACCCGCGATTATACGCGCAAACGCCCCGACAACCATGTCAGCCATGAACGAATTATCTAGTGCAAACCACTCCCCCCAGCCTGCCGCGTGGCTGGACCGTGTCGAAATCGTCCTCTGCCAGACCTCCATGGTGGAAAACATCGGCGCGGCGGCGCGGGCCATGAAGACCATGGGGCTGTCGCGCCTGGTTCTGGTGGCGCCCAGGGCCGCCATCGACGCCAAGGCCCGTGCCGTGGCCACCCACGCCGGTGACGTGCTGGACAATGCCCGGGTCGTAACGGAGGTCGACGAGGCCGTGGCCGGCTCGGTGGCCGTCTGGGCGACGACGGCGCGGCTGCGGTCTCTGCCGCTGGCCCTGCATGCCGGGCGCGAGGCGGCCGGCATGATCCGCGACCAAGCCGCCGAAGCAACAACGGCCGAGGGACGCGTAAGCATCCTGTTCGGCGCCGAGCGCACCGGCCTGACCAACGTCGAACTTGCCGTTACCGACCGCCTGCTGGCGATCCACGCCAATCCGGACTACCCGGTACTCAATCTCGCCCAGGCCGTCCAGTTGGTCGCCTATGAGTTGTTCCATGCGGCACAGGCACCCCCACCAACGCTGGGACCCGGTGGGGGTGAGCGCCCGGCGAGCAAGGCCGAGCTTGCTACACTCTGCCGGCGGCTCGAGCAGCTGTTGCAGGGCACATCCTTCTTCGAGGGTGACGATCCGCAGGAGCAGGCCCGTCGGGCGGAGCGGTTGCTCCGCCGGATTCGGGTGATGCTCAACCGGGCCGAACCGCGCCGGGAAGAGGTGCAGATCCTTCAGGGCATGATCTCGGCGCTCGGTCGAGCCCGGTCGGTCGACGACAAGAACTGATACAGGACAGGGGCGCAAGCGACGATGGGCTGGTGGAAAACGATCCTCGATGATGTCGACAGCGTGTTCGACCGCGATCCGGCGGCACGCAGCCGCTGGGAGATCGGCCTGACCTATCCGGGCCTGCATGCGGTGTGGTGGCACCGTGTCGCCCATGCCCTGTGGCGCCGAGACTGGCGGCTGCTGGCCCGTCTGATCTCCAATGTCAGCCGTTGGCTGACCGGCATCGAGATACACCCGGGCGCGCACATCGGGCGGCGCTTTTTCATCGATCACGGCATGGGCGTGGTGATCGGCGAGACGGCCGTGATCGGCGATGACTGCACCCTCTATCACGGCGTCACGCTGGGGGGCACGACCTGGCGTGAGGGCAAGCGTCACCCCACTCTGGGAGCCGGGGTCGTGGTCGGGGCGGGGGCCAAGATTCTCGGCCCCATCGATCTGGGCGAAGGGGTGCGCGTCGGATCGAACGCCGTGGTCCTCAAGGATGCGCCGGCGGGGGCGACCCTGGTGGGCATCCCGGCCCGGGTGGTCGAGCAGCGCGCCGAACAGAGCGAGACCAAGCGGCGGGTGGCGCAGCGGCTGGGTTTCGATGCCTACGGCGTCGCGCGCGACATGCCGGACCCGGTAGCCACCGTGGTCGACCGGCTGCTCGACCATGTTCAGGCGGTGGACGGTCAGCTCGACGAGATGGCCGCTGCCCTGCGATCCCTGGGGGTCGAGGTGTCGCGTCCGTCGCGCCCCAGCCTGGATGGATGTCACCTCGACGAGGAGGATGGCGCGGCGCGTTGCGGAGAGTACGAGAAGCCTCCGGAGCCGCCTGTCGAGCGCCCCTGATTTCCGGCGAGCCCTGCGCCTTTCTCGCGACCGTATACAGCATCCGCTCGCGCGACTATCATGTGAAGCCATTCCCCGAGGGCTTCGCTCGGATTTTTTGCAGTTTGGGCAGCGCCTTGGCGCGACTGCCGGGAGGTTTGCAATGAGGCTGACGACCAAGGGCCGCTATGCCGTGACGGCCATGCTGGACCTGGCGATCCACGATCGCGGTCAACCGACTGCGCTCGCCGATATCGCCGAGCGCCAGTCGCTTTCGCTTTCCTATCTTGAGCAGTTGTTCGCCCAACTGCGGCGCGGACATCTGGTCAGCAGTGTGCGCGGCCCCGGCGGGGGTTACCAGCTGGCGCGCGAGCCGCAACGGATCAACATCGCCGAGATCATCCACGCCGTCGACGAGGTGGTCGATGTGACCCGCTGCGGGGGGCGAGGTAACTGCCAGGACGGTGGCCAATGCCTGGCCCACGACCTGTGGATGGGCCTGTCGACGCAGATTCGCGACTTCCTCGAATCGATCTCGCTGTCAGACCTGGTGGAAAAGCCCGACGTGCTGGATGTTTCCGCCCGCCAGGACGATCGCCAGCAGGGCGCGCGCGACGAACGCTCCCAGGCGGTCGCTGCGGGTATGCGCGGCGTCGGCCCCTGACGCGTTTCCCCGCCTCTCGTTTCGGGCGATGACATGCGTTCGCATGGATTGTTGCCCGAGGACTCGTTAAACTATCGTGCTTTCCGGTTGTCCTCTGGGCAGCCGGCAGCTTTTTGTTTTCCAATTTGTTTTCACGTTTACCGGGCCGGCCGATAGCCGCCCGAGCAGGAGAATTTCAGCATGGCCGTCGAACGCACCCTTTCGATCATCAAGCCCGACGCGGTTGCCAAGAACGTAATCGGTCAGATCATTTCTCGTTTCGAGAACGCGGGTCTGTCGGTGATCGGGGCACGCATGATGCAGTTGACCCGCGAGCAGGCCGAAGGCTTTTACGCCGTGCATAGCGAGCGTCCGTTCTTCGGCGAGCTGGTCGGTTTCATGATCTCCGGCCCGGTCTTCGTCCAGGTGCTCGAGGGCGAGGATGCCATCGCCAAGAACCGTGACCTGATGGGGGCGACCAACCCCAAGGAAGCCGCGCCGGGCACCATCCGCGCCGATTTTGCCGAGACCATCGATGCCAACGCGGTCCACGGTTCGGACAGTGCCGAGAACGCACGCACCGAGATCGATTTCTTCTTCAAGCCCGACGAGCTGACCAGCCGCTAAAGGCTGGCACCTTCTCGGGCCATGACACGGGTGGCCTGAATGACTGCGACCGACGAGCGGATCAACCTGCTGGGATTGTCTTCCAGCCGGCTGCGTGCCTGGTTCACCGAAATGGGCGAAAAGCCGTTTCGCGCCAACCAGGTGCTCAAGTGGGTGCATCAGCGCCGGGTCGACGACTTTGACGAGATGACCGACCTGGCCAAGAGCCTGCGCGAGAAGCTCAAGCAGGTCGCCTGCGTCCAGCCGCCCCGGATCCTGTTCGATCAGGAATCCATTGACGGCACGCGCAAGTTCGTCGTCGACACCGGTAGCGGCAACTCGGTCGAGATGGTCTACATCCCCGAGGACGACCGGGCCACCCTCTGTATTTCCTCGCAGGTGGGCTGTTCGCTCACCTGCACCTTTTGCTCGACCGGCCGGCAGGGTTTCAATCGCAACCTGTCGACCGCTGAGATCGTCGGTCAGCTCTGGTTGGCCGAGAAGTTGATCCAGCGGCGCCTGCCCACCGGCAAGGCGATCAGCAACGTGGTCTTCATGGGCATGGGCGAGCCGCTGCTCAACGAGCAGGCGGTGGTGGACGCCGCCGAGCTGATGCTGGACGACCACGCCTACGGCCTGTCCAAGCGGCGGGTGACCATCTCCACCTCGGGCATCGTGCCGGCGATCGACCGGTTGGGTGAGCGGCTGCCGATTTCGCTCGCCATCTCCCTGCACGCGTCCAACGACGCGCTGCGCAACGAGCTGGTGCCGATCAACGAGAAATACCCGCTCGACGCGTTGATGGCCGCCTGCGACCGTTATGCCGAAGTGGTGCCGCACGGTGCGATCATCTACGAGTACGTCATGATCGAGGGGGTCAACGACACCCCGGAGCATGCCGACCAACTGATCGCGCTGCTTGGCCCCCGCAAGGAGGCGGTCAAGATCAACCTGATTCCCTTCAACCCCTTCGAGGGTTCGGGGTACGAGCGCTCGTCGCGCAATCGCATTGAGCGCTTCCGCGCCCGGCTCAAGGCGGTGGGGATCAATACCGTGCCGCGCAAGACGCGGGGGGACGACATCGACGCGGCCTGCGGGCAGCTGGCCGGCAAGGTGGCCGATCGTTCCCGCCGCGAGGACCGTCTGGCACAGATGGGATTGGGTCATGGTGTCGTGGAGGTCAGCCGATGAGGCGCCGGATGCGCCTGGGATTGCTGGGGGTATTGGTGGCCATGGCGGTCGGACTTTCCGGCTGCGCGACGTCGTCCGGGCAACACGACATGGTCGATCGCAGTGGGAGCAAGAATCGCGATGCCGCCGAGGTCAATACCCAGCTGGCCGCCGGTTACATGCGGGAAGGCGAGCGAAAGGTCGCCATGGAGAAGATCCGTCGCGCTCTGGCCTTCGATCCCGGTTACGCCAAGGCACACCATGTGCACGCGCTGCTTCTCGATGAGCTGGGCGAAGAGCAAGAGGCGGCCGAGGCTTTCCGCCGGGCCTATCGTCTCGATGGCGACAATCCCGACCTGGCCAACAACTACGCCGGTTTTCTCTGTGGCCCGGGCGAGTACGACCGCGCACAGTCGCTGTTTCGTGAGGCCTATTCGGATCCGCTGTACGACACGCCCGAGTATGCGCTGGTCAATTCCGCGCGCTGTTACCAGCGGGCCGGTGACGAGACGCGGGCGCTGGAGCAATTCCGTCAGGCAATGGACGAGGGCGCCGCTAACCCGGGGGCCCTGCTGGGCTTGGCCGAGGCGCTCTACGAGACGGGGGCCGTGACCGAAGCGGCCGAGGCCATGCGGCGCTATGAGTCCCGCCATCGACACACCCCGCGTTCGTTGGTGATGGCCATCGCCATCGACAAGGCGTTGGGGGATGACGAGGCGCTGGCCAATCACCGCCTGATCCTGCGAGGCCGGTTCCCGGATTCGCCGGAAGCCCAGGCACTCAAACAGGGAGGCAGTTGATGAGCGATCAGGATCGTCAGGAGCCGGCAGTGGATGCTGGCCATCGGACAGGCGCCGCCCCCGACACGGAGGCCATGACCTTCGACCAGGGCGTGGCCGGCCCCAGCGTCGGTGAGCGCATCCGGCAGGCCCGCGAGGCGGCGGGATTGTCGGCCGCCGACCTGGCGCAACCGCTCAATCTGGACCTGCGCGTGATCGAGTGCATCGAGAGAGATGCGCTCGACGAAGTCCCCGGGCGCCCCTATATCCTCGCTTATCTCCGCACCTGGGCCTCGCAGCTCGGTTTGGATGGCGATGCCCTGGTCGCCCAGTACAACGCCCAGCGCACACCTGCCGAGGGAGACCTCCAGGGGGGCACGCACCCGACGCTCGACGTCATGGAAACCCGTGGTGGCGGCTGGCGCCGGGTGCTCGGCTGGCTGATCGTTCTGCTGCTGGCCGCCATCGCCGTGATGGCGGTGTCTCAGCTTGATCGCGAGCGGTTGCAGGGCTGGTGGCAGGACCTGCGCGGAGAGTCCGGCGCGGCCCCGGCCGCCGAGGTGGAAGAAAAACGCGACGATGCTCGGCCCGCGATCGAGGGTGCCCTCGAAGAGCCGCCCGCCCCGCCGGTCAACCAGGCCGTGCGCGAGGAGGAGACCGGAATGCGCTCATCGGTGGCCACCGATCTGCCAGAATCGCCCTTGGCGGCCATTCAGAGCCAGGAGCCGGCGGCGCCGATCACCGGGGACAACGAGTCCGCCGCTGATCGGGCCGAAGACGAGCCGTCGGAGACCGCGCCGGCATCGAAACCGACCCTGGTGTTGCGCGCCACCTCGACCGACAGTTGGGTCGAGATCCGTGACGGCAACGGCGAGCGCCTCATGTATGACGTGCTGGTTGCCGGCGAAGAGCGCAGCTTCGATGGGACCGGCCCCTTCTCTCTGGTCCTGGGCAATTCCCGGGGCGTGGAAATCGAATATCAAGGTGAGCCGGTGGAGCTGGGCGAGCCGAGCTCGGCCACCGGCGTGTTGCGGATGACCGTGGGGAATTCATGAGTTTTCAGCCGGAACCGGTGACGCGCCGTCTTTCCAGGCGCATCCAGGTGGGATCCGTCGGCGTGGGCGGTGACGCGCCGATCAGTGTCCAGTCGATGACCAACACTGACACGCGCGATGTCGAGGCGACCGTGGCCCAGATCGAGAGGCTGACCGCGGCGGGCGCCGATATCGTGCGGGTGTCCGTCCCCGATATGGACGCCGCCGAGGCCTTCGGCAAGATCAAGCAGCGGGTATCCATTCCGCTGGTCACCGACATCCACTTCGACTACCGCATTGCCCTGCGCGTTGCGGATCTCGGCGCCGACTGCCTGCGCATCAATCCCGGCAACATCGGCCGCGAGGACCGCGTGCGCCAAGTGATCGACTCGGCCCGTGATCACGGCATTCCGTTGCGCATTGGCGTCAACGCCGGTTCGCTGGAGAAGGATCTGCAGCAGAAATACGGCGAGCCGACCCCCGACGCGCTGGTGGAATCCGCCCTGCGCCACATCGACATCCTCGACCGACTCGACTACCCCGAGTTCAAGGTTTCGCTGAAGGCCTCGGACGTCTGGATGACTCTTGGGGCCTACCGCAAGTTGGCCGCCCAGATCGAGCAGCCGTTGCATCTGGGCATCACCGAGGCGGGCGGCCCCCGCGCCGGGGCGGTCAAGTCGGCGGTGGGCCTAGGGATGCTACTGGCCGAAGGCATCGGCGACACCCTGCGCGTGTCGCTGGCCGCCGACCCCGTCGAGGAGGTCAAGGTCGGCTGGGATATCCTCAAGTCGCTGAAACTGCGCAGCCGCGGCGTCAACCTGATCGCCTGTCCGTCCTGCGCGCGCCAGGAGTTCGATGTCATCAAGACGGTCAACGCCCTGGAAGAACGCATCGAGGACATCGACACCTCCATGGACGTGGCCGTGATCGGCTGTGTGGTCAACGGTCCCGGCGAAGCTCGTGAGGCGGCCGTCGGCCTGACCGGCGGCAAACCCAATCTCCTGTACGTCGACGGCAAGCCTTCGCGCAAGCTCTCGGAAGAAGAGCTGGTCGACCAGATCGAACACACCATCCGCGAGCGAGTGGCCCGTGACAAGGCGACCGGCGAGCGTTAACCACGACCTGACATGAGCAAGACCCTGAAGAGTATCCGGGGCATGCACGACGTGCTGCCCGACAAGACGCCTGCCTGGCAACACCTGGAAACGGCCCTGCAAGAGACAGCGTCGGCCTTCGGCTACGAAGAGATTCGCATGCCGATTGTCGAGCAGACCCGGCTTTTTGCCCGCTCGATCGGCGAGGTGACCGACATCGTCGAGAAGGAAATGTATACCTTCGATGATCGCAACGGAGAATCGCTCACCCTGCGTCCGGAAGGGACCGCCGGCTGCGTGCGTGCTTGCCTGCAGCACGGCTTGATTCACAACCAGCAGCGACGTCTGTGGTATGTGGGACCCATGTTCCGTCACGAGCGTCCGCAGAAGGGGCGCTATCGCCAGTTTCACCAGTTCGGAGTGGAGACATTCGGCGTGGCCGGTCCGGAGCTGGACGTGGAGCTGATCCAGATGGCTCGCTCGTTGTGGAGCCGGCTGGGCATCGAGGACGTGCGCCTGGAGATTAATACCCTGGGCGAGCCCGATGCCCGCGCTCGGCATCGCGCCGTCCTGGTCGAATACCTCGAGGCTCATGCCGATGCCCTCGACGAGGAAGCCCGCCGCCGCCTGCACGACAATCCGCTGCGCGTGCTGGACAGCAAGAACCCCGCCATCCAGGAGATCCTGGAGGCCGCCCCCCGGCTAGCCGATTACCTCGACGAAGAGTCGGCGGCCGACTTTGCCCGCAGCTGCGAGCTGCTGGATGCGCTGGGCATTCCCTATCGGGTCAATCCACGGCTGGTGCGCGGGCTGGATTACTACAACAAGATGGTGTTCGAGTGGGTCACCGACTCCCTCGGGGCCCAGGGCACCATCTGTGCCGGCGGCCGCTACGACGGATTGGTCGAACAGCTCGGCGGCCGGTCCACTCCGGCAGCCGGTTTCGCCATGGGCCTGGAGCGCCTGCTGGAGCTGGTCGGTGAGCCGGCCGACGCGGCCCGCGCGGATGTCTACGTGATCGTGCCCGAAGCGGACCGTCAGGCGGCAGCGCTGGCGCTGGCAGAACGCTTGCGTGGCACCTTGGCCGGCCGGCGGGTGCAGTGTAATCTCGACGGCGGCAGCCTCAAGGCGCAGTTCAAGCGTGCTGATCGCAGTGGAGCCGAGACCGCCGTGATCGTGGAGGATGCGACGGGCGAACAGGTCTCCATCAAGCCCCTGCGTGGCGAGGGCGAACAGCGCACCGTCACTTCCCCCCAACTCGATGACCTGCTGGCCAAGGTGCCGGCAGACGCACTCTGACAATCAGGATTTTCTATGGTCGCCTCAGACGAAGAACAGATTGAACGCCTCCGTGACTGGTGGTCCGAGCATGGCCGGACGGTAATCGCAGGCGTGGCCTTGGGCGTGGCCGGCATAGTCGGTTGGTATGGCTGGCAGGGCTGGCAGGAAAATCGCGTGGCCTCGGCCGCCGTCGCCTTTGCCGAGCTCGAGCAGCTGGCGCGTGCCGAGAGCGGCAGCGAGGTGGTCGAACTGGCCCAGACCGTCGCCACCACGCACGATGGCACCAGCTACACCAGCCTGGCCTGGTTGCTGGGCGCCGGTGCCGCCGTGGAAAACAACGACCTCAAAACCGCCGCGGCCTACTTGGAGCGGGCGCGTGAAAGCAGCGATCGGGCCCAATTGGTGGCGACCGCCGACCTGCGGCTGGCCCGGGTGCGCTGGGCACAGGGCAAGCACCAGGCGGCCCTGGAGATACTGCAGGGTCCGCCGGCGGGCTTTGCCGGACTGTTCGCCGAGTTGCGTGGCGACATCCTCGCCGACCAGGGCGATCTGGTGGCGGCACGCTCGGCCTACGAGCAGGCCCGCCGGTCCGCGGCGAACAACCAACTGCTGGAAATGAAGCTCGACAGCCTGCCGCCGGCGCAGGGAGGTGATTCATGATGACCGCGCGCGTTATGCCCCGTGCCCGTTTCGGCCTGTCGGCCGCCCTGTGCCTGGGGACAGCCGTCGCCCTGGCCGGCTGTTCCGCGCCGCGCGAGCTGGTCAAGCCGACTCCTCTGCAAGAGATCGACAGCGAGCGCTCGATCAAGGTTGCCTGGACGGCCTCCTCGGGCGGTGACCAGGACAACAAGCTGTCGGCCATTGCCCCGGTCGAGGACGACGGCCGCGTGTTCGTCGCCGGCCCCGACGGGGACGTGCTGGCTTACGACCTCGAGTCGGGCAAGCGACTCTGGTCGGCCGAACTCGACGCCGATTTGAGCGTCGGCGGCGGCGCCGGTGACGGCGTGGTGGTCTTCGGTGCCGACGATGGCCGCGTCTTTGCCCTCGAGGCCGATAGCGGCCAGCGGCGCTGGGAGGCCTCGATCCGCAGTTCGGTGGACGCCGCCCCGTCGGTGGGATTTGGCGACGTGGCCGTGCGCGGCAAGGATGGCACGCTGGCGGTGCTCGCCGCGGACGACGGCAGTTTGCGCTGGCGCCAGTCGCACAGCCAGCCTTCCCTGACCTTGCAGGGCCAGGGCCGGGTCCTGATGTTCCCGGACGCGTTGGCGGCGGGTTTCGATGACGGTTCGCTGGCGGTGTTTGCTCGCGAGGACGGTAAGGAGCTCTGGAGCCAGACGGTCGCCCTGCCCACCGGCCGCACGGACGTCGACCGTATGGTGGACGTGGACGCGACCCCGATTTTTGCCGATGGCATCTTCTACGTGGCTACCTATCAGGGCAAGCTGGCGGCCCTCACCGCCCAGGGCGGCCGTGAGCTCTGGTCGCGCGATTTTTCCAACACCAACAGCATGGCCGCCGACGGCCGAGCCCTGTATCTGAGTGACGCCGACGGCGTGATCTGGGCGATCGACCGTCGCAGTGGCGATGCCCTGTGGCGTCAATCCGACCTGGCGCACCGCGGCCTGACCGGTCCGGCCCTGATCGATGGCCAGCTGATATTGGGCGACAACGAGGGCTATGTGCACGTGCTGTCGTCCATCAGTGGGGCCCTGAAGGGGCGTGCCGATTGGGGCGACGCCCTGATCGATCCCATCCAGCAGGTCGACGGTCGCGGCATGGCAGTCACGCGCGACGGCAAGCTGCGGGTGTTCTCGCTTGACTGATCTTCTTCCTGCGGGTGTTCTCGCTTGACTGATCTTCTTCTGGCGGCACGCCGTGTCGCTTTTTCGTTTTCCCGAGTAACTTGATTCGATGAAGCCCGTAATCGCCTTGGTCGGCCGCCCCAATGTGGGCAAGTCGACCCTTTTCAACCAGATGACCCGCAGCCGGGACGCCCTCGTCGCCGACTACGCGGGGCTGACGCGTGACCGTCAGTATGGCTCGGCGCATTACGAAGGGCAGGACTGGCTGGTGATCGACACCGGTGGTCTGACCGGCGAACGTGGCGGTATCGAGGCCTTGATGGAGGACCAGGCCTGGCTGGCCGTCGAGGAGGCCGACCTGATCGCCTTTCTCGTCGATGGCCGTGCCGGACTGACAGCCGCCGACGAGCAGATCGCCGCGGAGTTGCGCCGCGCCGGCAAGCCGGTGCTGTTGGTAGTCAACAAGACCGACGGCGTCGACGAGCACGAGGTGCAGGCCGAGTTCTATGCCTTGGGCATGGGTGAGCCTGCCTTCATCGCGGCCAGCCACGGCCGCGGCATCGGCGGGATGTGGGAGCAGCTGGCCGAGATGTTGCCCCCGGAGCTGACCGCCGAGGCCGGCGAAGGGCCCGAGGACTTGGGCACCACGGTGGCCCTGGTGGGCCGACCCAACGTGGGCAAGTCGACACTGACCAATCGCCTGCTGGGCGAGGCCCGCGTACTGGCCTTCGACGAGCCGGGCACCACCCGGGACTCCATCAAGATTCCCTTCGAGCGCGAGGGCAAGCCCTACACCCTGATCGACACCGCCGGCGTGCGCCGTCGCAGCCGGGTGGGCGAGGCGATCGAGAAGTTCAGCATCGTCAAGACCCTGCAGGCGATCGAGGCGGCCAATGTCGTCATCCTGGTGCTGGATGCGCACGTGGGCATCACCGATCAGGACCAGCACCTGCTGGGCTTTATCAACGAGCGGGGCCGGGCGCTGGTGATCGCGGTCAACAAGTGGGACGGCCTCGAGTCGGACATGCGCGACCGGATCAGCCAGGAGATCGAGCGCAAGCTGGGCTTTATCAACTTCGCCGAGATCCATCGCATTTCCGCCCTGCACGGTACCGGCGTGGGGCACTTGTTCGAGAGCGTGGACCAGGCCTACGCCGCGGCCACGCGCTCGATCTCGACCAACGCCCTGACCCGCACCCTGCAGCGGGCCGTCGAGCAGCATCAGCCGCCGTTGGTGCACGGGCGCCGCATTCGCCTGCGATACGCCCACCAGGGCGGCAGCAACCCGCCCATCATCGTCATTCACGGCAAGCAGACCAACCGGCTGCCGGGTCACTACCATCGCTATCTGGAATCCTACTTCCGACGCGAATACGACCTGAAGGGCACGCCCATCCGGATCGAATTCCGCACCGACAGCAACCCCTACGAGGGCAAGCTGGACCGCCGCACCCCGTTGCAGAAGGTCAAGCAGAAGAAGGCCGAGGGACGGCGCCGCTCGCCCAATCGCGACCCGCGCAAGGGCTGAACCGCCGCTCGCCCAGGCTGCGCGGCTCGCCCAGCCTGCCCCAGTGGCCTGCGGTCACGGACTCGTCGCCACCGGCTTCCGCTCTTCAGCGCTTGTCCTCGACCACTCCCCGATTGAACCCATCGACCCACATCCGCGTCGCCCCGCACACCCCCACCGGCATGGCGAGGAAATTCGCCACCGGCACCATGGTCATCAGCGTCATCAGGCTGCCGAAGCCCAGCGTCAACGCGGGTCGGCGCCGCAGCAGGCGGCGCTGGTCGCGGAAGGACAGGCCGTGGTTGCCCGCCGCATTGTCGATGTACTCCAGGCTCATCATCCAGGCCGAGAAGGCGAACCACGCGAACGGCGCCAACAGGTTCAGGCCGGGGATGAACAGCAGGATGAACAGCGGCAGCGACCAGGCAGCCAGGTAGATGAGCCGGCCCAGTTCGCCACCAATGGCCCCGATTGCAGCGACCAGGGCATTGCCGCCTAGGTCCGGCGGTGGCCGGCCGGTAAGGTGCGCCTCGACCCGCGCGGCGAGCACCGCGTTGAAGGGCGCGGCGATCAGGTTGGCGATCAGGGTGAAGGTAAAGAAGGTCGCCACCAGCAGGGTGATGACCAGCAGTGGCATCAGTACCCAGTAGAGGAAATCCAGCCAGCCCGGCAGCAGATCCTCCACCCAGCCGCCCGCATGGCTGACCAGCAACCAGCCGGCAACGCTGAACAGCAAGATATTGATCGCCAGAGGGATGAGGGTGAAACGCCGCAGTCCCGGCTGCCACATCAGGCGCAGGCCGGCGGCCCAGTAGCCAAAGCCGCCCAGCTCGGTAACCGCCCCATCAGTGGTCATTCTCGGCCTGCTCCCCGCTGAGCCAGCCGGGCTGCGCCCACGGCGGCCTCGGTGTGTTCGGCCAAGCCGACGGGCACGCCCAGCGCATAGGCGCGTATTTGCCGGAATACGGCGTTGTGGGCGCCGCCGCCGGCCGAATACACCTGGCGGACCGGGCTGGCGCCCAGTTGCGCAAAGCGCCGATAGCCCTGCGCCTCGATCCGCGCGATGCCGCGCAGCAGCCCGGCGAGAAAGTCCACCGGGTCATCGGGGCGCGGGGTCAGCCGCGGGGCCATCGTCGGGGCCACGACGGGAAAGCGTTCGCCGCGCCCGGGCAGTGGCCAGTAACCGAGGGTGTCCGGGCGTTCGGGGTCGATCCTGTCGCTCAGGCGGTCGAGCTCCGCGGAGGAGAAGAACTGCCCCAGTACCCGACCACCACTGTTGGAGGCCCCGCTGAGCGCAAAGCGCTCGCCGAAGCGGTGGCTGTACACGCCGCTGGCCACGTCGAAGACCGGCTGCCGGCTGATCAGTTTGAGTGCAAGGGTCGAGCCCAGGCTGGTCACCCCGTCACCCTCCTCGCGGGCCCCGCTGGCCCAGAGGGCGGCCATCGAGTCGGTGGTGCCCGTCATGACGCGCGCGGTGGCGGGGAGCCGCCAGCGCGCGCTGAATACCGCATCGATCGGTCCGACGGGCGTGCCGGGACGTCGTACCTGGGGCAATTGCTGGCCGTAGCGTTCGGCGATCGCTGTCGGCCACTGCTCGGCGACGGGATCGAAACCCCATTTAAGGGCGTTGTTGCTGTCGCTCACGTGCCGGTTGGTCAGGCGCCAGGCGAACCAGTCGGCCTGGCTGACGGGCAGACCCGTTTGTCCGCGCTGCCCGACGAGGTGGCGCCAGCGGGCCAGGGCGGCAAGCTGGGCGTTGGGATCAAGGTCGAGCCGCCGCAGCGCGGCGAGCTCCTCGCCCCCCGCGGGATCGTCGTACATCAGTGCCGGACCTTCCGGGCGCCCGTTCGCCGAGGCGGTCAGCACCGTGCCGGAGGTGCCGGCAAAGGCGATCGCCCGCACCTCGGACAGCTGGCCGTCGTCGCCCAGCCGCCCCATCAGGCGATCGAAGGCCTGCCACCAGGCCATGGGGTCCTGCTCATGACCGTCGGCGGACCCTGGTGCGGGCCATTCGCCCTTGGCCAGGAACAGGCAGTCACCGTGGGCATCGAGGGCCGCGATGCGCAGGCCGGAGGTGCCGACATCGACGCCGAGAAAGCGGGCCCCGTTCGACTTATCCATGGACATGTCTTAGGGCAGCTCGACCCGCTGCGGCGGCTGCCAGCCGGCCTGACGGTGCTCGACCACCACGTTGGTGAAGATGCCGCCGCGCACGTTCCAGCGGCCGGTCACGCGCAAAAAGCGCGGCTCGATCGCGGCGACGATGTCGTCGAGGATGCGGTTGGTCATCGCCTCGTGGAACCCGCCTTCCTCACGGAACGACCACATGTACATCTTGAGCGACTTGAGCTCGACGCAGCGCTGGTCGGGGACGAAGTCGATCAGAAACGTGGCGAAGTCCGGCTGGCCGGTCTTGGGGCACAGGCAGGTGAACTCGGGCACTTCCATGTGAATGGTATAGTCGCGTTCCGGATGCGGGTTGGGAAAGGTCTCGAGTGATTTGCTGGGTTGGGTCGACATGCAAGCGTGTCCTGTTGCGACGAATGAAATGGGTTCGTTGAACCGGGGGGCGGATTATAAGTCCCCCGGCCGGCCCTTGCAGGCATCGATGATCAACGGGCGGTCCAGCATCACCCCTGTCGCCAGCGAACAGGTCGCCCCATGCGCCTGACCCGCCTGTATCTCGCCGGCTTCAAGTCGTTCGCCGCGCCCACCGATATCCGACTGCCCGACAACACGTTGGCCATCGTCGGTCCCAACGGCTGCGGCAAGTCCAACCTGATCGACGCCCTGCGCTGGGTGATGGGCGAGTCCTCGGCCCGTCACCTGCGCGGGCAAGCCCTCGACGATCTGATCTTCGCCGGCAGCGGCGGGCGGGCTCCCGCCAGCCGTGCCGTGGTCGAGCTGACCCTCGACAACCGCGAACAGCGCATCCACGGGCCCTTCGCCGCCTACCGTGAACTCACCGTC
>JAABTF010000067.1 GCA_011389965.1 Halothiobacillus sp.
GTCGATCTGGTCGAAGGCCATCTGCTGACCGCCGTACGAGGACGACATCACGTGCGTGACCGCCGCCGTCAGCGTGGTCTTGCCGTGGTCAACGTGACCGATGGTGCCGACGTTTACGTGCGGCTTGCTACGCTCGAATTTTTCCTTAGACATCGCATCCTCCGCCAACCGGGTCAAGCAAATGGGAAAGTGGAGCTCATGACCGGATTTGAACCGGTGACCTCGTCCTTACCAAGGACGTGCTCTACCAACTGAGCTACATGAGCAATAACTGGATTGACGGCAAGACCGCCAACGCAATCGCTTCAACAGAAACGACCCCGGAGGGTCGCGTCGGTCCAATCCGGACCCCCGGCAGATATTCCGGGAATCGCTAGAGTGGAGCGGGTGATGGGAATCGAACCCACGTCATCAGCTTGGAAGGCTGAGGTTCTACCATTGAACTACACCCGCAGACCGGTGGGCTCCGCTAACGGCCGCGAAACCCGTCTTGTCTGGTGGTGGGGGCAGGATTCGAACCTGCGAAGGCTGAGCCGGCAGATTTACAGTCTGCTCCCGTTGACCGCTTGGGTACCCCACCCGGGAAGCGCGCCATTCTTCACAAAAAGGGATCGGCTGTCAACACCGACCCCTCATCCAGGCCACACGAAGAGGGCGCATTGCGTGTGACCCCAGTCGACCCGTCGCCGATGCGGCACGGGCCGTGCCTTTGGTGCCGGCTGTGGGACTCGAACTCACGACCTACCGCTTACAAGGCGGTTGCTCTACCAACTGAGCTAAGCCGGCAATGGGCGCGTATTCTACGCACACCCCGGGCGGTTTGCCAACATTCAGCGATCAGCAATCGCCGCCCCCTGCCCCGGCCATAGCCGATCGGTCAGCGTCGGGCCCGGGCCAGCCGCATCATCCCGGCCATCACCAGGTCGGGCTCCTCCCGGACTACGAACGCCGGGTCGACCAGGCCCGCCAACCACGTCGCATCTCCGCCGGTGATAAACACCGCCAGGCCGTCCGCCTCGCCCTGCCGATCGCCATCGAGACGCTCCCACCACAGGGCGATCATCTGGTTTAGTCCGGCGCCGAGCAGCCAGTGTTGGCCCAGATGAATCCCGGTTGCCGTATCTCTTGCCACCCCCAGCCGACGGGTGACCTCGTCTGCCACCGTGTCTTCTTCGCCCCCACGAAACGGCGCGGGCTCCTCGAGCAGGCCGCCGACGGCCGGCGCCAAGCCGGGGGCCGCGCGTCGTAGCCCGTCGAGCGACGCCCGCCACCCCGGCAGGATCACCCCGCCCAGGTGCGCGCCGCTGGCGTCGAGCACATCGAGGGTGATTGCCGTGCCGGCGTTGATCACCACCACCGGTGCCGCCCCGCAGCGGGCGCGCGCCTCGACCAACGCGCAGAAGCGATCGATACCCAGTGCCGCCGGCTCACGATAGCCCACCCGCACGTGGCAGCATTTTTTCGGCACGGTCAGCCAGCGGATCGCCGCCTCGGGACACAACCGCGCCACCGCCGCCTCCAGGCAGTTCCGGCGCGCGTCGTCCACGACCGAAGCGATCACGACCTGTCGCGGACAGCGGCCCTTGTCATCCACCAGGTGGTCAGCCAAGAGATCGACCAGACGGTCCGCCAGGGAAACGCCTGGCTCGGCTGAATCGACCTGGAGCGGCCGAACCGCGGTATCCGGCCAGTCGACGGTGAACGACAGATCCCCTTCAACGGACCGGCGCGTGAGACGTCCCTTGAGCCGGCTGTTCCCGGCATCGATATAGCAATTCACAGACGTTGCATTCCTTAGGCGTTTTCGTTCATTCGGCTTGTCGAGGTGTCTGCCGCACCCGATCGTTCGGCCCGATCGGCACAATATCGCCGTCGGCGAGCTCAACCGTCAGGCGCCCATCGGCGAGAATCTCGTGCGCCGTCGCGGTGTAGGCGCCGCCCGTTGGCGGCACGACATCCACCACTGCCCGGAACAAATGATGATCCCGGCGCAGGGCATCGACCCACGCCCCCCAACTGTCCGGCATGGTCATCAGGGCCACTGCCGACTCGATCAGACGGCAGGCCAATCCCTCCGAGGCCCGCGGGCGCCCGGCCGCCAACAGCCAATCGCCCAATCCCGTGGCCTGGTAGCCGCCCTCCAGGGGGCCGGCGGGCGCGCACCAGTTGATACCGACGCCCACCAACCACGCCGACTGACCGGCAAGGGTGGATCGCTCGAACAACAATCCGCCCACCTTGGCGTCGCCCAGATAGAGGTCGTTGGGCCACTTGACGCCCACGGGCACGCCCTCCTCGGCCAGGCATGCCGCGAGCCGTGCGGCCAAGGCCAGCGCCGGCGGTGCCCGGTTGCCGTCCGACGAAGCGGGCACCACGAGCGAGAACCACAAACCCGCCCCGGGCGCACTGTGCCAGGTCGCCCCTCGCCGACCGCGACCGGTGGTCTGCTCGGCGGCCACGGCGACGCAGGGGACCGACTCGCCGCATTCAAAGACGCTTGCCGCCTGATCCCGCACGCGGCGATTGGTGGAATCCACGCATCGGTCCAGCACCAGCTGCCAGCCGCCGCGATCAGCGGCATCGCACAGCTGACCGGAGAGCACCGCGAAATCGAGTTCGGTATCCGCAGTCATTCAAGTGGCCTCGATTGTGGCAAGGTGGCGTTATACGGCCGCCGCCCGCCCGGCGGGCGGGATGAAAACCCGCCTTGCCACCGGCGACCTGCATGGGCGTGGGCAGGCGAGACTCAAGTTTTGCGCGACCGGCCCGATTATACGGACTCACCTACCGAAAACACGGCCGCCGACCACATCGCGGGACGGTTGCAACCCACTGCAAGAGGAGTGCCTTGGACAAAGCCACCATCATCGGGATTCTCTCGGCCCTCGGGGTGGTCATCCTCGCCATCGGGCTGGGCAACTACCCCCTCGGGTTCATCAGCATTCCGGGTGCGCTGATCGTGGTGGGCGGGACGCTGTCGATCACCATCGCGATGATCACCTTCCGGCAATTCGTCCACTCCTTCGGTGTGGTGCGCAAGGCCTTCGTCGATCGCCCCCACAGCCTGGTCGGCCTGGTCGACGAGATCGAGGAACTCTCGCAAGTCGCGCGGCATGACGGCGCGCTGGCACTGGAGGACCAGGAGGTCAGTCATCCGTTCATGCAGAAAGGCGTGCGGATGATCGTCGACGGCCAGCCCATGGAGGTGATCGAGCAGACTCTCGAGCGCGAAATCGAGCTGTCGGAGGAACGCCATGACGGAGGGGTGCAGATGTTCAAGAGCATCTACGACGTGGCGCCGGCCATGGGGATGATCGGGACCCTGGTGGGCTTGGTGCAGATGCTCAGTTCGCTGGACGATCCATCGACCATCGGTCCGGCGATGGCCACCGCCCTGCTGACCACCTTCTATGGCGCCGTCATCGCCCAAGCCATTGCCCTTCCCATCATGACCAAACTGACCATGCGCTCGACACAGGAGTCGCGCGAGCAGCGCCTGATCCTCGAGGGGATTCGGGGCATTCAGGACGGCATCAACCCGCGCATCCTTCGCGGTCTGCTGGAGACCTTCCTGCCCAGTCGTGAACGCCAGGAGGATAGCTGATCCGATGAAGCGCCCACGGCGACAACGCGTTGGCGCCGGCGGCAGCTGGCTGACCACCTATGCCGACATGGTCACATTGCTGCTGACGTTCTTCGTGTTGATGCTCTCGATCTCGGTCATCGACGCGGAACGCTACAAGGCGGTCGCCGAAACGCTGCGCAGTTCATTCGGCAGCCTGCCCACCGAGGCCCCGGCCGCGGGGGCCTCTCCGGTCGACCTGGCCCCGGGCGCTGCCGACCCCGATAGCAGTCTCGAGGGACCGCCGCCGGCCCAGCTGATCGAACTGGAAGCGCCGCCCAGCCTCAGCCCGGAGGGCGACACGGCAAGCCGTCAGGCACTCGAGGATCTGCGCCGCCAGCAACTGGAGGAACGGGCCGACGAACTACGTCGCAGACTCGCCGATGCCATCGCGGCAGGCGACATGGAGGTCGTGACCACCGACGACACGGTCATTCTGCGCATCACCGAAAAGGCCTCGTTCCCCTCGGGCAGCGCGAATATGCAGGAGGCCTTCGAACCGGTGATCGATCGCATCGCCCGCGAGCTCTCGGCCAGCGAGGACCGCATCGTGGTAACCGGGTATACCGATGACGTGCCCGTACGCTCCGGGCGCTACCGCTCGAACTGGGACCTGTCGGCGGCGCGCGCGGTCAGTGTGCTGATGTCGCTGCGTGACGAGAACATCGAGGCCGATCGCCTGTCGGCGCGGGGCATGGGCGAGAACAATCCCATCGCCGCCAACGACGACGCGGCCGGCCGGGCGCGTAACCGGCGCGTGGAGATCGCGCTGATTCCGGAGTGGGCGGATGCGGAAAAACCCGGTGGCGACGGCTCGCCGATCGACTAGTCCGACCGCTCGAGATCGATCGGCGCCAGCCATGCCTGGAAACGCGCCTCGCTGCGAATGTCGGTCGCCTGGCGCTGGAGGCGATGCTGGTTGAGGCATTCCGGGGCCAACAACAACTCCATTTCCAGCAGACGCCCCTGGCGGAAGGCATGCAGCCGCAGGTGGTCGCCCGCGCGGTGGCGCGCGATGCGCTCGGCCCAGTTGCTGCCGCTGACGGCGAATCCGTCGATGGCGATGATGCGATCGCCCACGGCCAATCCGGCCGCGGCGGCCGGGCGATCCTCGAACACCAGGGACACGGGCGCGGCCTGGGGGTCGCGCTCGTCGACGCGCAGGCCGGCATCCGGTCCGGGTTGCTCGCCGCGCGGCGTCATGGCGACACCGAACCGGGCGAGCAGTCCTGCCACGTCCAGGGGCTTGGTCGAGCGCAGCGCCTGGTCGAAGAATGCCTCCAGCGACTCGCCCATGATCGATTCGATGATCGACTCGGCGGTGCGATCGTCGGGCAGGGGCGTTTCTCCATGTTCCGACCACAAGCGACGCATCACATCCATCAGGCTTTGGCCGCGCTCGCGCAGCATCAGGTCAAGCATCAGGGCAACTACTGCCCCGCGGGTGTAATAGCTGACGATCGCGTTCACCGCGTTCGCGTCCTGCTGGTAGAAGCGAGTCCAGGCATAAAAGCTCGACTCCTCGAGCGTCTGACGCGACCAACCCTTGCCGCGCATGGCGCGGTTGACGGTCTCCTCCAAGGCCGCGAGATACTGTGTCTCGTCGATCAGGCCGGCGTGACGCACCAGCCAGTCATCGAAATAGCTGGTGAAGCCCTCGAACACCCACAGCAGGCGGGTCTGGGCCGGACGATGCAGCGGCAGGCCGGCAAAAGCGGCAGGCCGGATGCGCTTGACGTTCCAGTTGTGGAAGTACTCGTGCGCGCAAAGGCTCAGAAACCGCTGGTATTCCTTGCTCACGCCACTGGCCGTCACCGACGGCAGATGAGAGCGCGGGAAGATCAGGGCCGTGGAGTCACGATGCTCCAGTCCGCCGAAACCGGACTCGTCCAGTGCCACCAGGAACAGGTATTCCTCGAACGGCGCTCCGTCGAACAAGGCGATCTCGGTCTCGCAGATACGCGCCACGTCTGCGGCGATGCGGTCGAAGTCGGTTTCGGGCAGGGCATTGGTGAACACCATGCGGTGCAGCACCCCGGCGGCGGTGAACTGGCGCTCGACGAAATCGGCGATCTCCACCGGGTGATCGATCAATGCCTCATAGTCGGCTGCGGCGTAGTCACCGAAGGCGCGCTCGTCGATGGCGATGGCCGGGAGGGTGGTCGCCACCCGCCAGTCATCCGGCACCCCGTCGCCATCAAGCACCACCTCATGCCGGGCGTGTTCGGCATCATGCACCCGCAGAAAGACGCTGGTGCCGTTGAAGAACACGTGGCTCGAATCGGCATGTGCACTGCGAACCGAAAAGTCGGCACAGTAGACGCGATAACGGATCGTCACCGCCGAGGCGCTCGGCGCCACGTCCCAGGTCTGCTGGTCGACCGGCAGGATGGGCACCGGTCCGCCCGCCTCGTCCTGGGCCTGCTTGCCCACCAGGTGACGGGCGAAGTCGCGCACCAGATAACTTCCCGGTATCCAGGCCGGCAGGCTGAGCCGGTAGCCCGCATCGCTGGCGGGCAGGCTCAGGGCGACGTCGACATAGCGACTGCGATGGCCGGCGAAGCTCAGCCGATAGAACGGCTCGACGGGCTGGGTTGACTGTTCCATCAGGCGTCCTGCTCCGGCAAGTCGATCGAGGAGTCGCTGGTCATCAGGTGATGCCCGCCCGGGTGGACCCGACCGTGCTTGATCTCATCGGAGTGGGCATCACGTACCAGCCCGACCCGCGCGCTGAAGTGCAGCCGGAAACCCGCCAGGGGGTGATTGAGATCCACCTTGACCGTCTCGTCGCCCACCTAGATCGGAAGAGCG
>JAABTF010000068.1 GCA_011389965.1 Halothiobacillus sp.
GGTATCCACGCCGCGCCCCAGCACGGCGAGTCGCTCGAAGCCAAGCGGTGCCAGCTCCTCGGCCTGCTCGTGGGTCGGAATGAAGGTAGCGGCGGTGCGATTGTGAAAGCGACGCAGGTACCGCATCGCCGGCATGGCCAACCAACCGACTCGGTAAGAACGCGCATAACGATGGAAGTTGGTATGCAGCGAGGAGGTGACGGGCAGACCGAGGGTCCGTGCCGCCGACAGCGCCGAGGCGCCCAGCGGGCCTTCGGTGGCGATATGCACCAGGTCGGGCGGATCTTCGCGCCATTGTTCAAGAAAGGCCCGTCGGCGCGGCAGACCGATGCGCACCTGCGAGTAGAACGGCAGGGCCAACCCGGACACCTCGATGCCGTCCTCCAGGCCACGGCGCGCCCGGGCACGCGGGCAGGTCACCGATACGCGGTGACCGCGCTGGCGCAACGCCGCGACCAGCCGCTCGAGCGTGTTCGACACGCCGTTGACGTCCGGTGGGTAGGTTTCCGTGACCAGACTGATATCCACGCCTCACCCCGATGAGTGATTGATTCATCGGTGACACTAGAGGCGAGGGATGACACTAAGGTGTCGCCTCGTTGACGTTTCGGCGACAAGGCGCGAGATGACGCCGGGCATCACACCCAGATCAGTCGGGTGCAGTAGAGGGATCTTCCAGCAAGCGGGCAAAGGCATCGGCATCGAGCACGGGCACGCCCAGCTTCTCCGCACGATCGAGCTTACTGCCGCCGGCCTCTCCCGCGACCAGGGCCGTGGTCTTTTTGGAGACCGAGCTGGTGACCTTCGCCCCCAGGGCAGTGAGTGCGTCGGAGGCCTCGTCCCGGGTCATCTCCGGCAGGGAGCCGGTGAGGACGAAGGTCTTGCCCGCCAACGGGCCCTTGTCGGCGGGCTTGTCGGGTTTGGGCCAGTGAACGCCGGCCTCGAGCAGCCCGTCGATCACTTCCCGGTTGTGGGGCTGCTGGAAGAAGGCGTGGACGTGGCGGGCGACCACCGGGCCGACGTCCTCGACTTCCTGGAGCGTTTCCTCGTCGGCATTCATCAGGGCATCGAGATCACCAAAATGCCGGGCGAGCGATTGGGCGGTGACCTCGCCCACCTCGCGGATACCCAGGGCGTAGAGGAAACGCCCGAAGGTGGTTTTCTTGGCCTTCTCCAGCGAGTCGAGCAGATTGTCGGCCGACTTGGCCGCCATGCGTGGCAGGGCGATCAGGTCGTCGCGCTCGAGGCGGAACAGGTCGTCCACCCGTTTCACCAGGTCGCGCTCGAGGAACAGGCTGATCCATTTCTCGCCCAGCCCGTCGATGTCCATCGCCTTGCGACTGGCGAAGTGGCGGATGGCCTCGCGCCGTTGCGCGGGGCAATACAACCCGCCGGTACAACGGGCCACCGCCTGATCCTCGTCGCGCATCACCTCCGAGCCACACTCCGGGCACTGCTCGGGCAGGGTGATCTCCCGGGCATCGTCTGGCCGCTTTTCCGGCAACACCTCGATGATTTCGGGAATGACGTCGCCGGCGCGGCGCACGCGGACCCAGTCGCCGATGCGCACGTCCTTGCGCTCGATCTCGTCCATGTTGTGCAAGGTGACGTTGGCCACGGTCACGCCGCCGACGGCCACCGGCTCGACCCGCGCGACCGGGGTGAGCGCGCCGGTGCGCCCCACCTGGAATTCCACGTCGCGCACCTGGGTGATCTTCTCCTCGGCGGGAAACTTGTAGGCAATGGCCCAGCGCGGCGCGCGGGCAACAAAGCCGAGGCGTTTCTGGTCCGCGAGCGCGTCGACCTTGAACACCGCCCCGTCGATATCGAAGGCCAGGCCATCGCGCTTTTCACCCAGTTCATGGTAGTGCGCCAGGGCCTCCTCCAGGCCGGTGACACGACGACGATGCTCGGCCACGGTAAAGCCTAGCTCCTCAAGGCGGTCGAGCCAGGCGGACTGGGTGTCCGGGGGCTCGACGCCCTCGACGGCGCCGACGCCATAGGCAAAGAATTCCAAGGGGCGGGAGGCGGTGACCCGCGGGTCCTTCTGGCGCAACGACCCCGCCGCGGCATTGCGGGGGTTGGCGAAGACCTTCTCGCCGCGCTTCTCGGCCCGGCGGTTGATGTCGGCGAAGGCCTGATGGGTCATGACCACCTCGCCGCGCACCTCGATCTCGCTCTCCCCGGGCAGGTCGACGCGATAGGGCACGCTGTCCATGGTGCGGACATTGTCGGTGACGTCTTCCCCCTGCCGCCCATCGCCGCGGGTGGCCGCCCGGGTGAGCGTCCCGCCGACGTAAGTCAGGCTGATCGCCAGTCCGTCGAACTTGGGCTCGGCCTGGTAGGTGATCGGCTCGTCCCGCCCCAGCCGTTCGCGCACGCGCCGATCGAAGGCGGTGAACTCATCCTCGTCGAAGGCGTTGTCGAGGGAGAGCATCGGCACGCGGTGCTCAACCGCCTCGAAGGCATGGCTCGGCGGGGCGCCGACGGTCTGGGTGGGCGAGTCGCGGGTGACCCATTCGGGATGCTTTTGCTCCAGTTCCTGGAGCTCGCGCATCAGCGCGTCGTACTCGGCATCGGAAATGGTGGGCCGATCGAGCACGTAATAGCGAAAATCATGCTGTCGGATCTCGGCCCGCAATGCCTCCAGCCGCTTGCGGTCGGCCGCGTCGCTCACCGGATCACCCGAACCGATCGATCAGGTCCCGGTACCGGTCGATCGATTCGGTGTCCAGCGGTTCACGACGGTCGTCGATCAGCATGGCATCCAGGGATTCGGCCAGCGAGGTGGCCACCTGATGCATGCGATCGAATACCAACGACGGGTCGGCCCCGCGCACAGGCAACTGCATGAACAGCGCCAATGCGGGCGTCTCGTAGGAGGCCAGATCATCGGGATCGAACTGCCCCGGCGAGACGGCATTCATCAGAGAGAACCAGTCGTCGCCGTTGAGATCATGGAAATGGTAGATGGAAAACTCCCCATGCTCGAAGCCGCTTTCCTCGATGGCCCGTCGCACCCGCTCGGGTGGCATGGGTACCTGCTCGCGGTCGACGATCATCATCGAAATCACCGCCCCGCCGGCCGGTTCCTGTTCGGCGGATTCTTCCGCCACCGCGGGCTCCTCCAGCTCCGGCTGTTCCTCGAATGCCGGCTCGGGGCGATCGGCCGGCATCTCGCCCTGGCCACGACGGGTAAACAGGCTGGAAAAGCCCGGCTGGGGACGGGCGGCGGGCTCGGGTTCGCTGTCCGAGCGAGGAGCCTGTTCTGTGTCCGGCCGGTCCGCCGGTGGCGTTTGCGGGGAAGGCGATGCCGGGCGGCCAGCGCCCTGCGGCGGTTCGACGGCTGGGGGCTCATCTTTGGGGGCATCGGGGGCACGAGAGACCACGCGCCCCGCCGATGCGCCATCGACAAAGCCTTCTGCGTCCGGGGTCGACCAGGCATTCTCCACGTCCAGGCGCGGCTCCTGACGCGCCGGCGCTGCATCATCGGCTTCGGCGTGGGTCCGCGCGCCCACACTGGCGTCAATGGGATCGTGGTAGTCGTCACGAGCGCCCTTGCCGCCGCTCAGATCCACTGCCTGTTCGCTGCGGTGCCGGCGGTACATCCAGACCATGCCGCCAATCACCACCAGGCCGACAAACAAGACAATCCAGCGCAACCATTCCATACCAGCTACCCCTTACAACCCGTCGACGGCGCGGCGCACTTGCCCGCACCCCACCCGTCGAGTGGATAGGTCTTGTCGCTCATAGCATGGCCCATTGTTTTTCTGGGTACCGGCACGTTTCTAGGTCTCGATCATGTCCACCGCGGCATCGATATCGACGGAAACGATCCGCGACACGCCGGCCTCGCGCATGGTCACGCCGACCAGCGCCGAGGCGCTTGCCATGGTGGTCTTGTTGTGGGTGATGTACATGAACTGTACCCGGTCGGACATCGCCGAAACCATAGCACAGAATCGCCCCACGTTAGCCTCGTCCAGCGGGGCGTCGACCTCGTCGAGAATACAGAATGGCGCGGGGTTGAGCTCGAATATGGCGAAGATCAGTGCGGTGGCGGTAAGCGCCCGTTCACCCCCCGAAAGCAGCGACAGGTGACTGATGCGCTTGCCCGGCGGACGCGCCATCAGGGACACCCCGGCATCCAGCGGGTCGTCGCCCGTCAGCTCCAGTCGCGCCTCGCCGCCACCGAACAGCGACTCGAACCGCGGGCCCAGTTGCCGGTTGACGGCATCAAAGGTCACGAGGAAGCGCTCGCGGGTCTGCCGGTCCATGGTGGTGATCGCCTCGTCGAGCTGAGCGAGGGACGATTCCACGTCCGCGATCTGGCCGGCCAACTCATCGCGACGGTGCTCGACCTCGCGATGATCCTCGATCGCACTCAGATTCACCGAACCCAGTCGCTTGATCTGCGCGTCGAGCTCCGCCAGCGCCCGCTGCTGGCGCTCGGCGATCCCGTCCTCGGCCGCCAACGCCTCGATCGCCTCAGCTTGAGGCTCCGGCTCGGATTCTCCCAATTGCGTGCGGGCCTCCTCCAGACGGGCCACGGCATGCTGCTCGCGGGTCTCGCCCTGAGCGCGATCGATGCGTGCCTGCTCGCTGGCCGCCCGGGCCGCATCACGTGCCGCGCGCGCCTCGGCCACTGCCGTGCGCGCCTCGGCCTGTGTCTCGGCAGCCGCTTGCTGGGCCTGGCGCGCATCCGCCTCGGCCGCCTCGGCCTCGGCCAGGCGCGCCTGGTAGGTCTCGCGCTGGTTCGCCAGCCGGTCGCGCTCACCACGGCCCGCCTCGCCCTCGCGGGCCTGCTCGTTCAACCGGGCATCCAGGGCGTCGCGCTCCTGGTCGAGCCGTCGAATCTCCTCGGCCAGCCGGGTGATCGACTGCTCGCGCTGGTCTATCTCCCGGCGGGCGCGGTGAAAGCGGTCGGCCGCCTCGCGGGCCGAGGCCCGGCTGCGCTCCTGGGCCGCGCGAGCCTGCTCCTGCGCCTCCATGGCCCGATCTCGACGGACATCGGCCTCGGCCACCGCCCGGACACTGGCCTCGCGCTGGCGCTCCAGGTCGGCAAGACGGTTCCTGGCCTGGGCAAGCTCGCTTGCCTCGGCCGTCGCCCGTTCGCGGCCCTGCTCGATCGCCCGCTGCAAACGCTCCCGTTGTTCCAGTGCATGACCGCGGGCCAGGCGGGCCGACTCCAGTCCACGTATGGCCGACTCGCGGTCACCGCGTGCCACCTCGAGCCGCTGGCGCAGGGATTCTGCCCGGGTGCGGGCCTCTTCCCAGGCCGACTGGGCAGTCTCGAGCTCGCGGCGAGCCACGTCGATCGCAGGCTCGAGTTCGCGTTGCCGGGCCAGGTGGGCCAGGTGGGCGGCGGCACTACCGTCCTCGGCCCGCCCCAGCCAGTGCCGGCCGACCCACCACCCCGCCGGGGTGACCAGGAACTCGCCCGGCGCCAACCCCTCACGGCGGGCCAGCGCCTGATCCAGGTCCTCGGCCGGCCGGCCGGGAAAGTCGGCGACCCGCTCGGCCAGCCAGTCGGCGTCGGCCGGGGCCTGGGCCTCCAGCCACCAGCCCGTGGCGACCTGCTCGTCGACAAACCGGTCGCTCTCGCGGCGGACAAACTCGGCGATATCCTCGACCAGCTCCGCTTCCAGCGCCGCCCCCAGGGCATGCCCCACCCAGGGGTCATGGATATCCGCGGCCACCAGCTGTTCGACCAGGCGCGGGCGGTCCGTGGCTCCAGTCGAGGCCCGTTCGCCCCGCGCGGCGATCAGGCGATCGAGCGCCCGTGATTCGGCGACCAGGCCGTCGAGCCGCTGGCGGGCCTCACGACGGACCGCCTCGGTCTCGTCCACCGTGGCGCCGGCGGCATCCAACTCCGCCAGTCGCGTGGTCAGGATCCGCTCCGCGTCGGCCAACGTCTGCTCCTGGCGCTCGATCTCGTGCTCCTGCCCGGCCAGGCCTTGATCCATCTCGGCCAACTCCCGCCGGGACGTCTCCAGTTGTGCGGCGGCCGGGGCCGCCTCGAGCCGGCGACACTCCCGGTTCAGCGAGTCGACCCGCTCGGTCAGCTGGGCCTGCTCGCGCTGCGGGCCGATGCGCGCCTCTGCCGCGGCCATGGCCTCCCGGCGCAGCCCGTCGAGTTGGGCCTCGGCCGCGGCACGGGCATCGCGCGCCCGTTCATGGGCCGCCGACAGATCATCAAGCGTGTGGCGCTGGGTCTGCTGCTCGCCGAGCAATTGCTCGCGGCGCGCCTCGGCCTGGCGACGCTCGTCCAGCCGGCGCTCCAGGGTCTCTCGGTCCAGATGCCGCTGGCGATCGATGCCCTCGAGACGGGCAGCGAGTTCGGCCAGCCGGGT
>JAABTF010000030.1 GCA_011389965.1 Halothiobacillus sp.
CTCGACGCTGGGCGTGGCACGCAACGCCTCCCAGGACGAAATCAAGCGTGCCTACCGCAAGCTGGCACAGAAGTATCACCCCGACCGCAACAAGAGCGAGGGTGCCGAGGACAAATTCAAGGAGATCACGGAGGCCTACGAGGTGCTCGGTGATGCCCAGAAGCGGGCGCGCTACGACGCCATGGGTTCGGGCTACCGCGATGGGGACGATGTCGGCCCGTCCGCCGGGGGATTCGGTGGAGCCGGGGGCAGGGCCGAGGACTTCGACGCCGGTGGATTTTCCGATTTCTTCTCGCAGTTCTTCGGCGGTGGGTTCGGTGGGGCCGGGGCGGCCGGTGGTCCCAGAGGGGGTCCGGTGCGCGGCCAGGACGTCGAGGCCGAGGCCGCCGTGCCGCTCTTCCTGCTGGTGGCCGGGGGCTCCCACACGATTCGGCTTTCCGACGGCCGCGGTGGCTCGCGGGCGCTCAAGGTCAATGTGCCGGCCGGCTCGACGCCGGGGCGGCGCATTCGCCTGAGCGGCCAGGGGCAGCCCAGCCCCATGGGCGGTGAGGCGGGGGATTTGTACCTGATCCTGACCCTGCGCGAGGAAGACCGTGACCGTGTCGAAGGGAACAACATCCGCCAGGAATTGCCGATCACCCCTTGGGAGGCGGCTCTGGGCGCCAAAGTGCCCGTGACCTTGCCGGACGGCAAGAAAATCAACATGAGCGTGCCGGCCGGGTCGCAGTCCGGACGCAAGCTGCGTATCCCCGGACGCGGTTTTTCCGGGGGCGACTTGCTGCTGGTGCTGATGATCCACACCCCGCAGGCCAAAACCGCCGAGGCACGGGAGTTCTATGAAGAGATGCGCGCCTCGATGCCCTTCGACCCACGTTGATCGATAGCAAAACCCGCATCAGCGTCTAAGCTTCTGGAGGCCCCCCTCGACAGCCCATTCCTCACGCTGTCGCCGGACCAGAAACAGGAGAAGACAACGATGACTGCGCACGCCTTGAGCCAACTGCATGAATCGCAGGGACAGAGCCTATGGCTGGACAATCTCTCTCGCGAACTGCTCGATGACGATGGTTTGCCGCGCCTGATTCGCGACTACGGCATCCGCGGGGTGACCTCCAACCCCTCGATCTTCAAGAAATCGATTGTCGGCAGCGATTACTACACCGAGGATATCGCGGCCTGCAAGCGCGAGTACGGCGGGCAGATCGAGTCGGTCTACGAGCATTTGGTCGTCAGCGATATCCAACGCGCTTGCGATCTGTTGCGACCGATCTGGGACGAATCCCACGGCGAGGACGGCTGGGTGTCCTGGGAGGAGTCGCCGGGGATCGCGCACAACGCCCAGGCTTCCGTCCGTGCCGCCCACCATCTGCGCCAACTCGCCGACCGGCCCAACCTGTTGATCAAGGTGCCCGGCACGGTCGAGGGTATCGAGGCGTTCGAGCAGTTGATCGGCGAGGGCGTGAGCGTCAACGTGACCCTGCTGTTCTCTTTGGATCAGGTCAAACGGGTTTTCGCCGCTTATCGCCGCGGCCTGGCGGCGCTGGAGGCGAACGGCGGCCGGATCTCGGACGTGCGTGCGGTGGCCAGTCTGTTCATGAGCCGTGTCGATACCCTGGTCGACAAGCAACTCGAGGCCATTGGCGGCGAGCGGGCCGAGGCGCTCAAGGGGCGGGCCGCCCTGGCCTTGGGTGGCATGGCCTACAAGCACTTTCGCGAGGTGTTCAAGAACGACGACTTCGAGCGCTTCGAGCAGCGCGGCGCGCGGCCGCAGTACCTGCTGTGGGCCAGTACCGGCACCAAGAATCCGGCCTACTCCGACCTGCTCTACGTGGAGAACCTGATCGCCCCGCAGACCATCAATACCCTGCCGAACCAGACGCTCGAGGCGTTTGCTGACCATGGCAAGATCGCCTCGACGCTCAAGCCGCGTTTCGAGGAAGATCGCGAGGTATGGGCCGAGCTGGCCGATGTGGGCATCGACATGGATGGCGCGGTGCGCGACCAGTTGCTCGACGAGGGCATCGAGCAGTTCCAGGCGGCCTTCGACGAATTGCTCGAGGCCATCGAGCAGTCCTGACTCAGTCCGCCCTCGCGGCACGGTTCATCCACCACAGGCGCAGGCGTACCCCCCACGGGCTGGTCAACCCGGTGGTGGCATGGGCCACCCGTCCGGTCTGGTCGAAAAACAGAAACGTGGGGGTCACCGAAACGCCAAGGCGCGAGGCGAGCCGCCCCTCGGGGTCGTTGACCACCGGAAGTTTTTCCAGATCGTTCTGCCGCATGTGGGCGCGGACCGTGGCCGCATCGCCCGATTGCATGGCCACCGTGATCACGCGGTGATCGTCGACCAGGTTGACCAACCAGGGCATCTCCAGGTCGCAGAAGCCGCACCAGGTGGCCCAGAACACCACCACCGTGGGCGCGTCTGCCGGGCCGCCCAGGGTCAGCGGGTCGCCATCGAGATCCCGCACCGACATCCCCGGAATCTCGCCCTCGGGCAGATCCGGCCCCATCCATGCCTGGACCGCCAGTAGCGCGGCGACGAACACCAGCCCCTCCAGCGTCCAGCGTGCCCAGCGGGGCAGACGGCGTTTCGGTCTCTCGGTCTGTGTGTCGTTGTTCGGGCTGTTCGGCATGGGTTCTCTCAACCTGGCATGATTGGTGGGCGGTTCGTTGGGGCCGGCGGCCCGCCTTCCCGCGCGTCCCTTGTCCCGCACTGGTAAACTGCGCTCATGAGCGGATCATCATCCAACAACCAGCGCATACTCGTCGGGGTGAGCGGCGGCATCGCGGCCTACAAGGCCATCGTGCTGGTTCGCCGCATGATCGATGCCGGCTGCGAGGTGCGCGTGGTGATGACCGAAGCGGCCACCCGTTTCGTCACGCCGCTGACCTTTCAGGCCGTCAGTGGCCATCCCGTGCGCACGACCCTGCTGGATGCCGAGGCCGAATCCGGCATGGATCATATCGCGTTGGCGCGCTGGGCCCAGCGGGTGGTGATCGCCCCGGCCAGTGCCGACCTCATGGCCCGTCTGGCGGCGGGGATGGCCGACGATCTTCTGACCACCCTTTGTCTCGCCACGGAGGCGCCGGTTCAATTGGCGCCGGCCATGAATCGACAGATGTGGGCGCATCCGGCCACCCAGGCCAATTACGCCCGGCTGCTCGAGCGTGGCGTGACCATGCTGGGACCGGATGCCGGGTCCCAGGCCTGTGGGGAGACAGGCACGGGGCGCATGATGGAGCCGGAGGCAATTGCCGATGCCCTGCTGACCGGGGAGGGGGCAGGAGACATGGCCGGTCTGGAAGCGGTGGTCACCGCCGGCGGCACCCGCGAGCCCATCGACCCGGTGCGTTTCCTCGCCAATCGTTCCTCGGGGCGCATGGGGTTCGCGCTGGCGGCCGAGGTGGCCCGGCGCGGTGCCCGGGTGACCCTGGTCGCCGGTCCCTCCACCCTGGCGACTCCGGCAGGTGTTCGGCGCGTGGACGTGGAGACCGCCGCGCAGATGCAGGCAGCGATCGAGTCCATCGAATCGATGGACCTGTTCATCGGCGCGGCGGCCGTGGCCGATTACCGCGTTGCTCGCCCGGCGGAGCAGAAGCTCAAGAAAAATGGGGCCTCGCTCAGTCTGGAGCTGCTGCCCAATCCCGACATCATCGCTACTGTGGCCCAACGAGGGCCCCGTCCCTTCGTGATCGGCTTTGCCGCCGAAACCGAGCGGCTGGCCGAACACGCCGCGGCCAAGCGTCAGGCCAAGGGCATGGACATGATATGCGCCAACGAGGTGGGCGCAGGGCGCGGTTTCGATACGCCGGACAATGCCCTACTCCTGCTCTGGCAGGATGGCGAGCGTGTTTTGCCCCGCGCGGCCAAGACGCAGCTGGCCACCCAGATACTCGATACCTACTTGCAGATAAAACAGGATTCGTCGCATGCATCGCGTTGAGGTCAAATGGCTCGACCCCCGACTTGGGGCCGAGATTCCGCGTCCGGACTATGCCACTGACGGCTCGGCAGGGCTCGACCTGCGGGCCTGCCTGGACGAGCCGCTGCGGCTCGAGCCCGGGCAGACCGAGCTGATCCCCACCGGCATGGCGATCCACCTGGACGATCCCGGCCTAGCGGCGATGATCCTGCCGCGCTCGGGACTGGGTCACAAGCACGGCATCGTGCTGGGCAACCTGGTTGGCCTGATTGACTCGGACTACCAGGGCCAGCTGTTCGTCTCGACGTGGAATCGTGGTAACAGCCCGTTCACCATCGACGTGGGCGAGCGCATCGCTCAACTGGTGGTCGTGCCGGTGGTGCAGGTGGCCTTCGAGGCGGTCGACGAGTTCGGCGAGACCGAGCGCGGCACCGGGGGCTTCGGCCACACCGGCCGGTCCTGATCTGGTCTCGTCATCACGGCCACTGCCCGGCTGGAGCCGCGCGCAGAGGCAGCCACAGTGGCCCTGCGGTTCCTGAAACCCCGTTTTCCCCTTTCGACCACAGAGATCCCGATATGCCCCGATTCGATCCTGCCCTGACTGCCGACGTGTTGATGGAGGCGCTGCCCTACATCCAGCGCCTGTTCGACAAGACTGTGGTGATCAAGTTTGGCGGCAATGCCATGGTCGACGATGACCTCAAGGACGCCTTTGCCCGCAACATCGTGCTGCTCAAGCAGGTGGGGCTGAACCCCGTGATCGTTCACGGCGGTGGGCCGCAGATCAACGAGGTGCTCAAGCGGCTGGGCAAGGAAGGCGAATTCGTCGAGGGCATGCGGGTCACCGACCGCGAGACCATGGACGTGGTGCAGATGGTGCTCGGCGGGTTGGTCAACAAGGACATCGTCGCCCTGATCAACCGGCATGGCGGTCGGGCCGTGGGTTTGACCGGTCGGGATGCGGGGCTGCTGCGGGCGCGCAAGCTCAAGGTGACCCGCAAGAACCCCGAGTTCGACGAGCCGGAGATCATCGATATCGGCCACGTCGGCGAGGTGGCCTCCATCGACGCAGGCATCCTGCACACCCTGGACGCCTCCGACGTGATTCCGGTGATCGCGCCCATCGGTGTGGGCGAAGATGGCGAGGCCTACAACATCAATGCCGACGTGGTGGCCAGCAAGGTGGCCCAGGTGCTCGAGGCAGAGAAGTTGCTGCTGTTGACCAATACCGCGGGGGTGCTGGACAAGCAGGGTGAGCTGCTGACCGGCCTGACGGCGGATGATGTCGAGTCCCTGATCGAGGACGGCACCATTCATGGCGGCATGCTGCCCAAGATCAACTTCGCCCTGGATGCCGTGCGCGGCGGGGTCAAAACGGTGCAGATCATCGACGGACGCGTGCCGCACGCCGTATTGCTCGAACTGCTGACCGATCAGGGTGTGGGCACGCTGATCCGCGGTTGATCCGGCGGGCCGTCAGCCATTGGAGTTGAGGGCGCGAAATCGCTGGATATCCGCCTCGAACCGGTCTTCGATGGCCTGGCGTTCGTTGCGGAGTTCGACCAGTGAGTCTTTCAGGTTCTCGAGGTCGCGGGCGTAGCCCTCATCGTCCTTGCGCCGCTCAAGCATGCCCTTCATGCGCTCGATCGACCGTTGTGTCTGGTGGATGTGTGCATCCATCCGCGTCAGCTGTTGGTCGCGTGCCCGCTCGATGTCCGACACGCTGCCGTACAGGGACAGAAGGACCTGGTTGTAGCGGGCGGTTTCTTCCGCCTGGCGTCGCGCCCGTTCGGCCGCTTCCCGCTCGGCGGCCTCTCGGGCCTTTTGCTGCGCCGTCTTGCGCGGTGGAACCTCGCGCAGAACCTGCCCGGTCGACGGGTCGATGACCTGATAGCCTCCTGCCCTCGCTCCGGTGGGCAGGGTGTCGCTGAGCTGGGTGTGACCCTGGTCGTTTACCCAGCGATAGGTGACCTCAGCCGCCTGAGCGCTGAAAACGGGCAGCATTGCCACGATCAGCGCGACGGGGGCAAGTCGGTGACACGGCAGCATGGCTCCCTCCTTGTGTCGGGAATGGCTAAGGTGGGCGTGGCCGCTTGGTCAAAAGTTGACAAGGCCACCTTGACGGGAAGCCGTCCAAGGCGCCTGCCCACACCCATCTGCAAGCAAAGTGCCAGAAAGTCTTTGAGCGACCGCCGGTCAACGACCCGACGCGGGCGTCACTTCGGTTTGTCCGTCGACTCCAACCCCAGGGCGATCCACAGCCCCGACAGCAGCATGGCCGCGCCGACAAACCAGAAACCGGCCTCGATGCCGCCGGTGAGGGTGGCCACCAGTCCCAAGGTCAGCGCGCCCACGGCATAGCCGAAGTCGCGCCAGAAGCGATAGACGCCCAGCACGCCGGCCCGCTCGACCGGTTCGCAGTGGTCGGCCACCGCCGCGCCCAGTGTCGGGTAGAGCATCGCCATGCCCACGCCGGTGACCGCCAATGCTAGCCCCCAGACCCACGGCGAGTGACTCAGCACGATGGCGACGATGCCGGCCCCGCAGAGCCACATGCCCCAGGCAATCAGGCCTCGGCGGCCCAGCCGGTCGGAGGCCGGTCCGGTGATCAGTTGTCCGGCGCCCCAGATCACGCCGTAGATGCCCACCAGAAAGCCGGCGGTGACCAGGTCGGCACCCCGGGCCACCAGCAGGATCGGCACGAACAGCCAGATGATCGTGTCGGTGAACTTTTCCACCAGCCCGGCCTGATTGATCGCCAGCAGGCTACGGTTGCCCCAGGTGGCGTGCAGGAAAAAGCCGAACCCGCTGAGGGGTGAGGGCTGCCCGCCGGGCTTCGATTGCTGCTGGGCATGCGCCCAGGGCACGGTGTCGCGGGCGGCCCAGACGGCAAATGCCAGCGCCACCACGATCACGCCTGAACCGAACCAGAACAGGCCTTCCCGAGCCCCCAGCTGTTCGGCAACGATGGCAGCCAGGTAGCCGGCCACGGCCACCCCGACGTAACCGGAGAATTCGTTGGCCCCGTTGACCAGCCCGCGCTGATGGGCGTGGGTCAGGTCGAGCTTGCTGTTGAGCGCCATCGACCACGCCAGCCCCTGGTTGATGCCGAGGAATACCGTGGCCAGCAGCACCCAGCCCCAGGAGTCGGCGATCAAGAGCAAAAGCGGCACCGGGATGGCGAACAACCAGCCGGCGACCAGTATGCGCTTGCGCCCGTAACGGTCCGACAGGCGTCCGGCGAGCAAGTTGAGGGTCGCCTTGATGACGCCGAAGATCACCACGAAACTCGCCAGCGTGGTGAACGCCCCGGCGGCCAGGCCGAAATCCGATTCCGAGAGCACCGGCAGCACCGTGCGGGTCATGCCCACCAGTGCGCCAACAAAAAACACCTGCATTAAAAACTGCACGAACTGGCCGCGGTTGGCGGCAATGCCGTGTGTCAGGTCCATGGAATATCCCTCGTCCTCGTCGTCCTGAGTTGAATTTATCGTCTTGCCAAATTCACCACTTCTGCCGGTGGTGAGCTTGGCAAGACGACCTCCTGCGGAAATGCGCAGGAGGCGATGAACATCCCTCGGATCAGTCGGCCGTTGGCGTGTCCTGGTCCTGGGCGCGGGCATTCGCCTCGAACCCACCGGCTTCCTTGAAGCCCTCGAAGCCGCCTTGAAGAATGCGGACGTTGTCCATGCCCGCCAGGCGCAGCATCAGGCCGGCCTGGGCCGAAAGGGTGCCCGTGTTGCAGTAGACCAGCACCGGCTCGTCGTTCGGCAATTCGTTGCGGCGCTCGAGGATCCGACGCCACTCGATGTTGATGGCGCCCGGGATGTGGTCTTCCTCGTACTGTCCGGCATCACGGGTATCTATGATGGTGAGGTTTTCCCAGTCCTCGGCCGGAATTTGCTCGGGTCGGATGGTCGCGCCGTGGTACTGGGCGAACATCAGGTAGCCCTCCATGGCCTCCACCAGCTCCTCGTTCTCCGCCAGGGCGGGCGTGGCGGTCAGGGCTATCGCCAGCAGTGGGAGGGCAATCAGTCGCTTGATCTGTTTCATCGCATGCGTTCTCCAAATAATTTCGACATTCATTCAATGATTCAATTGAAAGAATGTCAAGCCGGCAGTCACTCAGTGCGACCCTTCTTGTGGCAAATTCAATTGAGTGGTTGAATAACTCGATAACGGCGCAGACGAGAGGTATCCGTGAGCTTCAAGCAGCAGTTGAACGACCAGTTCGCCCGGCTGGGCAAGGTGCTCTCCAATGGTCGCCGGCTCGAGTTGCTCGAGCATCTGGCCCAGGGCGAGCGTTCCGTGGACGGCCTGGCCCGCGTCGCCGGCCTGTCGGTGGCCAATGCCTCCCAGCACCTGCGACGCATGCAGCAGGCCGGGCTGGTGGTGGCTCGTCGCGAGGGCAAGCAGGTGATCTATGCCATCGCCGCGGACGACGTCGTCGAACTGCTGGACGTGTTTCGCCGGGTGGGCGAGCGACACCTGGCCGAGGTGCGCCAGATGGTCGATGCCCATCTTCACGAGAAGGACGCGCTCGAGCCGGTTTCCGCCGAGGAACTGGTGGAGCGCTGCCGCAAGGGGCTGGTCACGCTGATCGATGTCCGCCCGGAGGAGGAGTACGAGGCGGGCCATATCCCCGGGGCGATGAATGTCACCATCGAGGATCTCGAACGGCGCATGGCCGAGCTCGACCCCGAGCGCGAGGTGATCGCCTACTGTCGCGGACCCTACTGCACCTTCTCCTTCGAGGCCGTCGCGCGATTGCGCGAGGCCGGATTCCGCACCCGTCGGCTCGAGCCCGGCTTCCCCGAATGGAAGCTGGCGGGCCTGCCGATCAGCACTGAAGAGAAAGCCGCGTCATGAGCGAACAGATGCCCATCCAGGATCTCCGCGCCCATCTGGGCCACTACATCGTCGGCCAGACCGACTTGGTCGACCGCCTGCTGATCGGCCTGCTCACCGGTGGTCATCTGCTGGTCGAGGGGCTGCCGGGCCTGGCCAAGACCACCGCCATCAAGGCGCTGGCCGAGGGTGTGCACGCGCATTTCAAGCGCATCCAGTTCACCCCCGACCTGCTGCCGGCGGACCTGCTGGGCAACGAGATCTACCACCCCGAGACCCGTGAGTTCACCTTCGAGCCTGGCCCGCTGTTCAACGAGATCGTGCTGGCCGACGAGATCAACCGCGCGCCGGCCAAGGTCCAGTCGGCGCTGCTCGAGGCGATGGCCGAGCGCCAGGTCACGGTCGCCGGGCACAGTCGCGACCTGCCCGAACTGTTTCTGGTCATGGCCACGCAGAACCCGCTGGAGCAGTCGGGCACCTACCCGCTGCCCGAGGCGCAGATGGACCGCTTCATGCTGCACGTGTCGCTGGACTACCCCGAGCGCGAGGATGAGTACGACATCCTCAAGCGCACCCTGGAGGGCACGCTCGGCACCAACCCGGTCGGCGAGGCGCGCAATATCACTGTCGACCAGGTGCTCGCCGCGCGCGAATCGGTCCGCCAGGTGCGTTGCGACGAGGCCCTGCAGCGCTGGGTGGTCGACGTGGTCGCCGGCACCCGGGGGGTCGGTGAGCTTGACCCAGAACTGGCTGACCAGGTGCTGGTCGGCGCCTCGCCGCGTGGTGCGCTGGCCTGGGTGCAGGCCGCCCGGGCGGCCGCCTTCCTCGAAGGGCGCGATTACGTCGTTCCCGATGACCTGATAAAACTGGCGAACGATGCCCTGCGCCATCGCATCATCCTTGGTCCGCGCGCCTTGGTCAGCGGCCTGACCCGCGACGCGGTCATCGATCGCCTGCTTGAGCTGATTCCGGCGCCGTGACACGGGGACTGGTCAGCCGGATGGGCGAGTTCCTGCGGCGTGCGGCCGGCAGGCCCGCGTTGGGCGGGTCGTCGCCCGCCGCGGCGTGTGCCGCCATCGCGCCCGGCCGTGACGAGGTCGCCATGGCCTGGGCGGGTGGCGAGCGCCTGCCCGCCCTGGTCCAGGAAGGTTTCCCCACGGCTACACGCCTGTCCGGCGACCAATTGGCCCGCCGCCTGGGCGAGGGGCTGGATTTCGAGCAACTGCGCGCCTACCAGCCGGGCGAGCCGGCCGCACGCATCGACTGGCGCATCTCGGCGCGGGCCAACGAGCCGATGGTGCGCGTGCATCGCGAGCCCGCCCAGCGCCAGGCCCACGTGGTGGTCGATTGCGGCGCGGCGATGCGCTTTGGCACCCATCGCCGACTCAAGCTGACGCAGGCGCTGCTGGCCGCGCATGCCTTCGCTGCCGGCGCGTTGCGCCAGACCCTGGCGGTCGAGATACACGCCCTCGGCGAAGCGTTCTGTCCCGGCCACCATGCCGCCGGACCGGTTTCCGGCCAGGCGGCGATCCTGCAACGGTTGAACGAGTTGGCCGAGGCGGCCGGCGAGGCCGGCGAGCAATCCGCGCCGGTGGACTGGGCGGGACTGCGCCAGCGCCTGGCACAGCGCCTGCCCTCCGGTTCCGTGATCATCGTGCTCTCCGACTGCCTGTCCGACACGGGGCCGGGGCGGGCGATCGATTGGGCGCCGCTGGCGGCCGAGCAGCACCTGATCTTCGTGTCGGTGAGCGACCGTGTCGAACTCGACATGCCCGACATGGGGCTGGTCGCCTTCGAGGCAGCCGGCGGCGCGCGCTGGCTGGACACGGGCAGCGGTCGCTGGCGTGATCGGTTCGCACAAGAGCAGCGCGCGACATTGACGCGCTGGCGCGAATCGGCCGAGGCACTGGGTGCCGCGTTCCTGTCGCTCCCGGCGGATGCCGAACCAGCCGACTGGCTTGCCGAGGTGCCGGTCGCCCTGGCGCGGGTCTCGGGGACGGCGGCATGAACGAATACCGTGATTGGCGACACCCGGAGGGCGGTCCGCCCGAGACCGCGCCGGATCGGCTGGTGGACGTCTTCACCGCTCCGTGGCTGGAGCCGGGCGGGCCGGGCCCGGCCTCGGCCCTCGAGGGTGCGGCGGCCGACGGGCGCTGGTTGGTCGTGCTCTTGATGCTGGTCGGAATAGCCATCGCCCTGTACGTGTGGTGCCGGCGGCGCGATCTGATGCTGGTACTGAGACTGGCGCGACTGGAGCGTGCCGCGCGCCGGGCGGATGCCGTGACGTCGCTACGCGAGCTGCAGGATCGCACCGCGACGGCCATCGCCCGCTGGCAGTACGGGGGACGCGCGCCTCGCCGCGACCGGTTGGCGCCGCCCTGGTCGGAGTGGGTGCGCCGCCTCGACCACGCCCGCTTTGGGTCGGGCTTTCCCGGTAATGCGGCGGATCTGGCCGAACAGTTGCGCTCGATGCGACGCGCCGCCTGGCGGGGAGGTGGCCCGCGATGATCGGATTCGATTCACCCTGGGTGCTGTTGCTGCTGCTTGTCCTGCCCTTGCTGTATCCCGCCTGGTCCCGGCGCATCCTGGCCCGTCCTCCGGCGCGGTTGCTGCGGCATCCCGCCCTGGGCCGGATGGACTCGCCCGGGCGCCCGCAGGGCGGCCAGCGTTGGCTGATCGTGTTCCTGTTCGTTGCCCTGACCAGTTTGATCGTGGCCCTGGCCCGGCCGGTCTGGCTGGGCGAGTCGGTCTCCCTCGACCTGCCGGCACGCTCGATCGTCCTGCTGGTCGACGCCAGCCCCAGCATGTCCGCGCGCGATTTTCGCGATGCCGCGGGCGAGCCGGTTTCGCGCATGAACGTGATGCGCGAAGCGCTGCTCGCCTTCCTGCAGGCGCATCCGGGCGATCGTTTCTCGTTGTTGGTGGTGACCGATTCGGCCGGCACCTTGGTGCCCGAGACCGGGGACCATTCGGTGCTCGGCTTCTGGATCGAGCAGCTCGAGCCGGGCCTCGACGGCAGCGCCACCGCGCTGGGCGATGGACTGGCGGTGGCCATGGAGCATATCGCCCAGCGCCGCGAGCGCGGCGAGGCCCCGCCGCAACTGCTGGTGTGGACCGACGGCGTGAACACCGGCGGCGAGATGTCACCGGCCGAGGCGCTGACCGTCGCGCGCGCCGAGAACATCGAGCTGTTCACCATCAACCTGGCGCCGGCCGAAGGCGGCGTGGCCGGTGGCGAGCCCACCCTCGAGGACCTGGCGAGGCTGTCGGGCGGTGAGGCGATCGCCGCTGACGACCGCGACGCCCTCATGGCAGTGACCGAGACCATGGCGCGTCATCAGACCGTGGATGCCGAACAGCCGACCCACCGGACGCGACATTCGCTCCTGGGCTGGTTTCTGGGCGCAGGCCTGCTCGCGCTGCTGGTGGCGCAGTTCTTCAACTCGCGGTTGCAGGTGTAGAAGGGCATGGGTGAACACGTAGACAGCCTGATCGCTCTCTGGGCCCTGCTGGCGAATGCCGAGGGGTGGCCCGTCTTGGCGCATCCCGAGGCGTTCGCCCTGCTGGTGCTGCCGATCGGCCTGGCGCTCTGGAAACGTCTGCGTCGCGCGCGGCTGGACCGCTACGCCGACCCGTCGCTGCGACCCTGGGCATTTGCCGGCGGCCGTTCGGCCGCGGGACAGCGTGCCTGGTCCACTGCCTGGCCCACCCGTCTGCTGTGGCTGCTGTTCTGGCTGTTCGCCACGCTGGCCCTGGCCGACCCACGTCTGCCCGAGCCCGGGCAGACGGCCGGCGAGGCGCGCGCGCCGGTGCTGTTCGTGGTCGACGGCTCGGCGGCCATGACCGGCCGGGACGTCGAGCCCGACCGGATCGGGCGCGCGGTCCTGCTGATGGAGCTTCTCGCCGAGGCAGACCCGGGCCGCCCTATGGGCCTGATGCGCTATTCCGACACCGCCGGCGTGCTGTTGCCGACCAGTCCCGACTCGGACCTGCTGGGATTCTATGCCGACGAGCTGCCGGGGCTGGTCGATACCCGCCTGGCGGCGCGACCCGATCGTGCGCTGTCCGTGGCGGCGCGCATCGATGCGCTCGAGGGCGGTGCCGTCGTCTGGATTACCAGTGGGGATGCGCGCCAGTTTGCCGGCGAACAGGGCAGCCGCGTGCTGGCGGCCGCCGGCCTGCTCGCCGAGCAGGACATCCCGGTCTTCGCCGTGACCATGGCGACGCAGAAGACCGGGCTCTATCGCGATGGCCAGCCGCTGCGCGACGACGATCACAATGTGCTGACCTCGACGCCGCAGTTCGCGCGTGTTGCCGAGATTGCGGATATGACCGGCGGCGTGGCGCGCCAGACCGGCGTGCTGCGCGAGGACGCCGATTTTCTCGTCCAGGCCCTGGCGGCCCTGCCGGCGCCACCCGCACCGGAAGGGGCGCTCGAACAGCAGCAGTCCATCGCCGTGCTGGCGCTATGGATCGCGCTGGTCGCCCTGGCGCTGCAGCTATGGTTCGAATGGGGTCCGGCCGCACGGCGCCGTACGCTCCTGGCGACCGGACTGATCCTGGTCGCACCGCTTTTGTTCACGGTGGCGCAGGCCGCCCCGGTAGTCGACGCCGCCGCGCAGGAGGCCCTGCTGGACGATGCCTGGGCCGCCTTCGAGGCCGGCGAGTTCCCTCGGGCCCAGGCGGCCTTCGACCGGGCGAGCGGCTACGCCGCCCGACTCGGCGGCGGGCTGACAGCCTATCGTCGCGCCGACTATCCCCATGCCATCGACCGGCTGCAAGTGGCGTCCTGGCTGGCAGTGGATGACGCAGGACGCATGCTGGCCCTGTTCAATCTGGGCAACGCGCTGGTGCTTGCCGGGCGCTACCGGGCAGCGGTGTCCGCCTTCGATGCCGTGCTGCTGCTGGACCCGCAGCACGACCCGGCGGTACACAATCGCCTGCTGGCCGCCTCCCTGATCGAGGCCGCCCGCGAGGGACCGGACGAGGAGCAGCCCGGTTTCCGAGGGTTCGATTCCATGCAGCCCGATCCCTTGGACGAAACGCTCGGCGCGCGCATGAGCGAGGAGTTCCTCGAGAGTGAAGGCGGCGGTAGCGGGCCGGTGGCTTCCGGCGCGGGCGAGACCGGCCAGGCGTTTCAGCTCAACGAGGGCCTGCTGCAGGGTGCGCGCAAGAAGCTCGAGCGCATCGAGGATCGGCCGCAGCCGGCAATCGAGGGGCTGCTGCGCCAGCAGCCCTACAAGTCGGTGGTCGAGCAGCGGCTCTCCGGGGAGGACGGGTCATGAGACGTCTTGAACCGCGCTTCCTGCTCCTGACGCTGATCGGACTCGCCGTAATCACCGCCCCGGTGCGGGCGGACATCCCGCTGCCCAAGCCCGACCGGGAAACGGACCGTTTTGCCGAGGTAGTCGAGCTCGGGCCGATCGAGCCCCTGCCTCCCATCGCCCGTGTCTCCAGCCAGGCGGGCGCCGGCCGCCTGCCCGAGGGCGTGATCGTCACCACCGAGGTCAGCCGGCTCGACCCGGTCCAGCGCCAGGTCTTCCTGGTCACCCAGACCGTCCTCGATCCGGCACGTCAATTGCGCGAGGTCGAGGTGCACCGCCCCGAGGGCGAGGGCATCGACGCGCGCCCGCTGGCGGTGACCCGCGACACGGTCGAGATCGATGGCCGACTGGTCGATCGCCGCCACTATCGCTGGGCGGTGCAGGCGTTGCGTGGGGGCGAACTGCGATTGCGGTTCAGCCGTATCGACTTCGAGGTGGTGGGCTCGGCACAGAGCGAGTATGCCTTCGTGCCGGTTGCCCGCCGTCTGGAAGTGGTCGAGTTGCCGACGCACCTGCCGTCTTACCTCCCGGTCACCCCGGGACTGATCATCGAGCAGGCGGAAGTCGCCCCGTTGGTCGCCGGCGAGCCCGGCCGCTGGCGCTTTCGCGTGCGTGGCGAGGGGTTGTCCGAGGAGGCGCTCTCGCGCCTGATCGGCGCGCAACTGGTCGCCCCGCCCGGATTGCGTCTCGACGCCCCCGACATCCATGCCTTTTCCGGCGAATCCACCCAGACCCCGGCTGCGGCGGAACGCGTCTCGCCGCTGGCGGCGAGCTGGCAGGTAAACATCTCGCTGCTGCCCTCGGTCGATGGCGGCGCCGACGGACGCCGCGACGCCCGCCTGCCGGGCTTGCGCCTGCCCTATATCGATCCGCGCGCCGCCGAGCCGGGGGCGGAACTCGACTATGCACGGCTGGCCGCGGAACAGGTGACCTGGGAGGCGGAACCCACGGCACGTCGCTTCGCCGCGTTGTGGACGGCCCTGCCCTGGTTGCTGGTCGGCCTGTTGGGGGCGGTCGGCCTCGGTGCGGCGGCTCGCTGGGTTTGGCGTCGCTGGCAGGCCTACGCGTCGCGCCGGGCGGCGCGCGAGCGATTGCTGGCAGCCGACGAGCCCGCCTCGCTGCGTCGCCAGTTGCTGGTGGAACTGGCGGCCTTGCCTCACCCGGTCCGCCCGGTTACCCGCGAGCGGCTCGCCCGCCGTGGTGCATCGGAGGCCTGGCTGGCAGCGTTCGCCTCGCTGGAGTCGTGGTGCTTCGATCCGCGCCGCTCGCCGGAGCGCGCCGAATTCGCGGCGGTGCGGCAGGTGTTGGTCGCGCGGCTGCCCGGCCATTGGTTCCGGTAGTCCGCCGCCGGGCCTTGGTGTAAGGTTGGCGGCGGCCGCTGACCGGCGCGCCGGCAACCGTGGAGCGAACGAGCGAATCCGATGAGCATGCAGTTGAACGAGATCCGGGAGCTGATGGACGCCGACATGCGGGCCGTCAACGGCCTGATCATGACAAAACTCGGTTCGGACGTGGCCCTGATCAACCAACTGGGCAGCTACATCGTCCACTCCGGCGGCAAGCGTTTTCGTCCCCTGTTGCACATGCTCGCCAGTCGCGCGCTCCAAGGGGAGTCGGCCGATCTGGATGCGTCGGCGCAGATGGCGGCGGTGGTCGAGTTCATTCACACCGCCACCCTCCTGCATGACGACGTGGTCGACGAGTCCTCCCTGCGCCGCGGCCGCGATACCGCCAATGCGCAATTCGGCAATGCCGCGTCGGTGCTCACCGGTGATTTCCTCTATTCGCGCGCCTTCCAGATGATGGTCGAGATCGGCCGGCCACGGGTAATGGAAATCCTGGCCACGGCCACCAACCGCATCGCCGAGGGCGAGGTGATGCAGCTGATGAACATCGGCGACGCGGCGGTCTCCGAGGCGCGCTACATGGACGTGATAGGGCGCAAGACCGCCACGCTGTTCGAGGCGGCCTGCCGGTTGGCTGCCGTGCTGGATGATCGCGACGTGGCCACCGAGGCGGCCCTGGGCGATTACGGCTATCGGTTGGGCGTGGCGTTCCAGTTGATCGACGACGTGCTCGATTACCGCGGCGACGAGGCCCAGACCGGCAAGCACGTTGGCGACGACCTCAACGAAGGCAAGCCCACCCTGCCGCTGATCATCGCCATGGCGCGCGCGGATGCAGCCGGGGCCGAGGTGGTGCGCGAAGCGCTCGAGTCGCAGTCGGCCGATCGCCTCGACGAGGTGCTGAAAGTGGTTGAACGAACCGATGCACTCTCGTATACTTCGGCGCTCGCTGAACGCGAGGCCGCTGCGGCCAAGCAGGCACTCTCGGTTTTGCCGGAGAGTGCCTATTCCCGAGCCTTGTCCGCCCTGGCGGACATAAGCGTTCAGCGCGACCACTGACACGCAGGTGTCGCCGGTCATATCGGAGTGTAGCTCAGCCTGGTAGAGCACTACGTTCGGGACGTAGGGGTCGTAGGTTCGAATCCTGCCACTCCGACCATATTCTTAGGCCGGGGCCTCCTTTCGGGGGTCCCGGCTTTCTTTTTTTGGTGCCGCCGAAATCCGGCGCGCCGCTTTGGCCCGCATGCGGCCAAAACCTTCCGTATGGAGGGCTGATGATCCAGCTCAAATCCGTTTCCCTGCGCCGCGGTCCGCAACTGCTGCTCGAGGACGCCGATCTCACTCTGCTGCCGGGCCAGCGCCTGGGTCTGGTGGGCAAGAACGGCACCGGCAAATCCAGCCTGCTGGCAATGTTCGCCGGCGAGCTGGCCCCCGATGCCGGTGACATCGAGCGTGCCGGCGGTCAACGCATGGCTACCGTGGAGCAGGAAACCCCTGCGCTCGATACTTCGGCCGTCGATTACGTCCTCGAAGGCGACGGCGATTACGCGCGCCTGAATGACGCCATCCGTGCCGCCGAGGCGGAAAACGACGGCATGGCACTGGCCGAGCTCTATCCCGAGTTCGAGACCATCGGCGGATTCAGTGCGCGTGCGCGTGCGGCGCGCCTGCTCGACGGACTGGGCTTCGGTGCAGACAGTATCGATCGGCCGGTCTCGAGTTTTTCCGGCGGCTGGCGGATGCGGCTGAACCTGGCGCGGGCGCTGATCGCGCCATCCGACATCCTGCTGCTCGACGAACCGACCAACCACCTCGACCTCGACGCAGTGTTCTGGCTGGCCGACTGGCTGGTGGCCTACCCCGGCACGCTGATCATCGTCTCTCACGACCGGGACTTTCTCGATCACGTCTGCACCCATATCGCCCACATCGAGAACCAGTCGCTCAATCTCTACACCGGCCATTACAGTGACTTCGAGGAGATGCGTGCCGAGCGACTGATGCAGAACCAGGCCCTGGCCGAGAAAATGGCCAAGGAACGCGAGCGCCTGCAGGGCTTCATCGACCGTTTTCGTGCCCAGGCGACCAAGGCGCGCGCCGCGCAGAGCCGCGTCAAGGCCCTCGAACGCCTGCCGGTGATCGCCGCGAGCCACGCGGATCGCGACGACTTCTCCTTCTATTTCCCCACGCCCAAGCGTGCGCCCGACCCGATGGTAACCCTCGAGAACGTCTCGATCGGTTATGACGGCCAGCCGCTGCTGCGCGATGTTGACCTGCAGGTCCGGGCCGGTGATCGCATCGGCGTGCTGGGCGCGAACGGCGCGGGCAAGACGACCCTGATCCGCGTGATCGCCGAGGGCGGCGATACCTGGCTGGGAGGGGATCGCTTTGTCGCCCCGGGCGTGCAGGTGGGTTACTACACCCAGCACCAGCTCGATCAGCTGGACCCGCGTGACACCCCGCTGATCGCGCTCGAGCGGGTCGCCGGCAACGAGGGCACCACGCAAAAGCGCCGCGACTTCCTCGGCCGGTTCGGTTTCGTCGGCGAGCGGGTCCACGAGCCGATCGAGCCGTTCTCCGGTGGCGAAAAGGCCCGGCTGGCCCTGGCGCTGCTGGTGTGGAAGGCACCTAACCTCCTGATCCTCGACGAACCGACCAACCACTTGGACCTGGCCATGCGCGAGTCGCTGGCCGAGGCGCTGCAATCGTTCGAGGGCGCCTTGCTGGTGATCTCGCACGACAAGAGCCTCACCGAGCTGGTCTGCGACCGCTTCTGGTGGGTGCGTGACGGCGAGGCGGTGACCTTTGACGGCGACCTGGACGATTATCGCCGGGCCGTGACCGAACGGCGACGCGCGCACAACCGCCAGCAGGCCGACGACGCGGCGGCCGCCAAGTCGGCGAAGAAAGCCGGCAAGCCGGACAAGTCCAGTTGGGGCAAGCCCCGGGACAAGGCCGGCAAACAGCATGAGCGCGCCATCGCCAAGGCCGAGACCGAGGTCGAGCGGCTGGGCGAGCAGTTGACCGCCATCGATACCGCGCTGGCCGACCCCGGCCTGTACGACGGCGAGCACGAGGCCGAGGTCGAGCGCCTGCAAGGTCAGCGTGACCAGGTCAAGGCGCGCCTGAGCGCGGCTGAAGAGCAGTGGCTCGCCCTGCAGGAAGCCGCTGGCTGACGTGGTGTCGACGGCCGCGGTCACCCGGCTATACTGCGAGTAAAGAGCGAGGACAAGCCGACGCATGGACAGTGAAGGCGAGATCGAGATCAGGGAATTCCCGCGCATGGTCTGCGGCCGTGCGCCCGGCGGGCGGGCGTCTCAGCAGGATGCCCTGATCTGTTTCCACGATGCCCGCGCGGACACTTGCCTGATGGTGCTGGCCGATGGCATGGGTGGCGACGGCGCTGGCGAACTGGCCTCGGGGGGCGTGATTCACGCCGCCCGGGAGCTCTGGGACGCGCGCGAGTGGCGCGGCCAGCCCGGCGCCCTGTTTCTCGAATCCCTGTGCCAGGAGGCCCATCGGGAGATTCGTCGGCGCAATGCCTGGGTGGCGGCCGAGCCCCATTCCACCGTGGTGGCCCTGTTGATCCGCGACGGGCAGGCTCATTGGGCACACGTCGGCGACAGTCGGCTCTATCACTTTCGGGGGCGACGCTGCCTGAGCGTGACCAAGGACCACAGCCTGGCGCGGTTGAAGGTCGATCGTGGCGAGATCGCCGCCGAGCAGATGGCTGCCGATCCCGATCAGCACATCCTGCTACGGGGGCTGGGCGGCGCAGAGCCGCCGGAGGTGGAGCACGGCTACGCCGCCTTGCGCCCCGGCCAGGGCTTTGCCCTGTGCAGCGACGGCGTATGGGAGACCCTGACCACCGCCGAACTCGGTCGTCTGGTGGCCGAGGATGATCTGTTCGCGGCCGCGCATGCCGGCCTGACACGGGCCGGGCAGCGAGGCGGCGACACGGGCGACAACCTGGCCCTGATCCTTGCCCGCACTCCCCCGAGGCGTCCTTTCTGGGCCCGCTGGCTGGGTGGGCGCTCCCTTGGCTGAACTTTCCTGCAATCAACGCCCGGGGTACCCCGCCGGGCGAGTGACGAGGTGTGGATGATGTCGGACAAACCCAGTGGTCGGATGCGGAGTTTGACGCCGTTGCTGCCCCTGCTGTTCGCCGGTCTGGCGCTCGGTTCGACAGGTTGCGCCCAACTCGCTGCGTTGGAGACCAAGCTCAAGCAGGCCCAGTGGGGTGAGGTTGAGACCAATGCCGCCGAGCCTTCCCGCTCGGATAATGCCGCCCAAGTGCGCCCGCTGGGTTCGATCCTGGCCGATCTGCAGGGCGGTGATTATGCCCGGGGCGAGCGGGCCTTGGCAGGCTATCTCGAACGCCACCCCGAGGACGCGGTCGCCCGGGCGGTCATGCGTCAGCTCAAGGCCGATCCGGAAAAGGTCCTGGGTTGGATGTCTCACCGCTACGTTGTCCAGCCCGGCGACTCCTACAGTGCGCTGGCCGCCCGTCATTTGGGCGATGCCGGCCTGTTCCTGATCTTGGCCCGCTACAACGGCTCGACCGATCCCTCGGACCTGCGCGTCGGCGAGGTGCTGCGCCTGCCCGGAGATGCCACACAGACGGCGGGCTCCCGCACGTCAGGCGACGAGGAGGACATGCCGGCCAAGGGACAGCCGGCCGTCAGGCGGCTGTCGGCCGCGCCGGTGCCGTCACGCCAGACGGCGGCGGCCCTGGCTTTGCCGGACGAGCCCATGGCCGCCTACGGACCTGCGAGCGCTGCCGAGACCCCGCCGCCGGAACGGCTGCAGCGCGAGGCCGCCGATCTGCAGTCGAAGGGGCGTACGGAGGCGGCCCTGGCACGCTATGAGGCGGCACTGGACCTTGATCCGGATCTGGAACCCGCGGCCAGGCGCGCCGAGGCGCTGCGTGAACAGCTGGTCGACGATTATCACCAGCGCGCCATCCTGCGCTACCGCAACCAGGATCTGGCCGAGGCGATTGCCCTGTGGGATCGAGTGCTGGGCATCGATCCGCAGTTCGAGCCAGCGCAAAGCTACCGGGCGCGGGCGCGCGAGTTGCAACGGCGGCTAGAGCAACTCTGAGCGGCAGACTCCCCGGATTAGCGGCTATCGTCCCGCGGCTTGAGCACGCGGGTGGGTTCCTGCTCGACCGCAGGGGGCCGGGCGTCCTGACGCGTCCGCGGCTCGCTCGGTTGGCGGTCCAGGGCCTCGCTCATCAGGTTGAAGGCGGCGAACAGGCGGCCGAACTCGTCGCGACGCACCAGGCGAATGCGATGGCCCCACTTGCCCCTGGCGACGTGCAGCAGGGCATCACGCAGGACATTTATCGGTGTGAGCATCCGCTGGAACAGCCACCAGGCGGCACCGACCACCACGACCAGCGTGGCGAGCAAGGCGGCCAGCATGGCGGTCAGCGTGGTGCGGTTGGCCGCCTCGAGTCGCGATCCGTCGACACCCAGTCGCAACGTGCCGATGGGATGGGACTGGTAACGGATGGGGACGTCGAACAGCAGCATATCCTCCTGCAATCCCGCCGAGCCGTTGGTGCCCCGGTAGTTGACGATGCCGTCTTGCAACGAGCGGTGCCGTTCCTCGGGTTGGGCGGGCAAGGGCATGCCCACTTCTGTCGGTTGACCGCTGGCGACCACCCGGCCTTCGCGGTTGGCGACCGCCAGGTAGCGGATCTGGTCGTTGCGCGCCATGTCGGCGACCAGCGCACGCACGGCCACCCGATCGTCGAGCAGGAGATCCTCGGCCGATTCATTGGCAATGGTGCGTCCCAGCGAGGCGCCGTAATCCAGTGCCAGTCCGGTGATCGCCTGGTTCTGCTTGACGTAGACCGCCGCCAGGCCCGCCAGGAGCGTCAGGGTGAGGATCGTCCCCAGGATCGCGGCCCAGCGCACCCGCATCGGCAGGATGCGCATGGCGACCGGATCGGCCCGTAGGCGTTCGAGTTCCCGCTGCGCGTGGCGCAGGTCGTCGATCACCTCGTGGCCATGCTGGTAGCGTTGGTCGGGATCGGGTTGCAGCAGGCTGCGGGTGATCTCTAGCAGCACCTCGGGCGTGGTCGGGTCGCGCGGGGCCAGCGTTGGCTGAGGATTGTCGTGACGCTCGGCCATCAGCCGGTCGATTTCCGACTCGCGCCATGGCTTTTCCCCCGTGAGGAGCCAGAACAGCAGCACGCCCAGCGAGAACAGGTCGCTGCGGCCGTCGGTCGCAGCGCCGCGCAACTGTTCCGGCGCCATGTAGGCGGGGGTGCCGGCGACCGTGCCGTCGTGCACCTCCTCGCTGTCGGCGACTCGCGCCACGCCGAAGTCGTTGACCTTCGCGTGGGTGCGGCCCTCGACCAGGATGATGTTTTCCGGCTTGATGTCGTGGTGAACCACACCGTGTCGGTGGGCGAAGTCGAGTGCCGCGGCGATCTGGCCGACCAGGTCGATCACCACCGAAACCGGCGGGAAGCCCTCGCGGTCGACGTGCTCGGCGAGGGTCTCGCCGCGCAGTCGTTCGAGCGCGATGTAGGGATGGCCGTCGGCCTGTCCGACGTCGTAGATGGTGACGATGTTGGGGTGCGTCAGGTTGCCGGCGGCACGGGCCTCGGTGAGGAATCGCCGCCGGTAGGAGGCGTCACGCGCCACTTCGTCCTTGAGGCACTTGATCGCCAGGTGACGGTTGATGCTCGGGTCGAAGCCGGCATAGATGATCGACATCGCGCCTTTGCCGAGGACCCCCTCCACGCGGTAGCGGCCGATGTGTTCGGGCAGGGTGGTCACGAGCTGATCAGTACCAGATCAGGTACAGCGCGGCGAACATGGCGGTGATCAGCAGGGCGCCCACCAGCCAGTGGCGCGCACCGATGCGGCCTTCGCCCGCTTCACGCGTCAGGAAGGTGAACTCTGCCTGGCCCAGGCGGATGCGGTCGCCGTGCTTGAGCGTGGCTTCGTGGACGCGCTTGTCGTTCACGAAGGTGCCGTTGGTCGACAGCATGTTCATGATCACGTGCTGGCCTTGCTGATTCAGGATCCAGGCATGTGAAGAGGACACGCTGGGATCATCGACGATGATGTCGTTGTCGCCGCGTCGCCCGATCGTCTGTCGCCCGGCGCGCAATGTGTGGCGCCGCCCCCCGAGACTCGGGCTGTTACCCTCGAGTACGGGCTCGGCGACCGAGGCCCGCTCGCCGGAATCCGGCTGGGCCTGCTCGGCCTGTTCGCGGAGCTTGTCGGCCTGAAAGAGCTGTGTGCCCTGCGGCCCGGCCGAACGATGTGCTCGGCCGGGCGGGCGGCGCTCGGCGCTTCCCTGTTGTTGACTGCCTTCCATGCGGTCTCCCCAAGATAAGAACGTATTCGGCGCTCACTATAGCGCAGACGAACCTCGGCGTGCCGGGGGTGTCCACTACTTTGGTGTCATGTTGTCATAATCCGGTAGCACGGCCCGGTGCAGCATCTGACCCGACCATTTTGCCCATGCCGCCCAGTGCGGCCGGCCAGCGAGTAATTGAGCATGGATCTGTTGATCATCCGACACGCCGCGGCACAAAGCCGCGAGGACTTTGCCGGGGAAGGGTTGCCGGACGAGCAGCGACCATTGACCAAGCGTGGCATCGAGCGCATGCAGATGGCCGCGCGTGGATTGACCACTCTGGCACTGCCGATCGAGCGACTGATCACCAGCCCGGCGAGACGAGCGACTCAGACTGCCGACATCGTGGCCCCCGCTCTCGAGGTGCGCGAGGCCGAGCGGGAAGGGGCCTTCTCACCGGACGCCCCCATCAGCACGGCGATCGAGTGGCTGCGCAAGCAACCGCGGATCGACGGCATGGCGGTGGTCGGTCACGAGCCGACGTTGGGTCAGATTTGCGAATGCCTGGTCAGCGGTCGTGCCCAGGGCAATATGCCGCTGAAGAAGGGCGGCATGATGCTGATCCGCTTCGACAATGCCGTGGGATACGGCAACGGCCAGCTGGTCTGGGCCCTGCCGCCGGCGGTGTTGCGGGCGCTGGCGGATTGATCCGAGAAAGCAGGATGAAGAGGCCAGGTATCAGGGGTACATCACCTTCTACCCCCCCCGCTGATAACTGATTTCTGG
>JAABTF010000069.1 GCA_011389965.1 Halothiobacillus sp.
CGAGGCCGACCAGACCGACGAGTTCATCCGCCCGGCGGCGCTCGACGCCTTCGAGCCCCTGCGGCCCGATGACGCGATGATCTTCTTCAATTTCCGCAACGATCGGCCCCGCCAGCTGACCGAAGCTCTGGGCCAACCGGAATTCTCGGGCTTCGATCGCGGCGACTACGAACCGGTAACGGTCACTTGCCTGACCGAGTACGACCCGCGCTTCCTCTCGCCGATCGGCTTTCCGCCGGAGCGCCCGAAAAACGTGCTGGCCGAGGCCATCAGCCAGGCCGGCATCAAGCAGTTCCACTGCGCCGAGACCGAGAAGTACGCCCACGTCACCTTCTTCTTCAACGGCGGCAAGGAGGAGACCTTCGCCGGCGAGGACCGGGTGATGGTGCCCTCGCCCAAGGTCGCCACCTACGACCTGCAGCCGGAGATGAGTGCCCACGAGGTCGCTGATGCCACCATCGATGCGGTGCGCGCCCAGCAATACGGATTTGTGCTGGTGAATTTTGCCAACGGTGACATGGTCGGCCATACCGCCGTGCGCGATTCCGTCATCAAGGCCATGGAGACCGTTGACCTGGAAGTGGGACGACTCGTGGACGCCGCCCTTGATGAGGATTACTCGATCATCGTGACCGCCGACCATGGCAACTGCGACGAAATGATCGATCCGATCACCGGCGACCCGCACACCCAGCACACCACCTACCCGGTCCCCTGCCTGGTCATCGACGAAACCCCCGTGCGCCTGCGCAACGGCGGTGGCATCGCCAACATCGCGGCGACCGTGCTCGAACTGATGGGGCTGCCGCTGCCCAAGAAGATGAAGCGCTCACTGCTGCTGGACAAGCCCAAGTAGCTGAATCGTCTCTTGGACTTCGGAATGAAGAAGGCCGCGCTGACCGGAACCCGGTGGCGCGGCCTTTGCGTATCCAGGCCCGACAGCCAGGCAGCCAATCGGGCCGCACGGCTCAGGAGAGCCGGAACCGTCCCACCAGCGCTCCCAGTTCGTCGGACTGTTCGCGCATGGCACCCCCATGCGCTCGTTATCCCGACTGACCTCGATCGCCTCACCCGCTAGCACGGCGATTTCCTGCAATGCCGAACCGAGATCCTGCGCCTCGTCTCGTTGCGACTGTGCGGCCGCCGCGATCCGACCGTTCATGTCGCGGATCTTGCCGACTGCCTGGTCGATTTCCTTGAGCTGCCCACCGGCCTGCTCGGCCTCCTGCAGAGTGCGCACGGCATATTCGCTCGAATCGGTCATCAGCTCGGCGGCCTCCTGGAGCAGCAATCGTCTTCAGCGAATCGATCATCTCGGCGATGCGGTCGCTCGACTCACGGGTACGCAGAGAGGGGCCCACTCCTTGTCGGCGACCAGCGCAAAGCCGCGACAATGTTCAGCCGCGCGGCTCTCATCCCACGGGAACCGTCCGCTTCCAACAAGCCCAAGGCCGGCTCGACGTGGTCCTGTAACGTTTTCCGCGAACCATTTCGGGGTGCTCGACAGAACCCCCCGATGTTCGCGAAAAGCAGCGATCAGACCGAGATCACGATCACTCAAACCGACATCCATCGAAGCTACTGCCTCGAGAGCTGGACGGCGGCCTGATCGGCTGTTCGAAAACACTTCCCGCGATTGCGGGATGCACAACGCATCGATCCCGGAGTGCAGCCGCGTGGCGGGGCCCTTCAGACGACTTATGTTATGTTATAACATTTGGGCTTAATAAATCGTTCCCCCATCGCTAGAAGAATCCAGCCATGAAAAACAGCCCTCACCATCGACTCCTGTTGCCTGCCCTGCTGGGCGCTTCCACTCTGGCCGCCATCCCCACCGCGGTCGCTGAGGAAACTGCCTTACCCTTTAGCCCAAAGGTCTCCGTGATCCTCGACGGCGTCTACTACGACGATAGCCTCGACGGCAGCGGTGACGAGATGCTCGGCGAGACCGCCGGGATCTTCGACGCGCATGGTCACGCCGAGGGCCATGAGCATGGTCTGGAGCAGGGCTTCAACCTGCGCCACACCGAGGTGGTGCTCAGCGGCAGCGTCGACGGGATGTTCGACGCGCGCCTTAACGTCGCCATCTCCGACGAGGGCGACGTCGAGCTCGAGGAGGCATTCTTCATGACCACCGGCCTCCCCGCCGGCCTCCGGCTAAAGGCGGGCAAGTTCTATTCGGGCATCGGCTACACCAACGAGAAGCATCCTCACAGCTGGGATTTCGTCGACCAAAATTTGGCCTACCGCACACTGCTGGGTACGCACGGCCTGTCGGACACCGGGCTGCAACTGACCTGGCTGCCGGCCTGGGATCACTACACCCTGTTCGGCATCGAGGCCTTCCAGGGCGACAACAACGAGCGTCTGGGCACCGAGGCCGAGCATGCCGACGAGCTGCCCGACCGCGACAAGGCCCCGCGGCTGTGGACCGCATTTGCCAAGTGGTCACCGGACCTCGGCTACGATCACGCCTTGCAGCTGGGCGCCTCGGCAGCTTTTTTCCGCAGCCACCAGGCAATGCACCACCATGGCGAACCGGAGGAGCACGGCCTCGACGGCGATGCCCGTTTGTGGGGGATCGATGCGGTATACAAGTACGATTCCGGCCGGGCCTACGGCCAGGGCGACTGGCGCGTCTCCGGCGAGTACCTCTGGGTGGACAAGAACCTCGAGGTCGCCCACCACGAGAGCAACCCAGGCGTGATCGGCGAGGCGCGCGACTTCTCCGAGGACGGCCTGTATGTCCAGGCAACCTACGGCATCGCGCCGCGCTGGGAGGTCGGTCTGCGCTACGCTGCCGTCGGCTTTACCAACGAGACGCGCGGCCCGCGCCCGGCGGTCGACGCCGACTACGACGAGAGCCAGCGCTGGACCGCTGCGGCCACTTGGCACTTGAGCGAAACCAGTCGCATTCGCGCGCAGGTCGCCCAGGTGAGTGGCGCCTTTGATGACCACCGCGAGGACTACACCCAGTTCTACCTGCAATACCAGATGAGCCTCGGCGCTCATGCCGCGCACAGCTTCTGAGGTAAGCGAACAATGCTCAAACGACTGATCACATCGCTGGTTTTCCTGCTGCCAGCCTCGCTCCAAGCCGCCGACCTGCGCGTCATCGCCACCACCAACAGCATGGGCGCGCTTGTCTCCGGCGTCGGCGGTCAGCGCATCGATCTGAGCGTTCTGGCCCCGCCGGACCGGGACGCACACTTTCTGCAAGCCAAGCCCTCCATGATGCGCGATTTGCGGCGGGCCGATCTGGTGATCTCGGTGGGTGCCGAACTGGAGGCCGGCTGGTTGCCGGTGGCGGTCAAGCGTGCCGCCAACCCGGTGATCCAGCCCGGCCAGTCGGGCTACTTCGAAGCTGCCGAGCACCTCCACCTGCTCGACGTTGGCGAGAGCGGCGGCGGGCATGTCCACGCCACCGGCGACCCCCATTTCAATCTCGACCCTCGCCGCATGCTCGACCTGCTGCCGGCGCTGGCCGATCGGCTAGCGAGCCTCGACCCGGCCGGGGCGCCGCATTACCGCGAGAACGCGAAGCGCGCGGTCGCGCGCATCGAAGCCCGGCTGCCCGATTGGCGGGCGCGCACGGAAAGTGCACCCGGCGCCGTGTTTCATCACGCCGACACCCGCTACCTGATGGACTGGCTGGACCTACCCACGCTCGGTTACCTGGAGCCGGTTCCAGGCGTGCCCCCGACCGCGCGGCACATCCAGGAACTGGCCGAGACACTCGCTGGCCGGGACGGGGTGATCATCCACGCGCCCTACCACTCGGAGCGAGCCCCCCGCAAACTGGCCAACACCCTCGGTTGGCCCGTCCGACAGCGATACACGGAGCCGCAATCGCCGACGTTCGATGCGTGGCTCGAATTGATTGACAACTGGGTCACCGCGCTGGCGACAGGGTCCTAGATGCTCCTGTCATTGCATGAGGTGATCACCGCCCCCTCGGGGCGTCGCGAACCCCGGATCGGTCCGGTTTCGCTCTGCGTGGATACCGGCGAGGCAGTCGCCCTGACCGGCCCGAACGGGGCGGGCAAGTCCACTCTGCTCGCGGCGATCACCGGCCGGACCCCGATCCTGGCCGGCAGCATTCATCTGGCTGCCGGCACGCGCCTTCAACTTGTCGAACAGTCCGGGCGTCCAGATAACGACCTGCCTGTCAGTGGCCGCGATTTTCTCGATCTGGCGGACGCCGACGCCGCCCCGCCAGCGCCAGTCTCTGACTGGCTAGATCAGCGACTCGACACCCTCAGCGGGGGGCAGCGTCAGCTACTGCGCATCTGGGCCGGGCTGACCGCCCCTGCCGATCTGGTGCTCCTCGACGAGCCCAGCAACAACCTCGATGACACCTCGCGGGCCATCCTTCAACGGCTGCTGCGTGACCGCCCCGTGGGTCGCAGTCTTCTCCTGGTCAGCCACGACCCGGAACTGCTGACGAACGATTGCCACCGCCTAGTTGCCATGCCGGAGCACGGCAATGGCTGAACTCTTCGCCCTGCCGTTTGCCACCGGGCTGACACTGGCCATCCTGTTGCCGCTGGTCGGGGTCTGGTTGCGACTGCGCGACGAGTGGCTGGCCGCCTTGGCCGTGGGACATCTCGCCGGAGCCGGGGCAATCCTGGCCCTTTCCTTCTCGTTGCCCGGGCTGCTTGGCGCCGGCGCCCTGGCTGTGGCGGGCATGCTGGGTCGCCACCTGCCCGGGACCGGTAATTCGGCCTATGCCTGGCTGATTCTCGCCGGCTGGGCAATCACCCTGCTGATCGCGGCGAATAGTACGCTGGGCGAAACCCTGGCCCGGCAGTTGATCGAGGGGCAGCTCTATTTCACCGGACCCATTGAATTGGGCGTTGCCATCGCTCTGCTCGGATTCACCTTGGTGCTACGTACGCGTATCAACCGCAACGAACTGGCCTCGCGACTCCTGCCCGCCACGACGCGGGCTGAGGGAAAACAACGCCAACGCCTCAGTGTGCTGGCCGACGCGCTGATCGCCATCGTGCTCGCCGCGGGAACCCTGTCCATCGGACTGATGGCCACCTTCGCCCTGGTATTCCTGCCGGCGTGGGCCACCTTCGGCCATGCCGGCAACTGGCGCCGGGCATCGATCGGCGCGGTGGTCTTCGGGCTGCTGAGTTATCTTCTCGCATTCGCCGTCGCTCTCGCCCTCGACCAGCCTTTCGCACCCACTCTGGTCGTCACGCTGCTCGTGGTGACCACCATCGCTCGGCTTGTCCCGCCCACCGGCGACTGAATAACGCGCATGCTACTCTGCGGTTCAAACTGGGCCGCGCAGGAGGTGCCGCATGACCGACCCAACAGGCAACGCGGGCGACAAACACCCGAATGCAGCGCCACCGCCAAGGCGAGGCATCGGCTGCCTGGGCGTAACGCTGATCGTGATGATCACTATGTTGGTGACCTTGGTCGGCGGGGCGTTGGTGGTTCGCTATGTGCTGTTCACCGACCAGTTCGAACCGGTCAAATTGGACGCGACCGAACAGCAGGTCCTTGAGGACAAGCTTGCCACCGTCGGGATTCGAGCGGATCGAGCCCCACCCCGCAGGGCAGATCGGTTCGCCGCTCGACCAGAGGAGTTCGATGCCCGGGGCCGGCTCAAACCCGAGGCGTACGGCGAAAAGGATGCCCCGCGCGAGGTCCGGTTCGACGAGCGCGAGCTCAATGCCATCATCGCTCGCGACCCGCAGCTCGCGCGGCGTCTGGCCATCGACCTGTCCGAAGACCTCATTAGCGTAAAATTATTGGTCCCACTGCCGCCGGACTTTCCCTTTCTGGGCGGCCAGACACTACGCCTCAATGCCGGCGCGGAAGTCCGACAAACCATCACCCCCGACGGATCGCGACTCGCAGTCATCGTCACGGGCGTGAGCCTGTGGGGCGTACCGCTGCCGAATGCCTGGATCGGCGGGCTCCGGGGCGTCGACCTGGTCGAGGAATTCGGCAGCGAGCCGGGCTTCTGGCAGTCCCTGGCCGACGGAGTGGAGTCCGTTCAGGTCGAGGAGGGCAAGCTCGTGTTCCGGCTGGCCGAGTGACGAACACAGACCCTGAAAAACCACAGGAGAGACGTTTATGAAGACCGCCCTGATCACCGGAACAAACCGAGGCATCGGTCTGGAAATGACCCGTCAGCTGCTCGACGACGGCTGGCAGATCGGAAGAGCA
>JAABTF010000070.1 GCA_011389965.1 Halothiobacillus sp.
ACCCGCGCTTGAACGAGTTGGAGCCGATGGCGCATCCGCTCGACCAGACCCAGTTCCTGCGGGCCGACGTGGTCAGTGAAGTTGATCAGCGCGAGACGCTGATGACCGGCGCCCCGGCGCGGGAAAACGGGCTGTTCCTCGTCCCCAAAGTCATCGAATAGGCCCTCAGGTAGCCCACCCGCCTGGCCGGGCATCAACTCCTGTCATTCACGACACCACTGAACATCGGGAAGTCATTTCGTGTCCAGTAACTCGCAACAACCCGCTTCCGGCGATGCCGAACTGACCAATTCATCGATCGCTCAGCTGCGCCGTCGTCTCGAGTCCGGCGATGTGCGTGCGACCGAGTTGATCTCGGCCTTCGCGGCCCGCATCGAGGCGATCGACCCCAGACTCAACAGCCTGATCAGCCGGGTCGACCCCGTGGAATCGGCAGACGCTGGTGGACGGCTTGCCGGCATCCCCTACGTGCACAAGGACATCTTCTGCGCCCGCGGCACCCGGACCACCTGCGGCTCACGCATGCTGGCGGACTGGGTCGCGCCCTACGATGCGACCGTGCATGACAAGCTCAGCCGCTCGGGGGCGGTGTTGCTGGGCAAGGCCAACATGGACGAGTTCGCCATGGGGTCGTCCAACGAGAACAGTCATTTCGGCGCGGTGGCCAACCCCTGGGATGAAAAGGCAGTGCCGGGTGGTTCCTCCGGTGGTTCGGCCGCAGCCGTGGCTGCCCGACTGGTCCCCTTCGCCACCGGTACCGATACCGGCGGTTCGATCCGGCAACCCGCAGCCTTCTGCGGTGTGACCGGTATCAAGCCCACCTATGGTCGGGTGTCACGCTTTGGCATGATCGCCTACGCCTCGAGCTTCGATCAGGGCGGCGTGCTGGCGAAGAGCGCTGCCGATTGCGCAGAGGTGCTTGGCGAGATGGCGGGATTCGATCCGCACGACTCCACGTCGGTGGACCGTCCCGTGCCGGATTACTCCGCCGCGCTCGACGATTCGATCGCCGGTTTGCGAGTGGGGGTTCCGAAACAGTGGTTCTCCGAGGCGCTGGACCCGGCGGTGGGCGATGTCGTTCAGGCGGCAATCGAGGAGTTGCGTGCCGCCGGTGCCGAGCCGGTGGAGATCGACCTCCCGGATGCCGACCTGGCGCTGGCCGCCTACTACCTGCTCGCCCCGGCCGAGGCCTCCTCGAACCTGTCGCGTTTCGACGGCGTGCGCTTCGGCTATCGCTGCGAGGACCCAAAAGACCTCAAGGATCTCTACGAGCGCAGCCGCTCGGAAGGCTTCGGTGCCGAGGTCAAGCGCCGCATTCTCGTGGGTACCTACGCGCTGTCGGCCGGCTATTACGATGCGTTCTACCTCCGGGCCCAGAAAGCACGGCGCCTGGTGGCCGAGCATTTCGAGCGAGCCTTAGAGCAATGTGACGTCATCGCCGGTCCGGTGACGCCGACGACTGCCTTCGACCGTGGTGCCCACAGTAGCGATCCGGCCAAGATGTACCTCGAGGACATCTTCACCATCCCGGTCAACCTCGCGGGGTTGCCGGGAATGTCGGTGCCGGCCGGGTTTGTCGGCGGTCGCCCGGTCGGTCTGCAACTGATCGGCAGGCACTTCGACGAGGCGCGTCTTCTCAATATCGCGCACCAATACCAGCAGCGGGTGGACTGGCACGAGCGCATGCCGTCGATCGCTGTCGATTCCTCCAACCAATAACGCGAAGGGTAGGGACCGCACGCATGAGTCAATACGCAATCCCTTCGGGCTGGGAAACGGTCATCGGCCTGGAAATCCATGCCCAGTTGGCCACCCGTGCCAAGATTTTCTCCGGCGCCTCGACCGCCTTCGGCGCCGAGCCCAATGCCCAGGCATCTGCCATCGACCTGGGTCTGCCGGGCGTCTTGCCGGTGCTCAACGAGGGCGCTATCCGTATGGCGGCCCTGTTCGGCCTGGCGATCGATGCCCAGGTCGCTCCCGTGTCGAGCTTCGATCGCAAGAACTATTTCTATCCGGACCTGCCCAAGGGTTACCAGATAACTCAGCTGGCTCGCCCGATCGTAGTCGGCGGGGCGGTGACCATCACCACTGGTGAAGGCAAGCAGGCACAGGAACACACGGTGCGCGTCACCCGCGCCCACCTCGAAGAAGACGCCGGCAAGTCCCTGCACGAGGACTTCCACGGCATGACGGGCATCGACCTCAACCGCGCCGGCACCCCGCTCATCGAGATCGTGTCCGAACCCGACATGCGCAGCCCGGAACAAGCCGTGGCCTATGCCCGCAAGATCCACGCGATCGTGCAGTACCTGGGCATTTGCGACGGCAACATGCAGGAAGGCTCCTTCCGCGTCGATGCCAACGTCTCGGTGCGTCCCGTGGGCGAGGAGGCCTTCGGCACGCGGACCGAGGTCAAGAACGTCAACTCGTTCCGCTTTTTGCAGAGGGCGATCGAGTTCGAGATCGAGCGCCAGGTCGATCTGCTCGAGTCCGGCGGCAAGGTGGTCCAGGCCACGCGCCTTTACGACCCGGACCGAGACGAGACCCGTCTGATGCGGACCAAGGAAGAGGCGGACGACTATCGCTACTTCCCCGATCCGGATTTGTTACCCGTGGTGATCGACCAGGCCACCATCGATGGTTGGCGCAAGGAGTTGCCGGAGTTGCCCGACGCCAAGGCGGAGCGTTACCAAAAAGCGTTCGGCCTGAGTGCCTACGATGCCGGTGTACTGACCTCCAGTCGGGCGACCGCCGAATACTTCGAAGCCGTGATTGCCCGCGCCGGCATCGACCCGAAACTGGCCGCCAACTGGGTGATGGGTGAAGTGGCCGCCTTGCTCAACCGCCTGGAGCTCGAGATTGCCGACTGCCCGGTAGATGCCGACAAGCTGGCCGACCTGCTGGAACGGATCGGCGACGGCACGCTGTCGAATAAGCTCGGCCGCGAGGTTTTCGAGGCCTTGGCCGAGGAAGGCGGTTCCGTGGACGCAATCATCGAGGCGCGCGGTCTGAAGCAGATCTCGGATACGGCTGCGATCGAGGCCATGGTCGACGAGGTGATCGAGGCCAACCCCGGCCAGGTCGAGGCCTACCGGGGCGGCAAGGACAAGCTGTTCGGTTTTTTTGTCGGCCAGGTGATGAAGGCGGCCAAGGGCAAGGCCAATCCCAAGGCGGTCAACGACGTACTCAAGCGCCGGCTGGATGGTGAGTAAGCGATGAACGACGAATCGAGCCAGATCGAATCGATCGACTGGCGCGCGCTGCCCCAGGGAGACGAGCTGTTCCGTTTCTCCTTCGAGGACGGCCGCGTGCGCGGTGTGTCCCTGCGACTGGAATCGACCTGGCAGGCGGCAATCGAGAACAACGCCTACCCCGCCCCGGTGGCCAGCCTGCTGGGACAGGCGGTGGCCGGTGCGGTGCTGATGGTCGCCAGCCTCAAGTTCGAGGGGCGGCTGGTGCTGCAGTTTGCCGGCCGAGGACCGGTGAGCCTGCTGGTGGTGCAGGTGCGATCCGATCGACGCTTTCGCTGCATGGCCAAGTGGGACGAAGAACTCCTGCCCGGCAACGGGGGCACATTGACCGACCTGATGGGGCAGGGCCAGCTGGTGTTGACCATCGAGCCGGACCAGGGCACCCGCTACCAGTCCCTGGTGCCGATTGCCGGCGAAGGCTTGGAGAATGCCATAGAGGGCTATTTCCAGCAGTCCGAGCAGTTGCCGACACGGCTGGTGCTGGCTGCCGACGGGCAAACCACAGCCGGCATGCTGGTCCAGCAGATGCCGGAGACCGGTGGGATTGTCCCCCAGGCCGGCCCGGCGGCCACCGAGTTCGAGCATGTCGGCAAGCTGGTCGACACCCTGGTGGGCGAGAAGGGCCGCGCCGAAATGCTGGCCGTGACCGCCCCTGAACTGCTGCATCGCCTGTTCCACCAGGAGAATCTGCGGATTCATGACGTGGCGCGGGTGCAGTTCAGCTGCGACTGCTCGCGTGAAGGTGTCGGTGCGATGCTGGCCGGCCTCGGACGTGAGGAGCTCGAGGACTCGCTGGAGGACAACGAGGAAACCCCCGGGGTCCTCGAGGTGCGCTGCGATTTTTGTGGCAGTCTCTATCGATTCGATCGGGTCGATGTCGAACAGTTGCTCACCGGCGACAGCGTCGCCTCGCCGGGATCGACACGCCACTGATCGGCTTGCCTCCGGCGCCGAGCCACTGGTCCCCTCGACGGTTAATGCCCATACTCGTCATGTATTCCCATCCGGGACTCCTCGGGTGGTTCACGAGCGATCCGCTCGACCCGTACTTCGGTGATCGACCATGACTGCAGGTAGCGACCCCTCCCACTCCCATTGGCTTTCCGGCGCCCCCGCGGTGGATGACGGGGCCTATCTGCTCGATCCACTGTACGACGAGGTTCGGCGGCATATCCTCGAACGACAACATCCGCTGACCGGGTTGCTGCCGGCGAGTACCGCGGTGACCGCGCATGGTGATTACACTGATGCCTGGGTGCGCGATAACGTCTATAGCATTCTGGGTGCCTGGTCGTTGGGAATGGCCTTTCGTCGCACGGGGCGCTCCTCGGCGCGAGCTTACGAACTCGAGCAGGCGACGGTGCGCAACATGCGCGGCGTGTTGATCGCCATGATGCGCCAGTCCGACCGGGTCGAGCGTTTCAAGCACAGCCTGTCCCCCACCGATGCCTTGCACGCTAAATACGACACCGCGACCGGAGAGGCCGTTGTCGGTGATGACGAATGGGGTCACCTGCAACTGGACGCCACCTCGCTGTTCGTGCTCATGCTGGTGCAGATGACCGTCAGCGGTCTGGTGATCGTGCAAAGCCGTGATGAGGTCGACTTTGTCCAGAACCTTGTCTGGTACCTTTCGCGCGCCTATGTCACGCCCGATTACGGCATCTGGGAGCGTGGCAACAAGATTAATCGTGGCGTGCGTGAGCTCAATGCCAGTTCACTGGGGTTGGTCCTGGCGGCACTCGAGGCTGTGGACGGTTTCGATTTGTTCGGCGGCGAAGGTGACGCCCACACTCGCATCCACGTCGTGGCCGATGACATCGTCCGGGTCGAACAGAGTCTGCTGGCCATCCTGCCGAGAGAGTCCGGCTCCAAGGAGATCGACTCGGCCCTGTTGGCGGTGACCGGTTTCCCCGGATTTGCGGTGCATGACATGGCAATGGTTGAGCGTATCGAGGCAACTATCCAGGAGAAACTGGCTGGCCGATACGGCTACAAGCGCTTTCTCCGGGACGGTCACCAGACCGTGATCGAGGACGAGGCCAAGCTTCACTACGAGCCCCAAGAGTTGGAGGCCTTTGCTCGGATCGAATCGGAATGGCCTCTGTTTCTCGCCTTTCAGCTGATCAACGCGATTTTTCGGGGCGACAGGCAAATGGCCGAGTCGCTCGACCGCCGTCTGGAAATGCTGGCGGTCCGGGAGGACGGTCAGGCGTTGTTGCCCGAACTTTACTACGTCACCCCGGGCCACCTAGAGGCAGAGCGTGCTCACCCCGGCTCGACGGAACGGCAAGCCAACGAAAATCGTCCACTGGTCTGGGCACAGAGCCTCTGGGTGGTGGGGCGCTTGTTGCGTCATCGCCTGGTGGACGTTTCCGACATCGATCCGCTCAGCCGGCGGCGGAACCTCCGTGCGCAACGGACTCCGGCGGTGGCGGTGGCCATGATCGCCGAAACACCGGAGGTGGCAGACTATCTGGCCGCCACCGGTATCGAGCCGCTGGACGTTCTGGGCGATTCTCACGTCCAGATCACCTCGGCACGTGCCTTGATCGAGAGTCTGACCCAATTGGGTGCGAATGCGCGCCTCGGCTTGAGCGGTCGGCCACGACGCCGGGTGCTGGGACTGGCGACTGCCTCGATTGTCGAGGCCGGCGGGCAGCAATGGGCGGTAATTCCCCAGCTGTTCGAGAGCGAGGATTTCTACCTCACCCAGGATATCGATCTGTTGGTTCACGAGTTGCGCACCTCGATCGATTACCTCCATCGGAACGCCCGTCAGGCTGGCCGGCCGTTTT
>JAABTF010000071.1 GCA_011389965.1 Halothiobacillus sp.
GACGAGGTCAGCTTCGGCAAGGTGACCTACACCTACTACGAGCAGCTCAACGGCTATAAGTACCTCAAATCACTCGGCATCGGCTACCACTTCTACCAGGGCCGCTACACCGACGCGATCAACAAGGTCCTCGACCCGGCCAAGAAGACCATCATCCACATCCCGAACGTCAATTCGCGGGAGTCGACAAAGGATAAGTACGCCGAGACCGACGTCCTGATCGATGTGCTCGGCCACGTCCGCGAGCGCGAGACCGACACCGGGATTCTGGTGATCGAGGGCCAGGACGGCCGGATGCTGCGCGTCGCCGACCTAGTGACCGACACGCCCCGGCGGCTGGAGGTGCTCGAGTACCTGCGCACGGTCGAGGATAAAGACGATATCGACATCATCATTGCCCTCGGCATGGCCAAGGAGGGCTTCGACTGGCCGTGGTGCGAGCACGTGCTGACGATCGGCTACCGCAACTCGATGACCGAGGTGGTCCAGATCATCGGCCGCGCCACCCGCGACGCGGAGGGGAAGACGCACGCGCAGTTCACGAACCTCATCGCCCAGCCCGACGCCGAGGACGAGGACGTGAAGTTCGCCGTCAACAACATGCTCAAGGCGATCACCGTCTCCCTGCTCATGGAGCAGGTCATGGCGCCATCGTTCAACTTCCGCCCGCGTCAGCGCAACGAGCCCGACCAGGGGTACGGACGCATCGAGGTCGAGGGCGTTGGCGGGGGCAAGCCCTCACCCGAGGTCCAGCAGGCGCTCGACAACAGCGACGACATCCTCACGTACTTCCTACAGCAGAACGAGGCGATCGCCGGCGTGAGCGGTCAGGTCGACGCCGAAGTGCTCACCCAGGGCGTGCTCGAGCGCGTGATCAAGGAGCAGAGTCCGAACCTGTCCGACGAGGATGTCGAACAGGTCCGCCGGGGCGTCGTCACGCAGATGGCGCTGCGGGCCAGTGGCGGCCTGTATGCCGCCGAGGAGATCCCGGAAGGGGCGAAGGTCATCAACGCGCCAGGCGATGGCGACAGCGGCTCGCAGGAGGCTAGCACGGGCGATCAGGAAGGTCCCGGCGACGAGCACGCGCCCGAACCAGCCCCGAAGATCATCCCGGGCCCGGGGGCCCGGGAGCAGGCCGAGGCCAAAGGCGTCGGCAGCAAGGACTTCATCAAGGTTTCCGACAAGTTCGTGCACATCGAGTCCTTAAACATGGACCTGATCGACCAGGTCAATCCCTTCCAGGGGGCCTACGAGATCCTGAGCAAGTCAGTCACGCCGAGCGTGCTCAAGACCATCCGCGACGAGATCCACGGCAACCGCGTGGCGATGAGCGAGGAAGAGGCCACGATCCTGTGGCCGAAAGTGAAGGCGTTCATCCGCGACAAGGGCCGGGAACCCGACGAGCACGCCACCGATCCCATGGAACAGCGCTACGCCGAGTGCCTGACCTGGCTGCGCCGGCGCAAGCGCGAGCGCGCCCAGCAGGCAAGCGGGGCCTGATCCATGGCACCGCGGTCATATCACTCGCTGGACGACGTCTTCGCAGACGACGACGAGGGCCTGCTCGATACCGCGCCGGCCAACCCCGCGCCGACGGGCGGGCAACGCCTCGTGGAGAAGTTCGAGGAAATCAGCGAGTTTGTCGACCAAAAAGGCCGCGAACCGGCGGCTGACGGGCCCACCGAGGAGAAAACCCTCAGCCGGCGACTGGCCTCGCTGCGCGGGCGCACGGGCACCGAACGGGCCGATCTCGAGGCCCGTGACCGCCACCAGCTACTCGCTGGCGACGATGCGGGCGAGCCTGCCGTCCCGACAGCGGCGGACACGTCCAAGCCAGACCCGTCGGAGGAAGTCACCTCCCTTGATGACATCCTTGACGATGATGACGGGCTGCTCGATGTCACCAGCCCGGAGCTCTACGAGGCCCGCCACGTGACCTTCGATACGGGCAAAGAGCGCGAAACGCCCGACGAAGTTGCCCAGCGCGAGCCCTGCAAAGACTTCTGGCGGTTCGAGACCCTGTTCCGCGACATCCAGCACGAAATCGACGACGGTCGCAGCTACACCGAGCGATTCCAGGACAACGCCCAGATCGAGGTGGGCGATTACTTCATCCTGGATGGCGTAATGTGCCTCGTGGACGCCATCGCCCAGCCCGACGAAACCGCGGGGGGGCGCTACAACCCGCGACTGCGAGTCGTATTCGGCAACGGGACTGAGGCCGCCCTGCTCCTGCGTTCACTCGAGCGCGCGTTGCAGAAGGATCGCCAGGGCCGGCGCGTGATCCTCGACCCCGACCGGGCCCTAGATCGCATGGGAGGGATATCCCACCACGATCGACGCCGCGGCACGATCTATATCCTGCGCTCACTGCGCGACGATGCCGAACTGGCCCGCATGGGCGAGGTGCTCAAAATCGGCTACACCGAGGATACCGTCGAAAAGCGGATCGCCAGCGCCGAGAGTTCGTCCACCTACCTCGAGGCCCCAGTCGAAGTGGTCGCCACCTATGATTGCTACAACGCCGATCCGCACACGATCGAGCGCCTGATCCACGCCATGCTGCAGGATCTGAAATTAAACGTCCTGCTCCGCAACCGTAAGGGCCAGCGCTATCGGCCGAGCGAGTGGTTCGCGGTGCCGCTGGAGACAGCCAAGGCCGTTGTCGAGCGCATCGCCGACGGGACCATCGCCCACTACCGGATCGACAACGTCACCGGACAGCTCGTCGAAAAAGGGCGGCAGTACCGGCCCGAATAGCCAAAACGGTGCAACCACAGTGCACGAAACGAAACCGTTGCTCCTGGATGGCATCTTTGAGACGGCGCAACGGTTCGCGCCTGCGCCTCCAGTTGGTGCTCGAGCCGACGTCGACCAAACGCACACAACTGGCCCACACCATCTCGCGCCAAGTCGCACGGCTGCTGGAATGCTGAGGCTTGCTGAAGCGCGACACAGATCAACTCGATCTGGGCGAAGTAGTCGACGAGACCCAATGCCCGATCTGGCCCGCCACTCCATCACCTACCGGGTTGCCGTGATCCCGCTCCGGTGCCACAAGGTTTTCACGATCCAGATCCTGGCGACCCGCGATGAGAAGCACCGGGAAGTTAATGGTCGCGGCAGCTTGGTCGTGTTTTTGTTGCACGTTTGTATCGCGACATCTGTCGCCTGACGGTGTCGTAGAAGCGGCTATTACTGACGCGGCGCGGCGATATTCGTTACTGGCTGTAAACCCTCTACCGCGACGACCCCCGCGCGGTCAGCCCAGTCAACTTCGCTATTGTCGGGCAGGACACCTCCAGTCGTCGCCGGCCAGGGCGGCGTAGGTGTCTGTTTGCTGTAATCCGTTCATGTTCTCGCCTCAAAATGGGATCTCTAAGTCTGCTCGGTGGGCTGTGCACTCCGGCGACACGATGCGCTCGCATTCCAGCAGCCGCGCGTTTGCATTCTCTAATTCTTGGCAAGTGCGCTGGACTTTATCGCCAAGCCTGGGTATAGCCTCGTGCCGCAGATAGCCGGAAACATCGCTACCATGCCAGGAGCCATCGCCATCGCACACTCCGGTGCGCTCTTTCTCGAAGCAGTCCGCGACGTCTAGTGCGTCCTTTGAAAGTTCCCTGGTCAACCGTTCAATTTCTCGCTGCCAGTATGTGATGATTTCGTTTTGGTCTTGGTTTGTAGCCATGCTGCTTTCTCCTTCGGTAGTGTTTGAGTTGTTCGCCATGTCGTTCATGCCGCTTGCTCCAGCAAATTGATTTGATTGGCCAAGTACTCGGGTGTGTGCTGCGTGTATTGCCAATCGAAACATGGCGGGCCATCGCCTGCCAGCATTCGCGGCAGCGTGTTAAGAATCATTTCCTCGACATGCTCGGGCCGAAGCCCGCGCCGGGTGTAATCTGCATTGAATCCGTTGATGATGAGAAACTGGAAGTATTCGGGCGCGTGCGCTCGGGCCTGTACCTCGATCCATGCATCATTACCGAGGTCAGCGCTTGCCAATTGGCCGGCCTCAGGCAGCCAGTCGGGCAAATGCGACACGGTGTCGCTTTTCAATCGGCGCGCGGTCATCGGCTTACCCTGCGCAGCACGCATATACCGCTGCACTTGCCGACGGGATACGTTCAGGTGATCGTCAATCCATGGCAGGAACTGGCCGTGATCAAGTTGCGCTTTGACTTCCAGCAGCAGCGCGCCGGCACGCTTGGCGTGCTCGATAGCTTTGTCCGCGTGTTGCTGCGCGGCCTCGTGCTCAGCCGCAATTTGCGGTGCGTGTGATTGAGTCAAGTCATTCATCGTTTAATCTCCATCGGATCATTCCCTCTGCCATCCGTTCGGCCAGTCGTCGCGCGCATCGCTCAGTGCACCAGGCTGGATCTTCGGCAACCGTCAAGAATGAAGCCAGCCGGGCAGGGTCAACATTCAGCCCAGCGCAAGCCCGGCGGCATACCCGGTTAAGTTCGGGCCGCACTGGCATTTTCAGCGCGGCGATAACATCGGGCTTGCTCGCGGCCAGCCGTTCCCGCAATTCCGGGGTCACGGCTCCGCGCGGCCCTCTGATCTTCAAGCGGTCGCCTTCGGCGGTGACTTGTACGCCTCGGTGCTGTAGTTCGGTGAGTAGTTCGGCAGCGCTCATAGTTCTATCTCCTCGTCATCCGTGCCATTCGTGCCCGTGTCTTTTTGTTGGCGCGATTGGCACGAATGGGAATCGGGGGGTTCCTGAAAGCCTTTGTTTTCAGCATTCGCGCCATTCGCGCCAAGGTTTTTGGACGGGGTGTCGGTGGCACGAATGCACCAGCGCGATCCCTGGCCGAATCCAGCCCGGACACTCTCAACGCCTGCTTGCTTCCGGCAGCGCTGCACGGATCGCCACGCCAAGCCCTCGGCATTCGCCAGCTTCTTTATTTCGGCGGCCTTCAGCGGGCCGTTTGAAAGAATCTCCCGGAGCCATTCGGCGGCTTCGTTCTTTTCGTCGCGCTCTTCGCTGTCCGGGGTCAGTGCGTCGGCTGCATCCACGTCTACCGGCTCCGGCTCCCATTCGAGTACCGGGACTTGCCCGACCTCGGTGTCGGTGGTGGTGATTCGATAAGCCAGCCCGCCAACATCCGGCGCGATATTGGAACCGCTCGGCAGCATCAGCCGCCGTGCATCATCGTCCTGGTCTTTTGCTACCAGCCAGCACGCGCGCGCGGCTGCGGTGAATGCCAGGCTGCCGGAGACTCGGTACAGGGCGTTAGTGCCTGATCCCTTGTTCAGGTGACTAACCGCAATGACGGCGACGTTATGCTCGGCGGCAAGCGTAGACAGCGGTGCGAGTAGTTCTCGAACCTCGGCGTTATTGTGCGAGTCGGTGCCGCCGAGATATGCCGTTACCGGGTCCACAATCACGGCGATAATCTCGCCGATCCGCTCGATCTCTTGTTCCAGCCGGTGCCCGTCATGGCGCAGATTGAAACTGCGTTCATACGGCACGCCGTCCCGGTCCAGGTCGGTCACGTTGGAGATAATGAAAACTCGGGAAACATCGCCCCCGGCGGCTTCGATACGCGGCCTGATCGTATCGGCGGGGTCGTCTTCGGCACTGGCGAATATCACGTTGCCGACTGGTGCATTACCGGCCAGATCGGGCCAGACCAGCCCCGCAGTGATTCGGGCGGTCAGGTCGGCGGTGATAAGACTCTTGCCTAGCTTCGGATCGCCGGCCAGCATGTTTAGCTTGCCCCGTGCAAACCGATTGATCCACAGCCAGCGGATGCGCTCGGCTTCGATTGTCGATAGCTGCCGGGTGATCGGCTGCGGTGATTCCCCTTCGGGTAGCTTATGAATTAGCGTATTCGTCATGCCGCCTTCTCCGCGTCTTTTTCGCTTGAGTAATGCGCCACGGGTGCCAAGTCTGGCCGCGCTTCGATAACGCAGCGGCAACCAGCGGTCAGCAGCGTCACCACCAGCGCGCGGAACCTCTCGCCGTCACAGTCGCCGGGAAACG
>JAABTF010000031.1 GCA_011389965.1 Halothiobacillus sp.
CGGCATGAGCGACCTGTTCGGCGGCATGGACGAGCCCGACACGGCGGTGGTCAGCCCGATCAAGCCCTTGCCGGAATGGTCGGACGACGAACGGCTGCGCCTCGAGAAGAACATGCTCGGCCTGTACCTGACCGGCCACCCCATCAACCAGTACCTCGGCGAGCTCGAGCGCTTCATCACCGGCCGGCTCGACCGGCTGACCGACAAGGCGGAAGCCGCCGCGGCCGCCACCGGTGGGGGATTCGCCCGTGGCGAGCCGGCGGTCGTGGCCGGCCTGTGCGTGGCCGAGCGCACCATGCGCACCGCGAGTGGCGACAAGCAGCTGTTCGTCACCCTCGACGACGGCCGCGGCCGCGGCGAGATGCGGCTGGTGGGCGACGACATCGAGGGTCTGGCCGACCGGGTGGGGCGCGACCAGTTGGTGATCGTCGAGGGGGATATTTCCTTCGACTCCTACAACGGCAACCTGCGCATCCGGCACAAGAAGCTGTATTCGCTGGGCCAGGCCCGCGCCCGCTTCGCCCAGTGCGTCACGGTGAAACTCACGCCCGACTGCGGCGTGGAGGCCGCCGAGCGTGTGCTCGACATCATCGAGCCCTTCCGCGAGGCTGATGGCCTGCCGCTGTTCGTCGAGGTCAGCAGCGAGATGGCGCGTGGGGCCTGGCGGCTGGCGGATGGCTGGCGGGTGGCGCCGGAGGCGACGTTGTTCGAGCGGTTGGCGGAACTCGCTACGGTGACCCGGGCGGCAGCTTATTATCCCGGCCAGAACGGCACCTGATCCGGTTCTCTCCATGAAAGATCTAGTTTGGAACGAAGGGGCGGTGGGGTTTTCCCGCGTGAGGTGATTCGCCAACCTTAGGCCCTTACCAGGGAAAACTTAGCCAACACGGACCAGCTGTTTGCTGTTTACCGGTAAGCGGTATAAAGCTACATCCATGATACGGAGCTTTCGCTGCAGGGGACACGCAGAAGCTGTTCGAGACCGGCCGATCTCATCGCTGGTCAGATATCCGGCGCATCGTTGAGCGAAAGTTGATTCAACTGCATGCGGCGGAGGCATTGGAGGACCTGGCCTCGCCGCCGGGCAATCGGCTGGAGGCACTGACTGGTGATCGTGCCGGGCAGCACAGCATCCGGGTCAATGCTCAATGGCGGCTGTGCTTTCGCTGGACCGACCATGGGCCGGAAGACGTTGAAGTGGTGGATTACCACTGAATGCAGAGGAGGGTGATCTGATGGCAATCAAGAAAGGCATGCGCCCGGTCCATCCGGGCGAGATCCTGCGCGAGGACTATCTCGAGCCGATGGAACTGAGTGCCAATGCACTGGCCAAGGCACTGAAGGTGCAGCCTAGCCGCATCAACGACATCGTGCTCGAGCGCCGTGGGGTGACTGCGGATACGGCGTTGCGCCTGGCGCGGTACTTCGGCACCACGGCGCGCTTTTGGCTGAACCTGCAGATGGAATACGAACTGCGTCGTGCAGAGATCGGGCGTGGTGACAGCATCACTCAGGAGATCGACCCGGTCACCATCTGAACGATTGAAAGGATGTCGGCGGCCGCATGCTGTTCGGCGAGTTTCTTGCGCTGGACCACTCCATTGCCACCGAGTTTTTTTGCGGGCGACAAATCGGCTTGCAACAGGTTTTTGCAGCTTGATGGGCCATAAAACTCTATGCCGTTACCTCGTGTAACGGCGCTGTTACACTCCGGACACACTAGGATGCAGCCCCCGGAGGAAGATGATGTCCTCGCCCAATTCGACCCAAGCGGATCACCGCGTCACGCCTGCCCAGGCCGTCAACCTGAGCGGACTTTTTTTCGAGCGCGTCGAGCGCACGCCGGAGGCGATCGCCTACCGCCAGTACGATCCCGGCTGCCAGGACTGGATCGACACCACCTGGAGCGACATGGCCTGGGAGGTGGGGCGCATCCAGGCGGCATTGTGCCGCGACAAGCTGGAGGCCGGGGATCGCGTCGCCATCATGCTCAAGAATGCCCGCGAGTGGGTGTTGTTCGACCAGGCCGCGATGGGGCTGGGGCTGGTGACGGTGCCGCTGTACACCGACGACCGGCCGCACAACGTGGCGCGGATCATCCAGGAGACGCGGGCGAAGCTGCTGGTGGTCGACGGTCGGCGCCAGTGGCGTGGATTGGAAGCGGTGAGTGATGGCTTCGATTCGTTGCAACGGATCATCACGCTGGCGCCGGTGGAGGCCGAGGATGGGTCCAAGGACCGTTTGCTCGAGTCATTTGCCGACTGGACCTTCGGGGCACGCGGCGAGCCGGTGCGACTCGAGTCGGACGGCCAGGCGCTGGCGAGCATCGTCTACACCTCGGGCACGGCCGGTCGGGCCAAGGGCGTGATGCTCACTCACAGCAACATGCTGGAAAACGCCTACGCCTGCTCGCAGGTCGCCTCGATCACCCCCGACGACCTGTTTCTTTCCTTCCTGCCCCTGTCGCACACGCTCGAGCGCACCGGCGGCTACTACCTGCCCATGATCTGCGGTTCGACGGTGGCCTTCGCCCGTTCGGTGCAGCAACTGGCTGAGGATCTCGGCATCATCCAGCCCACGTTGCTCATTTCGGTGCCGCGCGTCTACGAGCGCGTCTATGCCCGTATCGGCACGGCGTTGAAGAAGAAAGGTGGGCTGGCCCAGTGGTTGTTTCATCGCACGGTGGAGGTCGGCAGCGCACGCTTCGAGCGCCGGCAGGGGCGCGATGGGAGTGCGACGCGGGCCGCACTCTGGCCTCTGTTTAATCGCTTGGTGGCCTGCACCCTGCGGCAGCGTCTCGGCGGCCGACTGCGCTTTGCCATTTGCGGTGGCGCGCCGTTGTCGCCGGAACTGGCGCGGGTGTTCACCGGCATCGGCGTGCCAGTACTGCAGGGTTACGGGCTGACCGAGGCCAGCCCGGTGGTGTCGGTCAACCGCCCCGAGGACAACCGCCCCGAAACCATCGGCACGCCGCTGGAAGGGGTGGAGGTGCGCCTGGGCGAGCGGAACGAGCTGATGGTGAAAAGCGCTGGCGTGATGCGCGGCTACTGGAAGAACGACGAGGCCACCGCCGAGGCGATCGACGCCAATGGCTGGCTGCACACTGGCGACCAGGCGGCGATCGACCCGGACGGGCATATCCGCATCACCGGCCGGCTCAAGGACATCATCGTCATGGCCAACGGCGAAAAGGTGCCGCCGGCGGCGATGGAGTCGGCCATCGGGCTCGACCCACTGGTGGATCAAGTAATGATTCTCGGCGAGGGGCAGTCTCAACTCGCCGCCCTGGTGGTGGTCGAGCCGGAAGCCTTTGCCGCGCTGATGCGCGAGTTCGACATGGATCCCGAGGACCCCGACACATTGACCGACCGCTTTGTCGAAAAGCTGGTGCTCAAGCGTATCAACGGCAGACTGTCGGATTTCCCCGGCTTTGCCCAGATCCGCCGCGTGAAGATCCTCACCGAGCCGTGGACCATCGAGGACGGGCTGATGACCCCCACGCACAAGCTCAAGCGCCCGCTGATCGAGAAGGAACACGCCCAGGACATCGAGGCCCTGTTTGCTGGGCGGTAGGCCCGTCATCGTGCAGATCAAGTAAAAAAATGAAAACTCAGTACAAGGAGTCCGCCGTGAACCGCATCCACAAGCCCGCCTTGGCGACAGCCGTGTCGCTGTCCATTGCCGTGATGTCTGGCCAGGCCCAGTCCGCCGGCTTTGCCCTGATGGAGAAAAACGCCACCGATCTGGGTCAGGCCTACGCCAACCTGGCCACCGGCAACGGCGAGGCCAACGGCCTGGTGGGTAACCCGGCCGCCATGACCCAGATCGACGGCACCGCCATCTCCGGCGGCATCAACTACATCCAGCCGTCGTTCGAACTGCAGCCGGGCTCCGCTTCTACCAATGCGCTTGGCGGGACTGTGCCGGGTGGCTTCGGCGGCGATGCGGGGCAGTCGGCCGCGATTCCCAACGCCTCGATTGTCCACCAACTCGATGAGAAGACCCGCGTCGGTGTGGCCCTGACGGTGCCCTTCGGACTGGCCACCGAGTACAAGGATGGTTGGCTGGGTCGCTATCACGGCCTTGAGAGCCATGTCGAGGTGATCGAGATCAATCCTGCGATCAGTTTCGATGTAACCCCGGAATGGAGCATCGGCGGTGGTCTGACGATTCAGTACGCCGAGGCCAAGCTGACTTCCGCGATCGACGGCGGGACTGTTTGTGCTGTTGGTGTGGCAACCAGTGAGATTACAGGCCCCGCTGCCACGGCATGTGGAGCACTAGCGCCGAGTGCGGTCGGTTCGGATGGCTACGTGAAGGTTGAAGGGGACGATTGGTCGGTCGGATACACCGTTGGTCTCATGTGGCAGCCCAGCGGCGTCACCCGCGTGGGTGTTAGCTATCGCTCCGGTGTGGATCACGAACTCGAAGGTGATGCTGACTACACCATGCCCGTGCCTTTGAATGCATTCCCGAGATTTTCTGATAACCCGGTCACGGCTGGTCTAGATCTGCCACCGACTGTTGCCGCAAGTCTGACTCATGACTTCAGTGACGAACTGACCGGCTCGTTGGGCCTGCTATGGACGGGTTGGTCAAGCTTCGAGGAGCTGCGTGTGGAGCAAAGCGGCTCCGGCCAGGACGACATCCTCACCAAGGAAAAGTGGGATGACACCCTGCGCGTCGCCGTGGGTGGCGAATGGCAGTTCGCGCCGCGTTGGACGCTGCGTGCCGGGGCGGCCTACGATCCGACGCCGGTGCCGAGCGCCGAATTCCGCACTGCGCGATTGCCGGATGCCGATCGCACCTGGGCATCGATGGGCCTGGGCTACGAGATCAACAAGCAGTGGTCGGTTGACGTGGGCTATACCCACATCTGGATGACTGACAGCACTATCGATAATGTCACCGAGTCGGATAGCAACACCTTGAGTGGCCAGTACCAGGGCAAGGTCGACATTCTTGGCCTGCAGGTCAACGCGCACTTCTGATGCGGGTGAGCCGTAAGGCCGAGTAAATTTCTCGGGCGACGTCGGCGCAGGTTCCCGGTATGATCTAGGCTGGTCTCCGGCCACTCTTGCCGGCCGGTTTTTTACAGACAATAAGAGGTGACCGATGCAGGTTGAACATCACGATTTGGCTCACGAACTCCCGGAGTTCAAAGACCGCATTCACGAGCTCAAGACCAGCGATGCCCACTTCCACAAGTTGTTCGAGCGTTACGACGAGCTGACCAAGGAAGTAGAGCGGCTGGAAAAGCAGGACGTGCCGGTCACCGACGAGCACCTCGAGGAGCTCAAGAAAGAGCGCCTGGCAGTGAAGGACGAGCTTCACGGCATGCTCAAGGGCTGATACCGGCCTGTTTCGTCACTTTTAGTAAGAAGAACCCGCTGGCATGAACCGGCGGGTTTTTTTCGTTTGATGTCGGGAAAACCGATTGGCGGCGGATCGACCAGACGTGCCATGGTCGTTTCCGGAGACGAACAGGGTGGAGTCGTATATGAGTAGAACGCTCAAGGCGGGTTCGGCGTACTTCCTGCTCGTTTTCGCCGCCGGGTTTGCCCTGGGGGTGGTGCGCGAGCTGTGGCTGGCACCGTGGCTGGGCGCGATCGCTGCCGAGCTCCTGGAAATGCCGATCATGCTCGCGGTGGTTGTGGTGTCCGCAGGCTGGACGGTGCGCCGCTTTGCATTGCCCAAGACCCTAACGGCCCGCCTGGGTACCGGCGCATTGGCCGTGGCCTGGTTGCTGTTCGCGGAGATCGTGCTGGTGATCGGACTGCGCGGCATGACGCTGGTGGAATATCTGGCGGGAAGGGTTCCGCTGACCAGCGGTCTTTATGCGGCCAGCCTGGCGCTGATGCTGGTCATGCCGTGGCTTCTCGGCCGGGTAGGGCGTTAGGCGATGCCCGGTAGGGGGCTGGCCGCAAGGGGGCGCAGCAGCGGGGTCCCCCGCGCGTTACGGGCTCGGCGGGATGATCTGGTTACCGGAGGCGTCGACCACTGCCGGGTGAGTCTGGGCGCTGGCGCGATCGAAATCGGTCTTGCCCTCGATCAGCCATTCGATCGCCAGCGGATAGATGCGGTGCTCGATCCCGTGGATGCGCTGCTTGAGCCCCTCGACCGTGTCATCGGGCGAAATCTCGATCTTCCCTTGAACGATTGGCGGGCCGGCATCCACGGTGGGGGTGACGAAATGGACGGTCGCGCCATGGGCCCGGTCGCCGGCGCCGAGCGCGCGGGCGTGGGTGTCCAGCCCCGGGTATTTCGGCAACAGCGACGGATGAATATTGATCAGTCGGCCGAGAAACCGGTTGACGAAGCCATCGGTGAGAATGCGCATGAAGCCGGCCATGACGATCCAGTCGGGGGCGACCGACTCGATTGCCTTGGCGAGTACGGCATCGAAGGCCTCGCGGTCAGGGTGGGCCTTGTGGTCGATCACCTGCGTGGGGATGGCGTGCGCGTGGGCGCGCTCGAGAGCGTACGCGCCGGGCCGGTTGACGATCAGCAGAACGATCTCCGCGTCCAGCCGGCCGTCCTCGCAGGCATCGATGATCGCCTGAAAGTTCGAGCCATTGCCGGAGGCCAGCACCACCAGCCGGGCTTTTTCGGGCGTCCCCATCAGCGGTAGGTGACGGCGTCGCCGTTACCCCGCTCGCCGATCTCGCCCATCACCCAGGCGGCTTCGCCGGCCTCCTTCATGGCGGTGATGGCTGCATCGGCCTGGTCGGCGGCCACGATCACCACCATGCCCACGCCGTTGTTGAAGGTGCGGCGCATCTCGCCGACCTCGACGTTGCCTTGCTCGGCCAGCCAGTCGAACACCACCGGGCGCTGCCAGCTCGACCAGTCGATGTGGGCGGCGAGGTGATCCGGGTAGACGCGCGGCAGGTTCTCGGTCAGACCGCCGCCGGTAATGTGGCTCATCGCGTGGATGTCGACCTGTTCGGCCAGTGCCGTCACCGCTTTCGCGTAGATGCGGGTAGGGGCAAGCAACTGTTCGATCAGCTGCTTGCCCTCGGCGTTCGTCCAGTCCGGCTGGGCGCGCTCGATGACCTTGCGGATCAGCGAGTAGCCGTTGGCGTGCGGGCCGGAGGCGGGCAGGGCGATGAGCTTGTCGCCCGCGGCCACCTTGCTGCCGTCGATCAGTTGGTCCTTCTCCACCGCACCAACGGCGAAGCCGGCCAGGTCGTAGTCACCCTCCTCGTACATGGAAGGCATTTCGGCGGTCTCGCCGCCGATCAGGGCGCAACCGGCCTGCTCGCAGCCATTGGCGATGCCCTCGACCACCTGGGCGGCGACGTCGACGTCGAGCCGGCCCGTGGCGTAGTAGTCGAGGAAGAACAGCGGCTCGGCGCCGGTGACCAGGATGTCGTTGACGCACATGGCGACCAGGTCGATGCCGATGGCATCATGCTTGCCCAGATCGATCGCCAGGCGAAGCTTGGTGCCGACCCCGTCGGTGCCCGAGACCAGCACCGGGCGCTTGAAGCGGCTGGTGTCGAGTTCGAACAGGCCGCCGAAACCACCGAGACCGCCCATCACTTCGGGCCGCTGGGTGCGCTTGACCGCGGGTTTGATGCGTTCAACCAGGCTGTTGCCGGCGTCGATGTCGACGCCCGCGTCGCGGTAGGTGAGGGGGGTGTTTTCCTGGGTCATGGCAGTCTTCGATGCTTGGACGTGAATGGCGCGTAGTCTACATCATAGGCGCGCGCGCCGCCCGAACGTGGCCAACATGCAAGGAGTGTCGATGGAAACCATTTACGAGGCAGCCGACATACTCGAGGCCCATATCGTTGCCGGCATGCTCAATGCCGAGGGCATCGAGGCCGAGGTGGCCGGCCACTACCAGCAGGGCGGGGTGGGCGAGCTCGCACCGCGCGATTTTGCCCGCGTGACCCTGCTCGATGAACGTGACCACGAACGGGCGCGCGTACTGATCCGCGCCTACGAGCAGAAAGACGCGTCGGAGGTCGAGAAAGATCCGGCCCGTGATGACGGCCGTGCGGATGGCGAGAGCACCCGGCTGGGCCTGTGGCTCGTCGCTGGCGCCGTCGTGCTCCTGCTGGTCAGTTGGGGGGTGTTCGGCTGATGGGTATGGCCGGCAACTGGCGCAGTATCAACATTTCAGGCAATTCTAATCTGTTTCCCTCGGTCGAATAACCGCGCTACAGTCAGGGGGCGACCAATCGCATCCCAAAGGAGGGCAAGGATGAAAGACAACCAATATAAAAATCGTGGCAGCATCGCCCGGGGACAAGAGTCTACCGATCAAGGTCGTCGCCGGTTCATGGGGGGGGCATTGGCATCGGCAGTTATCCCCCTGATGGCAATCGCCCCGGCCTGGGCGCAGGAGCTCGAGGAACTGTCCGAGGACGATGCGATGGCTCAGTCGCTGGACTACAAGCACGACGCCAGCGAGGTGGAGCACGGCTCATATCGGTCCGGTCAGGTCTGCTCCAATTGCGCCCTCTACAAGCCCGACCAGGCCGGCGAGGGCTGGGGTGGCTGCGCGATCTTCCGCGGCAAGGCGGTCAAGGGTACGGGGTGGTGCAGCTCCTATGTGAAAGGCTGAGGCCTGCGGCCGGATGATCTGAATCCGGCCACCCAAACAGAAAAACGGCCCGGGATAACCTCGGGCCGTTTTTTGTGACAAGTGGGCCGGCGTTTCCGGCCAGCAAGGCTGGATGTGACTACCCCTTGCCCCAGGAATCGCGCAGCGTCACCGCCCGGTTGAACACCGGCCGCTCGGGACGGTGCTCCTTCTGGTCGGCGACGAAGTAACCGTGGCGCTCGAACTGGTAGATGGACTCCGGCTCCGCGCGGGCGGCACCCGGCTCGAGGTAGGTGGTCAGGGTGTGGACCGAGTCCGGGTTGAGGTCGTCGAGGAAATCGCGCTCGACCTCCGGGGCGTCGTCCTCGCGGCGAGCCCCCGGCGCCGGCACCTTGAACAGTCGGTCGTACTGGCGCACGGGGGTTTCCACGGCATCACGCGCCGACAGCCAGTGAATGTTGCCCTTGACCTTGCGCGCATCGGAACCCGGCGTGCCCGACTTGGTGTCCGGGTCGTATTCGGCATAGACGCAGGTCACATTGCCCTGGGCGTCGACGTCGTGATCGACGTGCTTGATGATGAACCCGTAGCGCAGCCGCACCTCGCCTTCGGGCTTGAGGCGGAAGTACTTCTTCGGCGGGTCGAGGGCGAAGTCGCCGCGCTCGATCCAAAGCTCGCGGGTCAGCGTGACCTCGCGCTTGCCCCATTCGGGCTTTTTCGGGTGGTTGGGGGCGTGGCAGATCTCCTCGCCGTCTTCCGGAAAGTTCACCAGCACGAGCTTGAGCGGGTCGAGCACGCAGATGCGCCGTTCGGCCGAGTCGTTCAGGGTCTCGCGCATGCAGTCCTCGAGCACGCCGAAGTCGATCAGGCTGTCGGACTTGGACACGCCGATGCGGTCGGTGAACAGCCGGAAGCCCGAGGGGGTGAAGCCGCGACGACGGGCGCCCTTGAGGGTGGGCATGCGCGGGTCGTCCCAGCCGTCGACATGGCCGCCCTCGACCAGTTGAATCAGCTTGCGCTTGGACAGCGGCATGTAGGTGAGGTTGAGCCGGGAGAACTCGATCTGCTGCGGCAGCGGGCGCTCGAAGAAGCCCTGGTCGGCCAGCTTGTCGAGGAACCAGTCGTAGAGCGGCCGATGGTCCTCGAATTCCAGCGTGCACAACGAGTGGGTGACGCCCTCGATCGCATCCGAGACGCAGTGGGCGTAGTCGTACATCGGGTAGATGGGCCAGTCGTCGCCGGTGCGGTGGTGATGGGCGTGCCGGATGCGGTAGATGGCCGGGTCGCGCATGTTCAGGTTCGGCGCGGCCATGTCGATCTTGGCCCGCAGGATGTGCTCGCCATCGGCAAATTCCCCCGCCCGCATGCGGGTGAACAAGTCGAGGTTCTCCTCGATGGAGCGCTCGCGGTAGGGGCTGTTGCTGCCGGCTTCCTTGAGCGTGCCGCGACTGGCGCGCATTTCCTCGGCCGACTGCGAATCCACATAAGCCAAACCCGCCTTCACCAGTGCGATGGCGCCCTGATAGAGCGTCTCGAAATAGTCGGAGGCGAAGTGCTCGTGCTCGGCGTCACGAAAGCCCAGCCATTCGACGTCCTCTCGGATGGCGTCCACGTAGGCCTGCTCTTCCTTGACCGGATTGGTGTCATCGAAGCGCAGGTGGCAAATGCCGTGGTAGTCGCGGGCCAGGCCGAAGTTGAGAAAGATGCTCTTGGCGTGTCCGAAATGCAGGTAGCCATTGGGTTCCGGCGGGAAACGCGTGGTCACCTTGCCGCCATAGGTTCCCCGCTCCTGGTCGGAGTCGATGCGGTTGCGGATGAAATGGCTGATCGGCTCGTTGGATTCGGACATGTCTGCTCGTTCGGGTAGGAAGGTGAGACGGAAAGGACGCATTGTACGAAAAATACGCCGCCTGACCGCGATGCATGATCAATCGCCCCAGCGTTCCACCTCGGCGCGGCGTCGTTTCTTGCCCTTCGTCGGGGCCGACTCGGTCCGGGTGCCGATGTTGATCAGGCCGATGAGAGTCTCGTCCGCCGCCAGTCCAAGTGCCTGCATGACGTACTCGTCATAGACGCGCAGGCCGGTCAGCCAGACCACGCCGAAGCCCAGTGCCTCCGTGGCTAGCACCACCTGGTGGGTCGCAGTGCCAGCGGCCAACAGTTGCTCGATTTCGGGAATCTTCGCGTGGCCAGGCTGGCGGCGCGCGATCGCTGCGACGATCAGGGGTGGGCGCAACGCCCGTTCGCGCTCGCGCTCTAGGACGGCCTCGGTGGCGGCCGGGTCGCGCCGCTGCATGGCCTCGACGAACACCTCGCCGAGGCGTTCGAGCCCCTCGCCCTCAATGACCAGGAACCGCCATGGATGCAGTCCACCGTGGTCGGGTGCGCTTTCCGCGGCCTGCAGGATGCGCTGGAGGGTCGCCTCGTCCGGTGCCGGCGATGCCAGGCATTTGGGCGGGGTGGAGCGCCGATGGAGCAGGTGATCGAGCAGGTCGCTGTCTGGTTTCATGCAAATGCCGGAAGGTGAATGGGGCTTAATGGTGTCTAATGGCGGCCGAATGGCGAATTATCCGCCCATTCGCTTGGCGAATGGGCGTTTTTCGTCGATAATCACGCACCATTTCAACCCGCTAGAGGATTTATGGCAAAAGAAGATTACATCGAGATGCAGGGCGTGGTGATCGACACCCTGCCGAACACCATGTTCCGGGTCGAGCTGGAAAACGGCCACGTGGTGACCGCCCACATTTCCGGGCGCATGCGCAAGAACTACATCCGCATCCTGACCGGTGACAAGGTCACGGTGCAGTTGACCCCTTATGACCTGACGAAGGGTCGCATCTCCTTCCGCTCGCGTTAAGCGCGGGCCAAGTCGGCCGTGGCGTCTTGCCACTTCTTGGCCACGGCGCGAAGTCGCCTGCACCCGAACAGGGGGTGATCAGGCGGTGGGGGATTCCTCCTCGGCCACCGACTCGGTTGTCGGGGTGGCGCTCAGCGAAGGCTCGTCGTCCTCCAGGCTGAAACGAGCCCTGCCACAGTCGACCAGATCCCCGAACAGCATCTGCTCGGCCAGCGGTCGCTTGAGCTTGTCCTGGATCAGGCGGGCCATGGGACGCGCGCCGAGCACGGCGTCGTAGCCCTTCTCGCCCAGCCACTGACGCACCTCCTCGTCGACCTGCAGCGTGACATTGTTCTCCTCGAGCTGCTGCTCTAGCTCCAGAAGCAGCTTGTCGACCACGTTGGCGATCTGCCGGGTGCCGAGCGTGCGGAATTGGATGATCGCATCCAGCCGGTTGCGGAATTCCGGCGTGAACCCACGCTTGATCGCTTCCAGCCCGCTCGAACCGATGTCCTGGGCGACAAAACCCATGGTGTTCTTGGCCATCTCCTCGGCGCCCATGTTCGAGGTCATGATCAGCACCACGTGGCGGAAGTCGATGCTGCGGCCGTTGGTGTCGGTCAACGAGCCATTGTCCATTACCTGCAACAGCACGTTGAACACGTCCGGGTGCGCCTTCTCTATCTCGTCGAGCAGCAGCACGCAATGCGGGTTCTTGTGCACCTGCTCGGTGAGCAGGCCGCCCTCGTCGAAGCCCACATAGCCCGGCGGTGCGCCGATCAGGCGCGAGACGCTGTGGCGCTCCATGTATTCGGACATGTCGAACCGGAGCAGCTCGATGCCCAGCAGGCGGGCGAGCTGCTTGGAGACCTCGGTCTTGCCCACGCCAGTCGGGCCGGCGAACAGGTAGGAGCCGATAGGCTTGTTTTCCGGTCGCAGCCCCGATCGGGCCAGCCGGATCGCCGTGGTGATCTGATCGATCGCCTCGTCCTGGCCGAAGACCACCATCTTGAGATTGCGGTCGAGATTGCGCAGCACCTCGCGGTCGGAGGTCGACACGCTGCGCTCGGGGATCCGGGCGATGCGGGCGACCACGCGCTCGATGTCACTCGCGGTGATGCGGTTGTCCTCGGGACGCGGATGGAGCAGGCGATGCTGTGCACCGACCTCGTCGATCACGTCGATCGCCTTGTCCGGCAAGTGGCGGTCGTTGATGTGGCGGGTGGAGAGCTTCACCGCCGCCTCGATCGCCGCATCGCTGTACTCGACCCCGTGGTGCTTCTCGTAGCCCTCACGCAGCCCCCGGATGATGTCGATGGTCTCGTCCTGGGTGGGCTCGGGCACGTCGATCTTCTGGAAACGGCGCGTCAGCGCGGCGTCCTTTTCGAAGATGCTGCGGTATTCCTGGTGCGTGGTCGAGCCGATGCAGCGCAACTCGCCGCTCGCCAGTGCCGGCTTGATCAGGTTGGAGGCGTCCATGGAGCCGCCTGAGGCGGAGCCGGCCCCGATCAGGGTGTGGATCTCGTCGATGAACAGGATCGCGTCGGGCACCGAGCGGACCTTCTTGAGCACGATCTTCAGTCGCTTTTCGAAGTCGCCACGGTACTTGGTGCCCGCCACGAGGGCACCCAGGTCGAGTGCGTAGATGGTCGACTCGGACAGGGCCTCGGGCACCTCGCCGTCGACGATCTTGCGCGCCAGACCTTCGGCGATGGCAGTCTTGCCCACCCCGGCCTCGCCGACCAGCAGCGGGTTGTTCTTGCGTCGCCGCGAGAGGACCTGCTGGACACGCTCGAGCTCGGCGCTACGGCCGATCAGCGGATCGATCTTGCCCTCGGCGGCCTGCTTGTTGAGGTTGATGGCGAAGTTCTCGAAGGCGTTCTCGTCGGCCGGCTGCTCGTCGGCCGCCTCGGCGTCGGCATCGTGCTCAGGGTGCTCTTCCTCGTCGCCAGCGTCTTCTTCGGACTCCGGCCCGTGCGAGATGAAATTGATGACGTCGAGGCGAGTGACACCGGCCTTGTGCAGCAGGTGCACGGCATGGGCGTCCTGCTCGCCGAAGATCGCGGCGAGCACGTGTGCACCGGAAACCTCGCTGCGCTGAGCGGCCTGGACCTGCATAACAGCCCGCTGGAGGACACGCTGGAAGCCCAGCGTCGGCTGGGTTTCGCGCGGGTCGTTTTCCGGGATGCGCGGGGTGGTGCGGCGGATATGCGCCTCGAGGTCCATGGCGAGCTGCGAGATGTTCGCGTTGCAGCCCTCCAGCACCATTCGGGCGTCCGGATCCTCGAGCAGCGTGTGCAGCAGGCTTTCGAGGGTCACGAACTCGTAATTCTGTCGCCGGGCGCGATCAAACACGCGGCTCAATGTGGTTTCGAGGGATTTGCTCAGCACCGATCCTCTCCTCCGGTCAGTCTGGGATGGCCCGGCGCCGTTTTTAACGGGCGGCGCGAGGCCGATGTCTGTGTCCCGATGATACGCCTGATCGGCAAACGACCAACCTGGACCCTGCCGATCGCATCGGCGCGGACTGGTTACTCGGCGCGTTCCATCACGCACATCAGCGGGTACTCGTGTTCACGGGCGATCTGGTTGACCTGCCCGACGCGGGTCTCGGCGATCTCGCGGGTAAATTCCCCGCACACGCCGCGCCCGTTGTGGTGGACTTCCAGCATCACGGCATTGGCCTGATCAAAGGTCATGCCGAACAACTGCATCAGTACTTGCACCACGAACTCCATCGGGGTGAAGTCGTCATTGAGCAGTAGGACCCGATACATGGGTGGTTCGTCGTTGGCCACTTCTTCGGTGGCTTCCTCCACCTCCGTGGGGTGGTGTCTGGTCTGCGGGCCGCCCACCGGTTCAATAATCTGACCGGCCCATGGGGTGGCGGGTTCCCCGCCGCTCGGTTGATTAGCTGTCTCTGCGTGTCGCTTCATGTCGAACAGTCTACCGCGGTCAGGCGGGTCCATTCTTGCCGTGACCTCATGGAAGCATCATGGGGACGGCCGGCTCCTGGGACAAGTCGGCAATCGCCCCGCCGAATTCAGCTGCGCTCACGCCCAGCAATTGCTCAAGCCGGTTGCGGCGGGGGGTGAGATCAATGCTGTTCTCCACGCCAATGCGAGTCCGGATGACGTTTTGGACGCTATCGAATCCATCGATCAGGCCGTTTTCGCGTGCCGTCTGGCCGGTGTAAAACAATCCGGAAAAGATCGCCTCGTCGTCGTCCAGCCTGTCGCCGCGTCCGGTCTTGACCGCGTCGATGAACTGGCCATGGATCTCCTCGAGCACGCCCTTGAGATACTTGGTGTCCTTCGGGTCGGCGGGGCTGAACGGATCGACCAGCGCCTTGTTCTCGCCGGCGGTGAGCAGGCGGCGCTCGATGCCTAACTTACGCATGGCCTCGACGAAGCCGAAGCTGTCCATGCGCACGCCGATCGAGCCGACGATCGAGGAGGGGTTGGCAAAAATCTCGTCGGCGGCGGCGGCGATGTAGTAACCCCCCGACGCACACATGTCCTCGCAGACCGCGTAAATGGGCTTGTCGGGGTGCTCGGCCTTGAGGCGCTGGATGGCGTTGAAGATGGCGCTCGATTGCACCGGGCTGCCTCCGGGGGTGTTCATGCGCAGGACAATGCCTTTGACATTCTCTTCCTCGAACGCCTGTTCCAGTCGCGGGATGACCTTGCGCGCCTCGGTCGGCTCGTCGGCAGCGATCATGCCGCTGATGTCGATCACCGCCGCCGTCGGCTTGGAGAGCCCCGGTGCGGCCCGCTCACTGGCCTGAAAGACCAGAGTGACCAAGGTCAGGGACCAGACGACCAATGCCACGGAGACAAAGCGGAAGAAGACCTTCCATCGCCGGGCACGGCGTTGCTCCACCAGTCCGTGACGTGCCATGTCCAGCAGCGCATCGCGGGCCCAGCCGGTGGGCTCGTCCTCGGAACGCGGGGTCGCGCGCCGACGACGCTTGTCGTGGTCGGTCGGCTCGTTCGGAGTGTAATCGGGGCCGTCGGGTGGCTCGATGCGCACGTCGTCAGGGGGTGTTTGTTGGCTCATGCGAGTATCCGTAAGCGGTTAATCAGGGAAAGTCGGGCGCCGGGCCCACCCGGTCAGCATCGGGCGTAATCTGGCAAGGCGGATGGGCTGGGATGTCAGGCGCTGCATGGCGCGTGTGTCTGGCCGGGGCGCCACTCGCCGTCGTGTAGTTGCTCCAGTCGATCGACCAGCCAGTCGGGCCGGGCGGCGATCAGGCGGTCGCGCGGGTGGGCGCCGTGCGTGATGCCGATGGCCTGCGTGCCGGCATTGCGGGCCATCAGCAGATCGAAGTCGGTGTCGCCCACCATCCAGGTCTCGTCCGGTCCGCTGCCGGTGAAGTCGAGAATGCCTTCGAGCATTTCCGGGTGCGGCTTGGAACGGGTTTCCTCTGCCGTCAGCGTGTGATGAAAGTAGTTCGCCATCCCGGTTTGCGCAAGCGCCCGATCCAGCCCCTTGCGGGATTTGCCGGTGGCCACGGCCAGCAGGCAACCGGCCTCGGCCAGGTCGATGAGCAGCTGTTCGGCGGCCGGGTAGAGGGCAACCGGCTCCTCGTTGGCAAAGTACTGTCGATGGTACTCGCGGGCCAGGGCCTGGCGGAACGGACGCTCGCCCTCCGGGAAAAGCTCGGCGATGGCGGTGTCCAGCGACAGGCCGATGATGCCCCGGATGGCCTCGTCCGGCAGCGGCGGATGGTCGATCGCCCCGAGGGCATCCTGGAAGGCGATCACGATGCGGCCGGTCGAGTCGGCCAGGGTGCCGTCCCAGTCGAACACCACCAGCCGGGGTGGTTGGGCGAGGTGTGCAGGACGGGTAAGGAAGTCCGGGCTGTGGGTCATGTCGGGGTTCATGTCGGGTTTATCGGGATTGTTGAGCGGTTTTCAAGGAAAGATCGGCGGCATCCAGAACCGTGGCCCATTCGGCCGGCGGTTCGCTGCGGATCGTCAGGCGCCCGCCGTGGCCGGGGTGGGTGAGCACCAGGTGGTGGGCGTGAAGCATCAGTCCGGGGCGTTGCGCCGCGAGAGGGCGGTCGAGGCCGCGGTCGCCGTACTTGCGGTCGCCGACGATCGGGTGCCCGGCATGGCGGCAGTGTACCCGGATCTGGTGGGTGCGGCCGGTGTGCAGGGTCGCGCGCAACAGGCTCAGACGGGGGGCTCGCGCCGAGCGGGCCAGCACTTCGAAGTCCGTTCGGGCCGCCTTGCCCTGCCGGGTGTCGACAACCACCCGATGGGCGCGGCCATCGCCTTGTTCCTTGTGCAGCGGTGCATCGATGGAGGTCAGCCGGGCGGGCCATTGGCCATGGCAGACCAGCAGGTAATGCTTTTTCGCCGTACCCTCAGGGCGGAACTGCTCCTGCAGAGCCATCAGTGCCGTGCGGCTCTTGGCCACCACGATCAGGCCACTGGTCTCGCGGTCGATGCGGTGGGCCAGTTCCAGCATGGGGGCGTCGGGGCGGGCGGCGCGCAGTAGTTCGATCAGGCCGAAGTCATAGCCGCTGCCGGCGTGCGCGGCAAGACCCGCGGGCTTGTCGATCACCAGCAAGGCCTCGTCCTCGTGGCAGATCATGCCCTCGACCCGATTGATCCAGCCGGCGGGAATAGCGGCCGCTCCCGCTGCCGTTGCGGAAGTGTTGCGTGCATCGCGGACGGGCGGGATGCGGACGATGTCGCCGAGGTGCAGCCGCTGCATGGGTTTGGCGCGCTTCTTGTTGACCCGGACCTGGCCCTTGCGGATCAGTCGGTAGATCAGGGCGCGCGGTTGCTTGTCGTGCTGGGCACCCAGTTCGCGGAGCAGGAAGTTGTCCAGCCGCTGGCCATCGCTCCGCGCATCGACCGTCTCCAGGCGCACGCGCGGCCGGTCCGGACTGGGCGGGTTGTGGTCGATGTCGGCAGTGTCTCGCTCGGCAGTCATAGGTATCTCGGATTGAATCGGCAAGGCTTTTGGCTATCGAGTGCTTGTTTGTGGCTCGGGCGCTGGATGGCCACCTGGGGCTCGAAGGTGGGCTTCCGTCCGTTCAGAGCGTTCGCCGAAGCGGTGGCAAATCCGACGGTGAACGGTGCAGGCAGGTGTTGCCGGCGATTGGCGTTTTGCTCCCTTGTCGGCCGTGGCTGCCCGGCAAGATCTGGGGCGCTCCTGCCGAAGATGTTGCCGCTGCAAACCGAGTTTTCCTGAAGACCGCGCGGGCGGCGTCCAGCGGGTCGGGGCGGACGCGATTGCCCCGGGCTGACGCCGCCCGCCAGCAGCCGGCGAGAACGGTTGTCTGCGCTGCGCGGCTCTCGCGCATTTGGGGCGGGCCTTCGACGGGGTTGTGATAGTATCAGGGCACTGTGACGAAAGTCAGGTGGTCCGGCACGAGCCGGCCATCGCCGGCAGTCAGCGAGCGCCCGGGTGTTTCGAATCGCCGGCGCCATTGCGCGCCAGACTTCCCCGCTTGCCTGAGCATGGCCCTCCAGCGCGATCCGCGACGAGGGCTGTGGGGCACGACCAGCCTCGGGCTGCCGCCTGTTCACAGTGCCAAGAACGATCAACGGTTAAACACGTCCTGTACTCAATGCACCTTTTCCGGTTTCTTTCCCTGTCGCTTGTCGCCCTTCGCTGCCTGTTGGCAGCCGGGCGACTGCCGTCGTTGTCGCGTCCATTCGCGAAACGTCGGTCGGCGTCGGTCCGGGATTCGGTGCGTCGGGACGTTCCCCTCAAGTCAAGTCGCCTGCCGCGCGCGGCCAAACGCCTGCTGCGGCACGTGCTGAAACGTCGAGAATTACTTCATGAAACGAATGCTGATAAACGCAACGCACTCCGAGGAGATCCGCGTTGCGCTAGTCGATGGGCAGCGCCTCTATGACATCGACATAGAGACTCCGTCCCGGGAACAGAAAAAGGCCAACATCTACAAGGCGACCATCACGCGCATCGAGCCCAGTCTCGAGGCCGTGTTCGTCAACTATGGCGCCAATCGCCACGGTTTTTTGCCCTTCAAGGAAATCTCCACCGAGTACTTCGACCCCAAGGCCGTCGATGACAAGGGGCGTCCGATCATCAAGGACGCGCTCAAGGAAGGTCAGGAACTGATCGTCCAGGTCGAGAAGGAAGAGCGTGGCAACAAGGGCGCGGCGCTGACCACGCTGGTCAGCCTGGCCGGTCGCTATCTCGTGCTGATGCCCAACAACCCCAAGGCCGGCGGCGTTTCGCGTCGCATAGAGGGCGATGACCGTGCCGAGATCAAGGCCGCGCTCGCCCAGCTCGAAGTGCCGGCCGGCATGGGCCTGATCGTGCGTACCGCCGGCGTGGGCCGGGATGTCGAGGAGCTCCAGTGGGACCTCGACTATCTGGTCCAGGTGTGGACTGCCATCCGCGAGGCGGCCGAGAGCCGTCCGCCCCCCTTCCTGATCTACCAGGAAAGCAATCTCATTATCCGGGCGTTGCGCGACTACATGCGCAACGACATCGGCGAGATCCTGATCGACGAACCGACCATCTACCAGCAGGCGATGGATTTCGTCCAGATGGTCACGCCCAAGGTCGCCGAGAAGATCAAGCTGTACGAGGACCCGACCCCGCTGTTCTCGCGCTATCAGATCGAGGCCCAGATCGAGTCGGCCTATCAGCGCAATGTCACGCTGCCCTCGGGCGGCGAGCTGGTGTTCGACGTCGCCGAGGCCATGACCGCGGTCGACATCAACTCCGGTCGCAATACCAAGGGTCAGGACATCGAGGACACCGCCTTCAATACCAACCTGGAGGCGGCGGAAGAGATTGCCCGGCAATTGCGTCTGCGCGACCTGGGTGGGTTGATCGTGATCGACTTCATCGACATGAGTGCCTCCAAGCACCAGCGCGACGTGGAAAACCGCCTGCGCGATGCGCTCAAGTATGATCGCGCCCGGGTGCAGACCAGCCGCATCTCGCGTTTCGGTCTGCTGGAAATGTCACGCCAGCGTCTGCGGGCCTCACTGGAGGAATCCAGTCAGCACATGTGCCCGCGCTGCAACGGTCAGGGCGTGATCCGTTCGGTCGAGTCGCTGTCGCTGGCGATCCTGCGCCTGCTGGTCGACGAGGCGATGAAGGACAATACCGGACGCGTGGTCGCCCAGGTGCCCATCGACGTCGCCACGTATCTGCTCAACGAGAAACGGGACCAGATCAACGAAATCGAGTCGTCCAACAATGTCGACCTGCTGTTGATCCCCAACATCAATCTCGAGACGCCGCATTACGAGATCGAGCGGGTTCGGGCGGATGACGCCGAGGCCGCGAGCGAAGACGTTCAGAGCCTGATCCAGCCGTTGACCGTCGAGACGCCGGTCCACGAACAGCGCCACAAGCCGGCTGAGAAGGCCGCGGTGCAGACCATCCCCCGCCCGGCGCCGGCAGCCGAACCGCAGGCCGCGGCAGCGCCTGCCGAGCCGGCGGCGCAGAAGCCCGCGCCTGTCGCAGAAACGCCGGCCAAGCCGGTGGCCAATGGGGCCGTGTCGCTGTTGCGCCGCGTGGTCGGCCAACTGTTCGGCCCCCGTGCCGAGGAAGAAGCGGCCGAGGAAAAGCCCCGTCGGGACGGAAAGCCGTCCGGCAAGGGCGGCAAGGGTGGCAAGCCCCAGGGCGGCCCGGGTGGCCAGGCCAAGTCGGGTCGCAAGGCAGGCGGTCGTCGCCAGGCGGAAGAAGGCAAGGAGGCCAAGGAAGGCAAGGAAGGCAAGGAAGCTGCCCGTGGCGAGAAGGCGGATCAGGAGGGTCAAGGTGGCCCGAGTGGTCAGGGCGGCAAGGGCAAGTCCGGCAGCCGTCGCCGTCGTGGTCGCGGTCGCCGAGGAGGCAGCGGCGGACAGCAGGGCGGAGCCCAGGGCACTGGTCAGAAGACCGACCAGGCGCCGAGCGATCAGCCGGCAAGCACGCCTGCCAAAGAGGAGGGCAAGCCCGAGCAGCCCAAGGCGAAACCGACCGAAAAAGCCGGCGAGAAGCCTAGCGGCGATCGCGCCGGCAAGCCCGGTGGCGCTCCGTCCAAGGGACGGGGGCGTGGGGGAGACCGTGGCCCTCGCAGCAGCGAGCCGCGGACCCCGCCGCCGCTGGGCGAGCGTGAGAAGCAGATGGTCGAGCAGCAGCTCGCCGCCCCGGTTAGCGAGGGTTCTTCGTTGCCGCTGGATGTCACCCGCAAGAAGGGGGTCGCCGAGGACCTGCCGCCAAACGCGGCCGTGCGCTTGGAGGGCAGTGATCGCCTGGTGAAGGCCACCGATGCCAAGACCAGCAAGGCCGCGGCCGCCCCTGAGGTGCCGGCGACCGCTGCGGCGTCTGAAAGCGCTCCAGCCCAGCAAGCAGAGTCGGCCCAGACTGCCGGTTCGACTTCACAGACCGAGCAGAAGGCGCCGTCGCAAGCGGAATCGGCTGCGGTGAGTGACGACGAGCCGACGGCTCGAGTATCGGAGTCGGTCGAAGCCCAGGAGGCGCCGGCGGCGCCTTCCGTCGAAGAGCCGGCGCCCTCCGGCTCGACTAAAGCGGACAGCGAGGTCGCCGAGGCGACACCGACCGAGTCGGCGGAGCAAGACAAGGCCAAGACCGATGCCGAGGAGTCCGCGGACGAAGGCTCGGAGTGGGGCTCGTCTGAAGCCACGCCGCAAGACGAGACCGGTTTGGCTCCATCACCCTCTGAGGATCAGCGTCGCGATAGCTAGGCGCTGAAAAAAGCCAGTGTGGCCGGCCCGTCACGGGCAAAGGCGCACTGGCCTGATTCAAAAAGCCCCCTGCCTGCTGGACATCGATCCAGTGGCCAGGGGGCTTTTTCATGGCTCGCGATGCGAGGGGCGCATCGACGAGGTGCTCGGACCTGTCGGAGCTCCTGGGAGCCGGGGGAGGGCGTTAGCCCAAGCGGCTGGCGCGGATGTCGTCCAACAGGTTGCCGGCGGCCGCCTCGACCATGTCCAGCACCTGCTCGAAGCCACGGTCGCCGCCATAGTAGGGGTCGGGGACCTCCTCGAGGCCGTAGTCCGCAGCGTAGCTCATGAAAAGTCGCGGCTTGTCACGCAACGCGTCGCCCGCGAGCGAGCGGAGGATCTCGAGATTGGCCCGGTCCATCGCCAGGACGTAATCGAACTGTTCGATATCGCTGGGCTCCACCTGGCGGGCGGTCAGGTGATCCATGCGGTATTGGCGCAGGATGGCCGCCTGTGCCGCACGCTGATCCGGCGGATTGCCGACGTGGTAGGCGTGGGTGCCCGCCGAATCGATCCGAATGCGCTCGTCCAGGCCAGCCTCGGCGACCAGGCGGTCGAACACCGCGTGGGCAGTCGGCGAGCGGCAGATGTTGCCCATGCAAACAAAGAGAACGCTGGTATCCGCGCTGGAAGTCATATCGTGGCCTCGCAGGAAAATCGAGAGTTGGTGGTGTCGGGCGCATGCCCCAACAATTACCTCCGTAATGTAATCAAAAACGGCAGGCGTTGCGTGCCGGGTCGGGCAATCGGTTTGATCCGGATGCATACAAGTCCTCGGCGCAACTATCCGTAGAGTTCTGCTCGGCGAGGTTGATCGGGCCGTTTTTTAAACAACGAGCGGGGCAGGTGTTGACAGAAACCGCGTGGCCGGTACAATGCGCGCAATTCCTCGATTGAGGGGCCATAGCTCAGCTGGGAGAGCGCCTGCGTGGCACGCAGGAGGTCGGCGGTTCGATCCCGCCTGGCTCCACCACACAAGGTGGGAAAACAACAAGTTACAGTGGTTTTCCCGATCTAACTAGCCAGCCGCCGACCTTTGCGAAAGCGGTAGGAAGTTGGACGAAATTCAAGGCCGCAGCCGTCAAGGCTGCGGCCTTTCTCGTTTATAGGATTCAATTTTCGTATCCAGCGGTCAAGGGTGCCGATGGCATCCCGGGCGTCGGGGGGCGTGCCTTTCTGCGTGTCCGCCGAGTTCTCCAACAACTTTGGGACTCGTCCTCTACCTCCTTCCCCCGGCTGGAATACTTTCCTGTGATTTCCACACACCATGAGAGCCCGATGCTCGAGATCCTTTCGCAGCCATTGGCGTGGCTGGACCAGGCTGATCCCGATGCCGGGCACTTGCTCAGGTATTTGTCGAGCTATCAGCCGGCCAAGGAACCTCTGCCGTATGTGCCCATTGCCATGGTGATCCGCGAGAGCGACCGGTTGAGTGCCGCCAACAGCGCCAGGGGAAT
>JAABTF010000072.1 GCA_011389965.1 Halothiobacillus sp.
GGACCCGACCGTGCTTGATCTCATCGGAGTGGGCATCACGTACCAGCCCGACCCGCGCGCTGAAGTGCAGCCGGAAACCCGCCAGGGGGTGATTGAGATCCACCTTGACCGTCTCGTCGCCCACCTCGAGGATCAGCATCTCGATGCGCCCCTCGGGACCATGAGCCTCGACCATGTTGCCAGGCACCAGGTCGGCGCTGGCACTGATGCGCTCACGCGGCACCTCGACAACCCCTTCGGGGTCGTGCAGGCCGTAGGCCTGTTCGGGCTCGACGGTGATCTCGATCTCATCGCCTTCGACGTGGCCTTCCAGCGCGGCCTCCAGGCCCGGGATGAGGTTGCCGTGACCATGGATGTACTCGAACCCGTCCATGCGCGTGTCGGCCAGCACTTGCTGGTCGTCGTCACGCATCAGGTGAAAGACACGCACCACCTTGTTCTTCTCGACACGCGGCTGATCCGCCTGCCGATTTTCCGATTCGCTCATCGTTTCAGACTCCGTCATTTGTCATACCGCGATCGCATGCCAGAACGGCAGGCTCGCCAATGCCAGCAGGGTCGAGGCGCTCGCCGTGGTGGCGTAAAGCCCGGTATCCAGACCAAAGCGGTCGCAGAGTACCAACCCCAGCACCATCACGGGCATGGCCGCTTCCAGGACGACTGCGGTCAGCGTCAGACCACTCGTGCCCACGGCCAGGGCAAAGCCGATCGCCACCAGGGGCATCCACAGCAGCTGGATCGCGATCGCCGGGCTGACGGTAAGCAGTTGCCGACCGGTCAGCGTCTCCAGTCGCAGGCTCATGCCCAGCGCGACCAGCATGATCGGCACCACCGCCGCGCCGATGCGATCCAGCCACTCGGCCGCCCATTCCGGCTGGCCCACGCCGGCCAGATTGAGAGCGGCTCCGGCCACTGCCGCCCACAGCGGCGGCACCTTGACCAGGGTCTTGAACGGATGGACCCGCTCCTTGCTCGAGCCGAAACGCGCGGCCAGCAAGATGCCCACCGACAGCAGCAAGGGCGTGCAGGCGAACAGGTCGTACTGGATGGCCACGGCCTGGCCGGCATCGCCGAACAGGCTGCCCAGCAGCGGCAACCCCATGTAAGTGGCATTGGGAAAACTGGCCGCCAGCAGCAATGCACCGTACTGGGCCCGGCTCAGCTGCATGAAACGCCCCACCAGCGCCATCAGGGCCAGCGAGGCGAGCACGGCCACGCCGGCCGTCCCGGCGATGCGCAATGTATCCACGCCCAGCGGCGCCCGCCAGAGCACGGAGAACACCAGCGCGGGAAGGAACAGGTAATAGACCGAAGACGTCAGCGCGCCGCGCGCGCCGTCCGCCGTCCAGCCGCCCAGCGGAAAATGCCGCCAAATCTGGCCCAGGGCGATGGTGCCGGCCATCTGCAGGATGACCGAAATCACCGCTCGCCGCGCCCGCCTATCGACGGCTCAGCCAACCGACGGCTCACTTGTCATTGGCCTCCGCTTCGGCCTTGGCTACCTCGGCTCGCACCTCGTCCATGTCGAGGTCCTTGACCTTGGTGATCAGCTCGTCGAGCGCATTGCGCGGGAGGGCACCGGCCTGGTTGAACAGCAGGATCTGCTCACGGAAGACCATCAGGGTGGGGATCGACCGGATCTGGAAATGGCCGGCGAGAGCCTGCTCTTCCTCGGTGTTCACCTTGGCGAAACCCACCTCCGGATTAGCCTCGGAGGCTTGCTCGAAGATGGGACCGAAGGACTTGCAGGGGCCGCACCAGGGGGCCCAGAAATCCAGCAGCAGGATATCGTTGTCCTTGAGAAGGCCTTCGAGGTTGTCCGCAGTCGCGGTATGAACGGTCATAAAGACACCTTGTATTGCTTTGCCGATGGCGATCGGCCACATGTCGGCCCGGCAGACGGCCGGGCCCCGTAAGCGGTTCTTCCCCGACCGCCTTGCCGGCGGCCGGAACGTTTCGAACTGTGGGCGATGGCCCGGTTTTCAACCTGTCAGGTAAACCCGGCCGCGAGTCGAGTGCCCAGTTCGCTCAGTCGTCGTCGCCCCAGCGGGCGTGCAGCGCGTGCGACACGCCGATCTGGTCGAGAATGCGAGCGACGGTGAAGTCGATCAGGTCCTCGATCGTCTGCGGGCGGTGGTAGAAGGCCGGCGCCGGCGGCAGGATCACCACCCCCAGCTCCGCCAGGCGCGTCATCTGGCCCAGGGCGATCGCCGACAGGGGTGCCTCGCGCGGCACGATCACCAGATCGCGGCGCTCCTTGATGCACACATCGGCGGTGCGCTCGATCAGGGAGTCGGACAGGCCGTTGACGATCGCCCCAAGCGTCCCGGTGGTGCAGGGGCAGACCACCATCGCATCCGGCGGATTCGAGCCCGAGGCGAATGGCGCGGTCCAGTCCTGGCGGGCGAACCCCCTTACCTGCCCCTCGGCCGCGCCGAAGCGACCACCCAGCTCGGCGGCCAGGGCATCGTGACGGGCCGGAAAGGGCTGATCCAGTTCCAGTGCGGCCACGGCGTGGGCCGCCTTGGAGCTGATCAGACTCACGTGGCAGCCCGCGGCGATCAGGCAGTCGAGCAGCCGCAGTGCGTACGGCAAGCCCGAGGCACCGGTCATCGCCAGTACCACGTGTTCGGTGGTTCCCGTGCGCCTCATGCCGCCACCTCGCCGAGACGCTCGACCAGACGAGCGGGAAAGCCACCGAAGCCCCCGTTGCTCATAGAGACCACCCAGTCCCCGGAACGGGCCTCGGCCGAGACGCGCGCGAGCAGGTCGTCGATGCCGTCGAGCACCACCAGGCGCTCGGCCAGCGCAGCCAGGGTTGAACGGGGATCGAAGCCCAGCTCGGCCGGGGCGTGCAGGTAGACGCGGTCGGCCATTTGCAGCGAGTCGGCCAGACGGGCGGCATGCACCCCGGAGCGCATGGAATTCGATCGCGGGTCGAGTACCGCCACCAGGCGCGCATCCGCCGGCATCTGCTCGCGCACGGCAGCCAGGGTGGCCTCGATGGCGGTGGGATGGTGGGCGAAGTCGTCGATCACGCGCACCCCGGCGACCTCACCCTTGAACTCGAGCCGGCGGGCCACGCCGCCGAACCCTGCCAGTGACTGCAGCGCCTCGGCCGCCGGCACCCCGGCAAAACGCGCCAGTGCCAGGGCCGCCAGGGCGTTGTGGCGATTGTGCGCACCTTTTATCTCTTCGGGCAGCGGGCCGAGCCGTTGGCCCTCGCAGAACACCTCACCCTCGGCCAGCCACCAGTCGGCTTGCGCCTCGCCTCCCTCGCTCAAGCGCTCCACCGGCGACCAGACGCCCGCCTCCAGCACGCGCTCGATCGCCGGTTCGTTCAGGGGCACGATCACTTTGCCTTTTCCGGGCACCAGCCGCAGCAGGTGGGAGAACTGGCGCTCGATGGCGGCCAGGTCCGGGAAGATGTCGGCATGATCGAACTCGAGGTTATTGATCACCAGGCCGCGCGGGCGGTAGTGCAGGAATTTCGAGCGCTTGTCGAAGAAGGCCGTGTCGTATTCATCCGCCTCGATGACAAAGAACGGCGTCTCGCCCAGCCGCGCACTGACACCGAAACCACCCGGCACACCGCCGATGAGGAAACCGGGGGCCATGCCCACCGCCTCGAGAATGTGGGCGACCATCGAGGTGGTGGTGGTCTTGCCGTGGGTCCCGGAAACGGCCAGCACGAAACGGTTGGACAACACCTCTTCACCCAGCCACTGCGGCCCGGAACGAAACCGGTAGAAACCGTTGAGCAACTGATCGATCACCGGCATGTCACGGCGCATCACGTTGCCGACGATGATCTCGGCATTCTCGGGCAGCGGCGCGTCCATGTCGGTCTCGACGTCAATGCCGGCGGCAGCCAACTGGTCGCTCATCGGCGGGTAGATGGCGTGATCCCGGCCGGAGACGCGGTAACCCATCTCGCGGGCCAGAAGCGCCAGCGAGCCCATGAAGGTGCCGGCTATGCCGAGGATGTGGATGTTGCGGTGACTCATGAGGGCAGCCCCGTTTCGCCGGGCAGCAATTGTGCCGCCAACCCCAGGTAGACCAGTGAGCTGAGCATGAAGTAACCCAGGGCGGCGAGCACGCCCATGGCCGCGCCGAACTCCAGGGTGCGTCGGTAGATCTGGCCCAGCACCACCAGGTTCCAGGCGAACAGGCCGATCATCGCCAACGACCAGAACCCCAGCTCCGCCTGCGCCTCGGCCATGTCAGCCGGCTGCATGGCGACCAGTGGCCAGGCCACCAACCCCAGCATCGCCGTGACACCGAACAGGGCCGTGAGCATCTGCGGGACTCGTTCCGCGTGGCCGCGCAGGGCGGCGAGCCCGGCCGAATAGCCTGCCAGCACCAGGGCATCCACGAGCAACAGGAGCATGCCGACGCCGAACTGCCCGCCACCTTCCTCGGCAACGGCCCGGTCGAGCAGCAGCCCCACCACGAGGTAGAACGCCACGGCAATCAGCAACACCCGCTGCCCCGCGGGCATGTCCTCGGGTCCCGCCCGGAGAAAAAGCAACTGGAAAAAGAGACGAATCAGGGACAAGTCGGATCACCCGGTGAGATTGTCCGCCCGAGAAGGCGGTCGGCAAACGGGTGCAAGCCTAGCGCAAAACCCGCCCCGGCGTCTGCGCCGCCGGCACAATGGCTCCCCGGTCAGCGCCGCAGGTCGCGCAGGTACCACCATTCGAAAAATCGCTTGGCCCAGTGGAGCAAACGGCTTGGCGGGGTGACGAACTGGCGCTTTTCGTTACGAAACACGAGCACCGCGCGATCGAGCATATCCATGACGCAGACCAACTCCCATTTGAAGGTGCGGTCCGCGGCCTGACCATCGATCTCGGCGACCAGGTTGTCGGCGGCGGCCGTTGCCTGCAGATCGGCCATGTGCGCCTGCTTGGGCGCCCAGTCCGGGGCGGGGTAACTGCCGGAATCGCCGGCGACGTAGACGCGCTCGACACCCGTCACCCGGGCGTGGGCGTCGGCTTCGATCATGCCGCCGGGAGACATCGGGAACGGGGCATGCTCCAGCCAGGCCGGCCCGGTCATGCCGGGCATGAACAGGATCAGATCGGCATCGAAGGCCCCCTTCTCCGTGATCACCTGATTGGCCTCGAAACGCTGGGGCTTGGCGCCGATATGCGTCTCGATGTCGTACTTCTTCATCCGGTCGAGCAGGCGATCGACGGCCGCCTCGCCCAGGCGGTTGCCCGGCCGCGGCGACGGGTTGAAGAACACCAGCCGGAACCGGTCGCGGCGCCCCTGCTGGCGCAACAATCGATCGATGCCGAACAACAGCTCGAACATCGGGCCACCGCGGACCGCCGCGGGCTCCTTGGGATTACCACCGAAGCCGATGGCAATGGTGCCCCCTTCCATTTCGGCCAGACGGTCACGGATGGTCTCCGCGGCATCGATGCCCTCGCACAGGGTGATGGCATGTTCGATGCCCGGCAGCTTCTTGAGAAAGCGCCCGCCGCTGGCGACGATCAGGCCGTCGTTCTCCACCTCGCCCTGATCGGTGTGCACCCGGCGGCCGTCCTCGCTCACCGCGGTCACCCGTCCGGCATGGAAGATGACATCGAGCCGCTCGAGCAACGGGCGGATATCGAACAGGATATCCTTCCGCCGACGTAGCCCCGCCGGCACCCAGATCAGGCTGGGGTAGTACTGGAAGGTCGGCTCCG
>JAABTF010000073.1 GCA_011389965.1 Halothiobacillus sp.
CGCCTCGGTGGGATAGGCGATCAGGCCGCCCTGCTCCAGGAGGCGGGCGACTTCTCGCTGCAGAAAGGGGCTGAGGCCGACGTGGGGCACGGTGTCAGCCCTCGGACGAGCCGGAAGACGTCTTGTCCTTCGCGGCCGTCTTGCCGGCCGCGGCCTTTTTGGCCGGGGCTTTCTTTGTCGCGGCCTTCTTGGCTGGAGCCTTTTTCGCCGGCGCCTTCTTGGTGGTGGTCTTCTTCGCCGTCGACTTCGCCGCCGTCTTGGTCTTGGCTGCCGCCTTCGGCGCCGCCTTGCGGCCGCGGCCCTTGCGTTCCGGGGCCTTGGCGATCATCTCGATGGCCTGCTCGTGGGTGATCGCCTTGGGGTCGTCGTCCTTGGGGATCTTGGCGTTCTTCTTGCCATCGGTCACGTAGGGGCCGTAGCGGCCGTTGAGCACCTGGATGCCATCATCGAACTCGTTGATGATGCGGTTCTTCTCGGCGAGCTTCTTGATCTCGACCAGTTCCAGCGCCCGCGGCAGGTCGATGGTATACGGGTCGTCTTCCTTGCCCAGGGAGGCGAACTTGTTGCCGAATTTCACGTAGGGGCCGAAGCGGCCGATATTGGCCTCGACCGGTTCGCCCTCGGGCGTCTCGCCCAGCTTGCGCGGCAGCTTGAACAGCTCCATCGCCTCGTCGAGCGTGATGGTGGCGATGCTCTGATGCGGTCGCAGCGAGGCAAAACGCGGCTTTTCCTCGTCGTCCTTGGTGCCGATCTGCACGAACGGCCCGAAGCGGCCCAGACGGGCGATCACCGGCTTACCGCTCTTCGGGTCGGTGCCCAGCTCGCGGCCCTGGGCCGCCTCCTGGCGGGAGACGTTCTGGGTGGTGTCCTCGATCCGCTCGGAGAACGGCTCCCAGAACTCGCGCAGCAGCGGCACCCAGTCCATCTCGCCGCGCGAGACGGCATCGAGCTCGTCCTCGAGCTTGGCGGTGAACTCGAAGTCGACGATGTCGCGGAAATATTCGGTGAGAAAGCCGTTGACCACCCGGCCGATGTCGGTGGGGCGGAAGCGGCGCTGTTCCAGCTCGACATACTCGCGCGAGCGCAGCGTGGAGATGATGCTGGCGTAGGTCGACGGCCGGCCGATGCCGTACTGCTCGAGCGTCTTGACCAGGCTTGCCTCGGTAAAGCGCGGCGGTGGCTCGGTGAAGTGCTGGGTGGCGGTGATTTCGGCCAGGTCGATCGCCTGACCCTCTTCGAGCGGCGGCAGACGGCGATCGTCGTCCTTGTCGGAGGCCTGGTCGTCCTCGTCCTCCCGGTAGGCGGCGATAAAGCCCGGAAATTTCAGGGTCGAACCGGTGGCACGGAAATCATGCTCGTCGCCTGCGGCCAGGTCGACCGAGACCTGATCGAAGACCGCCGGGGTCATCTGCGAAGCGAGCGTGCGCTTGAAGACCATTTCGTAGAGACGGAACTGATCCCGGTTGAGGAACGCGCGCACCTTGTCGGGCGTGTTGGCGATCGAGGTCGGTCGGATCGCCTCGTGCGCCTCTTGGGCGTTCTTCGACTTGGTCCGGTACTGGTTGGGCGTTTCCGGAACGTATCGCTCGCCGTAGCTCTCGCCGATGTGCGAGCGGATCTCGGTGACCGCGTCGTTGGACAGCGCGACCGAGTCGGTACGCATGTAGGTGATCAGGCCGACGGTGCCGGCGCCGATGTCCATGCCCTCGTAGAGTTCCTGGGCGACCCGCATGGCCCGTGAAGCCGACAGGCCCAGCTTGCGCACGGCTTCCTGCTGAAGCGTGGAGGTGGTGAACGGCGGGGCGGCGTGACGCTTGCGTTCGCGGCGATCGACCTTGGCCACCGTGAGCTTGCCGGCGGCGGCTGCCTCGAGCCTCTCTCGGGCGTCCGTAGCGGTCTTCTCGTCCTCCAGGCTGAACTGGCTGACCTTCTTGCCGTCGAGGTGATACAGGCGGGCGGCAAACGGCTGGCCGTCGGTGCGGCAGTCGGCGGCGATGGACCAGTATTCGCGCGGCTTGAAGGCCTCGATCTCTTCCTCGCGTTCGACGATCATGCGCAGGGCAGGGCTCTGCACCCGGCCGGCGGACAAGCCCGGGTTGATCTTCTTCCACAGCAGCGGCGACAGGTTGAAGCCCACCAGGTAGTCGAGTGCGCGACGTGCCTGCTGAGCGTTGATCAGGTCCTGCGACAATTCGCGCGGCTGGGCGATGGCTTCCTGAACGGCGCGCTTGGTGATCTCGTAGAAGACCACCCGCTTGGCGTCACGGTTGTCGAGCAGGCCGGCGTCCTTGAGCAGTTCGTAGAGATGCCAGGAGATGGCCTCGCCTTCGCGGTCGGGGTCAGTCGCCAGCAGCAGGGTGTCGGCCTTTTTCAGTGCCTTTTTGATGGCATCGACGTGCTTCTTGTTCTTGTCGATCACCGTGTAGTTCATGGCGAAGTCGTGCTCGGTATCGACCGCGCCGTTCTTGGGCACCAGGTCACGCACGTGGCCGTAGGAGGCCAGCACTTCGTAGCCGGGGCCGAGGTATTTTTTGATCGTCTTGGCCTTGGCGGGTGACTCGACGATGACCAGGTTTTCACTCATAAAATGTTTTTCGCTTTGGGTCTTTCGCTTATGACTCAGTGCAGAACGGCAGCGTCCTCGAATACCAGATCTTCCATCCAGGCGAAGGCCTGCTCCTCGCCGGGCTTGGCGAACAGGACCAGCAGTACCACCCATTTGAGGCGGTCGGCGTCGATCTCTTCCTCACCCAGTGCCATGGCACGTTCCACCACGGTTTCACGGGTCGCCGGCGAGAGTACACCGATCTGCTCGAGTTGCATCAGAAAGCCGCGGGCCTCGATGTCGAGCACCATCTGCTCGTCGTCACTATAGACGCGGAAGGCCTGGTCACGCTCGGGGCCATTGACGGCGCCTTGTTCGAGCACGCCCTCAAGCCAGCCGAAGGCGTGCTCGATCTCGTCATGGTCGAAGCCGGCCTCGAGCAGCTTCAGCTGCAGGCCGGATCGTTCATTCTGGGGAGGAAGGCGATCCTCGTCTTCCATGTAATTCTCGAAGAGGAACATCAACAGGTCGAGAACGGTTTCTTTCATCGGCTCACCGGGGCATGACTTGAGTCTACGCAGCGCGTGCAGGGTCGGTGTGAAGCCTCCCGGGCGGAATGTTTCTGGTGCCTTGGGGAGAGTCCGTCAGGCGCTGGCAGGCAGGGCGGCAGGGGAGGTGTCAACTCGTGCGGACATAGAGTCCACCGGGCAATGTGGAGACCTTTCCCGCCAGTTCAAGCATGAGCAGGATGGAGGAAACCTCCCCGGCGGTCAATCCGCTCGCGGCGATCACCACGTCGGCCGGCTGCGGGTCGTAGCCGAGGAGTTCGAGTACGCGCTGCTGCTGAGGATCGAGCGAGGGCGGTGGCGCATCAGGGTCGGTAGATGGTGCGCTGGCGGGGTGGTCGGTCGCCTGAAGAAACGCTCCCAGGGTCGGTGCCAGTTCTTCGAGGATGTCCCGACCGGCCTCCACCAGCTTGGCCCCTTCGCGCAGCAACTGGTGGCAGCCCCGAGCCAGGGGGTTGTGGATCGAGCCGGGAATGGCGAACACGTCGCGGCCCTGCTCGCCGGCCAGTCGCGCGGTGATCAGCGAGCCGCTCTTTAAGGATGCCTCGACCACCAGTACGCCGGTGGAAAGTCCGCTGATCAGGCGATTCCGACGCGGAAAGTGACCGCGACGCGGACCTGTGCCGGGTAGCCATTCGGCGACGATCAGTCCGTCGTTGGCGACGATCTGTTCTGCCAGGGATTCGTTTTCCGGCGGATAGATGCGGTCGGGGCCGGAGCCCAGTACTGCCACGGTGCTTCCGCCAGCCTCCAGCGTGCCGCGATGGGCCTCGCTGTCCACGCCCAGGGCCAGTCCGCTGGTGATGGTCAGTCCCTGGTCGGCGAGGAAACGGGCAAAGGCGCGGGCATTCTGCCGGCCACCGGTGGTGGGGGTGCGTGAGCCGACAATGGCCAGTTGCGGGTCGTTGAGTGCCGCCACGCGCCCGCGGCAGAACAGGGCGGCCGGGGCATCGGGGAGGTCAAGAAGCCGTCGGGGGAAGCGTGGATCGTGGCGACCGATCAGATAACGGTCGTCGCCGGCATCCAGCCACTCATCGATGGCGGCGAGGCGATCCGCAGCCGGATGGGCCTGGCTGACGGATTCGGGCAGCCCGGCCGCGCGCCATTCCCCACGGCCGGCCGCCAGGGCCTGCTCGGGGGAGCTGAAGTGGTTCAGCAGCAGGCCGAGCCGGCGTGGTCCCATACCCGGGGTGGCCAGCAATGCGGCCAGTGCATCGAGCGAGGCGGCGCGGAATTGAGGTGGCTGCCCGTCTGCGACTGTCTGCGCCACCCGGTTAGAGGCTGTCGCCCTCGACCGGCGTGCGGGCCAGATCACCGGCATGGATGGGCTGGATGGCCTTGATCACCAGGGCGTAACTGACCTGGTCGTAAACGCGGAAGGTCATGGCGGTACCGATGGCGTAGTCGGGCAATTGCACCGCCGGTCCACGCAAGCTTTCCCGACCGTTTTCCGTGGTTTCGCGCTCGGCGAAGCGATCCTCGATCACCTCACCTTTCTTGCTGACCCGGAGCAGGTCACCGGGGGTCACGCCGTCGACTTCGCCGCGGTCGATCACGATCACCTGGTTGTTGCCCACCTGGGTGATGGCGTCCGGCAACAGGATGATGCGCGCATCTATCGGGAAGGCCGGGATCTGCGGTACCACGTCCTGCTTGAAGGCCTCAGTGGTCATGTCCACCAGGCGGTCGCCGGCCTCGATCTCGCGGACCGTGTCCTCGAGGATCACAGTGCTCGGGTCGCCTGATTCCTGGAGGTGCGCCTCGCCCTTGAAGATCGCCCGGTAGCCCAGCATCTCGCCAGTGCGGCCGTCTACCAGGGCCTTGCCCTTCTCGACGACGGCGAAGAGGCGCTGGCCGCCTTCCAGCGGCGGGCGCGCATAGGCGGTGTCGCCGCTGCTGGCGTGGATGGCGCCTTCGCGGTTGGCAAGCAGGTAGGGGGCGGACTCGAACTCGTCCGCGCTGAGGACCTGGTCGTGGCTGAGGAAGGGGCGCACCAAGTCCAGCGGCACGGCGGAAACGGCCGGCGGCAGGCTTTCGTAACGGATGTGGGGGCGCAGGCCCACCGCCAGGCGCGGACGGTCGCCGACCATCACCACGCTGATGTGGTCGCCCGGGTAGATGCGGTGGGGGTTGTCGATCTCGGGATTGGCGTACCAGATCTCGGGCCAGTAGTAAGGGTCTTTGAGGAAGTGATTGGCGATCGACCAGAGGGTGTCGCCCTGCTTGACCACGTAATCCTCTGCGGCGAGGTCACGGAACTGGTCGCGGGTTTCCGCGGCGCTGAGACTGCGTTTGACGGGGCCGCGCTCGGCGCCCAGGGGCAGGGTGTCGGCGTCGTAGGCCGGTCGCGAGTTGACGGCGTCCTCGGCGGTCAGGGTGCAGCCCTGC
>JAABTF010000074.1 GCA_011389965.1 Halothiobacillus sp.
CCCCGGCGGCGCCGGCGACCTCGCCGATGACCACGTAGATTCCCGCCCCGAGGATGGTGCCGAGGCCATAGAGGACCAGCAAGACCGGTCCAACCTCGCGTTGCAGAACGGGTTGGCGTGGGGCAGGCAGGCCCGGTGGGTTAGGTTCGGAGTCCGACATGTCCTGATGATTCCTGGGCGATGGCCTGGCTGGGTGCGATCGCCTGTCTCCTTCGTGTCTTGAACGGCCGTCAAGCATGACCGAGGGGTGCCTGTAGCCCCCCTGCCGTGCGATCTTGCTGCCGCGGCGATTGTCGCGACGGGCATTGCATCGAGGGTAACCCGGCATCGGGCAGAGGTCGAGTGAGCGCAGGAGGTGTTTCGGGCAGGGCGACGGCGGCGGGTCGGTGGTTTAAGCTGTGGGTCATGTACCGATTGCCGATCGTTTCTATTCTTGCCCTGACAGTGCTCGTCTCCAGTGGTTGTGACCCACGCGGTGCGACGGAACTTAGTGCCCCTGACGCGAGCACGCCGCTGGTCGTGGCCACCCGCAACAGCGCCACTACCTGGTATCTCGATCAGGACGAGCAACCGGCCGGCCCCGAACACGACCTGGTGGCGGCGTTTGCCCGCGAACGGGGCTGGGAGGTCGACTGGCGCCTGATGGATTCCACCAGTGAGGTGCTCGAGGCCCTGGAGTCGGGGCAGGTCCACCTGGCTGCGGCAGGGCTCACTCATCTGCCCGAGCGCGATGCCCAGTTGGCACCGGGTCTGGTGCACAGCCAGGTAGTCCAGCAGGTGGTCTGCCATCGCGAGGACCGGCCATTACCGCGAAAGCCGGGCGAACTGGCTGATGTCGACCTGCGCGTTACCGCCGACTCGAGCTACGTCGAGACACTCGAGGCGATGGCCGCGACACAGCCCTCGATCACCTTCCAGGCCGACGACCGCCGCAGCACCGAGGTCCTGCTCACGCAGGTGGCGCTGCGCAAGCAGGAGTGCACGATCGCCGATTCGAATATCGTACGCGTGCTGCGCCGGCACTGGCCCCATCTGGAGGTTGCCATCGACGTCGGGCCGGGGCAGCAGACCGGGTGGTATGCCCCCAAGAATCAAGCCGCCATCGCGCAGCAATCGCGTGACTGGCGCGAGAGCGAGGCAGGCCAGCAGGCATTCGAGCACATGCAAGAGCGGTACTACGACTACATCGGCAAGTTCGATTTCGTGGATCTGCGAGCCCTGAACCGTCGGCTGGACAAGCGCCTGCCGCGCTACCAGAAGGAGTTCGTCCAGGCCGCCGAGCAGACCGGCATGCCGGCGGACCTGCTGGCGGCGATGGCGTACCAGGAGTCGCATTGGGACCCCGAGGCCGTGTCGCCCACCGGCGTACGCGGGTTGATGATGCTCACCCGGTCGACCGCCGAATCGCTGGGAGTGGAAAACCGGCTCGATCCGGTTGAGTCGATCCACGGCGGGGCGCGCTACCTGGCAGACCGGCACGAGTTGCTGCCGGAGGATATCCCCGAACCGGATCGCACCTATTTGGCCTTAGCGAGCTACAACATCGGACGCGCCCATCTGCTGGACGCCCGCAAGCTGGCGCGGCAACTGGGCAAGAACCCCGACTCCTGGGCGGACATGCGCGAGGTGCTGCCTCTCAAGGCCGACAAGCGCTATTACCCGCAGACCAAGTATGGTTACGCGCGGGGCTACGAGCCGGTCCATTACGTCCAGCGGATCCGCAATTATCGGGACGTGATCGGTCCAGCCTTCGACTGAGCAGCATCCTTCGGTTGAATGGGCATCAGCCACGGAAAAGCCCCGGCAGGCAGTGCCGGGGCTCGTTGGTTGGGGCGTCCACGCTGGTCAGTAGTCGGTCTTTTCCTCGACCTCGTCGCCGGCCTCTTCGGCCTTTCCGCCCATCTCGTCGGTCGCCTCTTCGACTTCGTCGCCGGCTTCTTCCATGGTCTGGTCGATCTGCTCGCCGGCCTTTTCCGCAGGGCCTTCCTCGTCGGCACAACCGGCTACGGTCAGACCTAGCCCCATCATCAGGGCGATCAGTGCATTGCGTGCATTCATGACTTTTCTCTCCTTACCGTGGTCGAGACGTGCTTTGTCGATACATCGTCTCGGTTATGGCTTCCGGTCTTCAAAGCCCAGGTATTGCCGAGTCGGCCACTCCTGGGCTGGCCAGTCAGAATGCGTCGACCTGCCTAACCTCCTCCAGAGACAGTTGCCCCGGGCGCGGCCAGACCTCGTCGGCCTTCTTGCCGATGGCTACCATGAAGGAGATCAGATGATTGTCGGGCAGGTTGATCAGTTTGCCCACGGCCTCGTAATCGAAGCCGTCCATGGGGCAGGAGTCCAGTCCCATTTCCCGTGCCGCGAGCATCAGCGTCTGCCCGGCGAGGCCGCAACTGCGCATGACCTCGTCCCGCTCGACTTGCGGTAAGCCGCGGTAGTAGGCATCGATGGCGCCGGCCATCATTTCTTGGATGTTCTCGGGGGCGTTTTTCCAGACCCGCTCGACGTCGTGTTCCCAGACGTCACGGCGCCCACAGAGGATCACCAGCATGGAGGCGTCGGTTACCTGGGCCTGGTCCCAGGCAACCTCGCGGATGGCTTGACGCTGGGCCGGATCACGCACGACCACAAAGCGCCAATGCTGCAGGTTGAAGGCGGTCGGCGAGAGCATGGTCAATTCGATCAGGCGGTCCTGTTCGGCCTCGCTCAGACGGTGTTCTGGGTCGAATGACTTGATCGCTCGGCGGCTCTCGATGGCCTCGGTGACTTGCATGGCTATCCTCCGGGATAAATTTCTGTTCGGCCGCGGGAGTATAGGCAAGCCAAGCGAAGAATAAAGGCCGTTTCCCGCCGGTAGGTGCATTGCCGATGGGATGCCCGAGCGAGGGTGTCGCTGTGGTGTTTCTAGAAGGACTTGCCCCGCAGGGCGCGCAGGAGCGCCCGAGCCTGTTTGGCCGGCTTGTGGTGCGGATTGAGTTCGCGTTCGGCGCGCTGCTGCTCGGCTACCAGCTGGCGTTGCTCGATGCTTTCGGCCGTCTCGCGGTACAGCTGCTCGGCCTGGGCTGCCGGACCGCGCTTCTGGTTTAGTCCCTCGACGTCCACCACAAAGCGCATGCCGCCCTTGCTGATGGTCAAGCGGTCTCCGGGGCGGACGGTCTTGCCGCGCTTGGTGACCGACTGCCCGTTAAGTTCGATCTTGCCACCGTCGATTGCCGTGGAAGCAAGTTGGCGGGTCTTGAAGAAGCGGGCGGCCCATAGCCAGGTATCGAGGCGTTGGCCTTCGCTGCGATCGGTCGGTTCAGCGGTCCGAGTCGGTTGGGAGGGACGTTTTTTCACGAGTTGCTGCTGCGATGGTGGCGGTCGGTGGGCTAAGCTGTCTGGATTCGGCGCCTGGCCTTGGCGGGGCGCGTTGTTTCATCCCGATATGGAGGCATCATGCAACTCGAACTGATCAGCTTCAAGCTCTGCCCGTTCGTTCAGCGGTCGGTGATTACCTTGCGGCACAAGGGAGTGCCGTTCGATACCACTTTCATCCAGCTCGACGATCCGCCGGAGTGGTTCGGGGATCTCTCGCCGCTGGGCAAGGTGCCGGTGCTCAAGGTTGATGACTCGGTGCTGTTCGAGTCCGCGGTGATCAACGAGTTCCTGGACGAGTCCTTTGGCGATCGCATGCTGGCATCCGATCCGCTTGAGCGTGCCCAGCAGCGGGCCTGGATCGAGTTGGGTTCGGCCGCGATCTTCGCCATGTTCGGGACGATCACGGCGCCCGAGGAGTCGCCCAGTGCCGCCAAGCGCGAGGAACTGGCAAAGCTGTTTGGTCATCTAGAGCGACAGATCGCAAAAGCTCCACCGGCCCCGTTCTTTTCCGGCGCGGAGCTCTCCCTGGTGGATACCGCCTTCGCCCCCTTGTTCCAGCGCCTGTTTGCCTTGCCCGAGCCGATTCTCGACTGGAACGCCGTGCCGACGGTCAAGTGCTGGGCCGAGCGATTGGTGGAGGAGCCTGTGGTGCGCGATTCGTTGCCTGACGGCTTCGACGAACTGTTCCCGATGATGCTGAGAAAGCAGAACGGCTGGTACGCGCGTCAGTACCTCACTGAGTGAGTTAAGCGCGGGCTCAGTCTCGTGCTAGGCGCTGGTTCATCCAGCTTCCCAGGCCCGAGCCGGCCACGATGCCGAGCCCTACCCACAAGGCGAAACCCTTGCCCTCGCCAATCATGGCCAGGGCGGTGCCCGGGCATACCCCGGTGGCTGCCCATCCCAGGCCGAAGAGTACCGAGCCGGCGATCAGGCCGCGTTTGAAAGGCTTGTGCTGGATGGAGATGGGGGCGCCGGTGTTGCGTGCACGCCAGCCGAGTCGCCATGCCAGCCAGGTAAGCAAACCGCCAAGCATGACGGCGGTGGCGATCACCCAGAGCAGTCGCAAGTCGTCGAACAGTAGCAACTGGCTGATGATCGCCGGGCTGGTAGCGCCCGCGCGGCTGAGCAAAAAGCCGAAGGCGATGCCGAATGCGAGGAACAGGAAATTCTTGCGATTGATCATTGCTCAGACTCCCAGCACCCAGGCGGCCAGTTGGGCCGTGCCCACGGCGACGGCGAAGAAGACCGCGGAAGCCACCAAGCTGGCCGGGGCGCCCATGGCCACGCCGGCGATGGTGTGCCCGGAGGTGCAGCCCCCGGCCAGACGCGCGCCCAGCCCGATCAGGATGCCGCCGCCGATCCACCAGAGGGCAGCACCCCAGGCGGAATCGGGCACCAGGGCGGTATAGAAGCGACCGAACTCGGCCGTGGTGCCTTGCCAGGCCGGGACGCCATCAGTCAATGCGGCCAGCAGCCCACCCAGAATAATGCCCAGCAGAAACACGACTCGCCAGTCGCTCTCGCGGTCGCGCCGTTTTCCGGGCCTGGCACGTTGGGCCAGGCAGGCAAAACCGGTCGAGCAGGATAGTGGCTGGTCGACAAGCCAGCGCTGGGCGAAAGCGAGTAGCGCAATGAGCGCACCGACCAGTACCGGCGTCCAGAGGGGGTTGAAGAAGGTAGCCCACAGGCTGGATAGCGCGTCAGTCATCGCCGAAAAGCACCGTTTTCATCGGGAAAACGGCACCTTAGCGGGGAATGCGCATTCGCCCTAACAGATGTTTTTCTGTGCCCATAACTGGAACGACCAGCGGGGTCGCGCAGCAGCGCGGCCGCTGCTGGTGCCGCCTGTCGGTTAGGACGACAACAATCAGTCCTCCTGGCGAGAAGCCTCTCCCTTCTCCGGCAAGGTGATGTTGAGCTCGAACAGCTCGAACTGTTCGTTGTGCTCGACCTCGAACTTCACCGCGTCGTCCTCCACATGGACGTACTTGCGGATGACCTCGAGGATCTCCTGTTGCATTGCCGGCAGGTAGTGTGGTGCCCCGTGCTGGCCCGTGGCGCGCTCGTGCGCGATCATGATCTGCGGGCGTTCCTGGGCCGTCTTGGCCGAGGGG
>JAABTF010000075.1 GCA_011389965.1 Halothiobacillus sp.
TGGTCGAGGCCCTGCTGCTGGCCCATCCCGAACCCGTATCGCTGGAGGCGCTGGGGGGTATGGTCGGTCAGGAGACCGATGCGGCTTTGCTCGAGTCGGCCCTAGACCGGCTGGCCTCCCGTTACGAGACGCATCGCTTCATCCAGTTGGACCGGCTGACCCGGGAGGGCGTGGCTCATTGGCGTCTGGTCGCCAGTGCGTCGCTCGCTCCCTATTTGAAGGCCGGTGACCCCGCCCGTCCGCCGCGGTTGACTCGCGCGGCACTGGAAACGCTGGCCCTGGTCGCGTGGCGCCAGCCGATCACTCGTGGCGAGATCGAGGCCGCCCGCGGCGTGGCCGTCAATCCGCAGATCCTCAAGCAGTTGACCGAGCGGGGTTGGGTGCGCAGCCTCGGCCACCGCGACACCCCGGGGCGTCCCGAGATGTTGGGCACCACGCGTACGTTTCTGCAGGATTTCGGCATTGACTCGCTCGACCAACTGCCCGACTTTGAATTTCTGGCCGGCCAAGACGATATCGACGTTTGATCGGGAGGAGGCGCAGCGTGCCAATCCCTGTGCGGCCGTCTTATGCTGCCGTCATCGGATCGTCCTACACTCGCCGGGGAAACAGGCTGCGTGCCGCAAGGAGCCATGAATGAACGAGGCATTTCCGGAAATCCGGAGCATGGATCAATTGCTTGCCGAGGCACAGGAGATGCCGCCGGCCCCGACGGGCGTTGTCGGGGCAGCGGATCGACATATCATTGCCGCAGCCGATCAAGCTGCCAGGGCAGGGTTGATCGAGCCGGTCCTGATTGGACGAATGGACCTGATTGCGCCACTGATGCAGGAGATGGGTGTCGATTATCCGGTGATCGAGGCCCCGACCGACGAGATGGCGGCACGCATGGCAGTGGAAGCCGTCCAGGACGAGCGCGTGCGCCTGTTGATGAAGGGGCAGATCCACAGCGACGTGTTTCTCCGGCCCATCATTCGTGGCTTGCGGCGCAGCCCGCGGATATCCCACGTGTTCGTCGCCGAGATGGCCACCTATCACAAGCTGTTGTTCATCACCGACGCGGCGATCAATATTTCGCCCGATATTCAGGCCAAGGCCGAAATCCTCCAGAATGCCGTCAACCTGACCTGGGTGCTGGGTAACCGGCGGGCCCGAGTCGCCGCGCTGTCGGCGACGGAGACGGTGAACCCGGCCATCCCCTCGACCCTCGATGCCGCTTGCCTGTCCAAGATGGGTGATCGCGGCCAGATCGAGCACGCCCAGGTGGACGGCCCACTGGCGTTCGACAACGCCATATCCGCCGAGTCGGCCCGCATCAAGGGCATCATCAGTCCGGTCTCAGGGCACGTCGACATCCTGTTGGTTCCCGACCTGGTCTCAGGCAATATCCTGTACAAGGATCTGGAGTACCTTGCCGGTGCGCGTTTCGCGGGGGTTGTCGTCGGCGCCTGCGTACCGGTGGTGCTGACCTCGCGCAGTGATCCAGAGGATTCCCGGCTGATCTCGTTGGCGTTCGCCCGGGTGGCCGAACATCGCCAGAACCTGATCGACCCCTTGCCGGCAGATCCGCTCGCCGCTTGTCGGGTAAAGCCACGATAAGCCACCCGCTTTCAGCCAGTTTTCGTTGTCGAATCTCTATTATCACCAACCAGCGGAATTCAAAGGAACTTGCCCATGCCATTGCACGAACTCGCCGGTCAGACGCCCCCGAGGACGTATCTCGTCGATGTGCCCCGCCTGATAAGTGCCTACTATCAAGGCGAACCTCTGGTCGATGACCCTGCCCAACGGATCGGTTTCGGTACATCCGGTCATCGTGGCTCGAGCCTGACGAACTCGTTCAATGAGGCGCATATCGCCGCGGTGACCGCCGCACTGGTCGAATATCGGCGGGCCGAAGGCATCGACGGGCCCATGCTGATCGGTTTCGATACCCATGCGTTGGCGTGGCCATCGTTCATGACCTGCGTGGAGGTGCTGGCCGCCGCCGGTGTGCCGTTCCGCTTCCAGGAGGGCCACGGCCCCACGCCCACCCCGGTGATCTCCCAGGCGATCATCGCCGCCAATCAGGGCAAGGGCCGGGCACGCTGCGACGGGGTCGTGCTGACGCCATCGCACAATCCGCCCGCCGATGGCGGCTTCAAGTACAACCCGCCACATGGTGGTCCGGCCGACACCGGGGCGACCGGCTGGATCGAGCGACGGGCCAACGAGTTGTTGGCCGATTGGCAGTCCATCCGCCGCATGCCGTTTGATCGGGCGATCAAGAGCGAGGCGGCCGAGGAGGTGGACTTCGTTCGACCCTACGTCGAGGCGCTCGACCGGGTGGTCGACATGCAGGCAATCGCGCGGGCCGGCGTGTCCATCGGGGTCGATCCGATGGGCGGGGCCGGCCTGCCGTACTGGGAGCCGATCGCCGAGCATTACGGACTCGACCTGTCGGTGGTCAATGACCGCATCGAACCGGACTTTCGGTTTATCCCGCTGGATCACGACGGCAAGATCCGCATGGACTGTTCATCCCCCTATGCCATGGCGGGGCTCCTGAAGATCAAGGATCGCTTTGATGTCGCGTTCGGCAACGACACCGATGCCGATCGCCATGGCATCGTCAGCCCGGAAGGGGGCTTGATCAATCCCAACCACTACCTGTCGGTGGCCATCGACTACCTGTTCAGCCATCGCGAGTCCTGGGGGCGCGATCTCAAGATCGGCAAGACCATCGTCTCGAGCTCGATGATCGACCGGGTCGCGCGTGGCCTGGGGCGCGAAGTCTATGAAACCCCGGTGGGCATCAAGTGGTTCCAGCCGGGCCTGACCGACGGCTGGCTCGGCTTTGGTGGTGAGGAATCTGCCGGCGCGACCTTCCTTGCCCGTGACGGTCAGGTCTGGAATACCGACAAGGATGGCCTGGTCATGGGCTTGTTGGCCGCGGAGATCCAGGCGGTGACTGGCGAGGACATCTGGACACGCTTTAATCGGCTGGTCGAGGCCTACGGGCAACCTTTCTATGCCCGTCGGGATGCCAGCTTGAGTGCGGCCCAGAAGGAGGCCTTCAAGTCGCTGGATGCCGATGCGCTGTCGATCGGTGAGCTGGCCGGCGAGATCGTGACAGCGGTACGCACGCGTGCCCCGGGCAACGATGGGGCGATTGGCGGGCTGAAGGTCGAGACCGCTAACGGCTGGTTCGCGGCGCGGCCCTCCGGGACGGAGCCGATCTACAAGATCTACGCCGAAAGCTTCAATGACCCGTCTCACTTGGAGCGGATTCTCGAGCAGGCCCAAGGTGTGGTGAACCAGGCCTTGGGCTGATCTCGCCGGAGGAGGGTGGAAGACACCTGTATTGGCAGGGATTGCCCATCGGGCATGGACGCGAGCGCCCCGAGTCGCTATCATGCCGGCTTCTTAAGCGCCCGTAGCTCAGCTGGATAGAGTGTCGGCCTCCGAAGCCGAAGGTCACAGGTTCGAATCCTGTCGGGCGCACCAAATACCGGCGTGATAGCGCGCCAAAAGATTCCCCCGTGAGCTTTGCTCCGGGGGAATTTTTTCGTGAGATGCTGTTCATTGCCGGCGCAACAGTTGGCGTGTGATTATCGGTGCCAGCACTCTCTCAGCACCGCCGCGGTACCGCGGCTGCTGCTTTGGTCAACGAGAATGGAGACAGGCTGAAACAGATTTACCAGAAATTGCCCTGCCTTTCTCACCATCCAACCCAGCGGCGCGTGCGTGCACGGTAATCGGTGTAGTCCTCGCCGAACACCCCCTGGAGCGCCTTCTCCTCTGTGGTGATCTGGACTTGGTCGAGGAACACCACGAATGCGGCGATGACCAGGAGAGAGAACGCGTTACCCAACCAAAAAACCACACCCGCGAGGATAAGCGCGTCGCCTAGGTAGATCGGGTTTCGAGTGAAGCGATAGATGCCGCTCGTGACAAGATATCGGCTGCGTTCCGGGTGTATTGGATTGATGGTGGTGTGAGCGCGCCACAGGGCCCAGGCGGCCGCCAGCATCAGGCCGAGGCCGGCGGCGATCAGCAGGCTGGCTGCCCAGATCCTTCCGAGGAAGGCAATGTCGGCGATTGGCCACCAGATGGACAGGGCATAGGCTAGGGCTATGCTGATCAATAGCGCGACCGGCGGCGGGATCAGTTTGATGAGCATGGGCTTTTACGGCCTTCAAGAAGTGTTTGCTTTTCCTAGAGTCTATCAGGCGCGCCATCGCCCGGCGGGGGTACAGGATCGTCCTCCCTGCCGGACTCGGTTTATCCCGGCGGTGGGATGGCCTAAAGTCCACCGAACAGGTTGTTTCATACGTTATCAAAGGTAGTTGCAAACATGTTGTCGAGGATTAAGAGCCGCTCGGTATGGCTAACCGGATCAAACGCGCAGGAAAAGCGCGAGGAAGTGCGGAAATACTTTCATCGAACCATGGATGTTTACGAGAACCTCTTCGAGGTGATCACCGACGATCAGGCTTTCTTCGAGCGCCCCGAGCCCCTGCGCCACCCCTTGGTTTTCTATTTCGGGCACACCGCCACTTTCTATATCAACAAACTGGTCGCTGCCAAGGCGACCACGCGCATCGACCCGCAGATTGAGGGCATGTTTGCCATCGGTGTCGACGAGATGAGTTGGGATGACCTCAACGACGCCCACTACGACTGGCCCACGGTCGATCGGGTGCGTGCGTATCGCCGGGCCGTGCGTGAGCGGGTCGATGCCATCATCGACGAACTCGACTGGACACCTCCGGTGAGATGGGACGACCACCCGGCCTGGGCCATCTTCATGGGCATCGAGCACGAGCGCATTCATCTCGAGACGTCCTCGGTACTGATTCGCCAGCTCGACACCCGGTGGGTCCGGCCGCATGCCGCGTGGCCCGTCTGCGATGCGGCAGTCACGCATCCGGACGACGCTCCCGAGAACTCCCTGGTCGAGGTCTCCGGGGGACGGGTCGTGCAGGGCAAGCGCCATGACGCACCGCTGTACGGCTGGGACAACGAGTACGGCCGCCTGGAAACCGAGGTCAAACCGTTCCGCGCCAGCCGGATGCAGGTGTCCAACGCCGAGTTTCTCGCCTTCGTCGAGGCCGGCGGTTACCAGACGCCGGAATGGTGGACCGAGGAGGGCCGTCGCTGGCTTGATTACCGCGCTGCACGGCATCCCATCTTCTGGGTGCCGCGTGGCGATTCGTTTGGTTACCGCGCCATGACCCACGAGATCGATATGCCCTGGGATTGGCCGGTGGACGTCAACTATCTCGAAGCCAAGGCCTTCTGCAACTGGCTCTCGGAAAAGACCGGTCAGTCCATCCGCCTGCCCACCGAGCCTGAATACGAGCGCTTGCGGGCGGTTTCCGGGGTGCTCGACGAGCCGGAATGGGGCGAGCGGGCGCCGGGCAACATCAATCTCGAGTACTGGGCCTCGAGATCG
>JAABTF010000032.1 GCA_011389965.1 Halothiobacillus sp.
GGGCGTGGTCGGCGCCCTGATGGGGCGCGGCGATACCGTTGTCGCCGATCGCCTCAACCATGCCTCCCTGGTGGATGCCGTCCAGCTCTCCGGGGCTCGCCTGTCGCGGTATCGACACAATGACCTCGGCGACCTGGAGCGCCGCCTGCGTGATGCCCGCGGCGAGCGGATGATCCTCACCGATGGCGTGTTCTCCATGGATGGGGACGGCGCGCCGCTCGCCGAACTGGCCGAGCTGGCCGAGCGCTACGATGCCTGGCTGGTGGTGGACGAGGCCCATGCCTTCGGTGTGCTCGGCGAGAAGGGTTGCGGGAGCTTTGAGGCCGCCGGCATCACTCCGGGTGAGCGCGTGCTGCGGGTGGGCACCCTGGGCAAGGCCTTCGGCACGGCCGGGGCGTTTGTTGCCGGGGCCGCCGAGCCGCTGGCGGTATTGCTCCAGCGGGCCCGGACCTATCTCTTTACTACGGCCCAGCCCCCGGCGGTGGCCGAGGCATCCCGCGAGGCGTTGATCATCGTGCGTGAGGAGCCCTCGCGGCGGCACCACGTGCACTCGTTGGTGAGCCGTTTTCGGCAGGGGGTGGCCGACATGGAGGGGCTGGCCCTGATGCCTTCAAGCACCCCCATTCAACCGTTGCTGGTGGGCGACAGTCCCCGGGCGATGGCGATGGCCGACTGCCTGTTCGAGCAGGGCATGGTGGTGCCGGCGATCCGTCCCCCCACCGTGCCACGCGGGGGCTCTCGTTTGCGGGTTACCTTCAGCGCGGCCCACGAGGGGAACGACCTGGAAAATCTTCTGTCTGCCTTGCGGGCATGTACTAAACTTGCCATGTAATGTGGACAGAAAAGGTAGGGCATGTCTTGGCCGTCCGGCCGAGGCGCGTGACTGCTCAAACCGAGGAGTGTTGAGGATGAAACGTTTTATCATGATGGCCGCCGTGGCGGGGTCGCTCATTCTGGCTGGCTGCGCCCAGAATCCCTATACGGGTGAAGACCGTCGTACCGCTACCGGGGCGACCGTGGGCGCAGGCGCCGGTGCCCTGCTGGGTAACGTGATTGCCGGTTCGGGTAACAAGACCGGCGGGACACTGATCGGGGCCGCCGTGGGCGCCACGGTGGGTGGCCTGGTCGGTCGACAGATGGACCAGCAGGAACGTCAGCTGCGCCAGGAAATGGCAGGTACTGGTGTGGACGTGCAGCGTCAGGGCGACACCATCCGCCTGCAGGCGCCGGAAGCGATCACCTTCGATACGAACAGCGCGCACATCAAGCCGCAGTTCCAGAACGCCCTCAATCAGTTGGCCTATTCGATCCAGCAGTATCCGAACACGGTGGTGCGGGTCGAGGGGCACACCGATTCCACCGGTTCGGCCGCCTATAACCAGAACCTGTCGGTCAATCGTGCCGAGAGCGTGACACGCTACCTTGCCCAGCAAGGCGTTTCGCCGTCCCGCCTGCAGCCGGTGGGCTATGGCTTTAGCCGCCCGATTGCCACCAACGCCACGCCGGAAGGTCGGGCGCAGAACCGTCGGGTCGAGATCCTGATCCTTCCCCAGCAGCAGTAAGTTCGAGTAATCGACAGTAGAAAGGCCCGGGTATCGCCCGGGCCTTTTTTCGTGCCCGGAGCATTTGTCCCTCGGTCATGTCCGCCCGGGTCATTTACTGGAGGGGCGCGCTCCCGGGAGGTTCGCGGGTGGTTCGATGCGCGAGCCTTTTTCCAGAGCCAGTCTTGCCGCCGTGCCGGCCGGTAGCTCCAGCACGTATTGTGCCGCGGCGCCCGTGCCGTATCCGGGGCAGTCGCTCCCGGCACAGGGTGGGGCGTGTTCTACCAGGTGGACCAGGCGCCAGTGGCGGTCGAGAAAGAGTAGGTCGAGTTGAAAGCGGACATCCTTCATCCAGAACGAGCGAGGTGCCTCGTCCGGGTAGGTGAACAGCATGCCGCGGTTTGCCGGCAACTCGCTGCGGTGCATCAGCCCTTGGCGCCGGCTGGCCGGATCGTCGGCCAGTTCGACGTGGAATGTTTGGCCGGCAATAGTCATCGGACGGGTCTCGCCGCTCATCACCGGCGCGGACGGCAGCGCAAGCCAGATGGTGAACAAGCCGGTGAGCAGGCTGATGGCGAGCCATGGCGGGGTGACCGGACGGCGGGGAATAATGGTATTCATGGGGGCAGATTAGCGCATCTCGCTCTGACGGCGACGCGGCCCGCTGTTGAGGAAGTGAGGAAGGTCTGCACGAAGGGCCAACGCCTCTGGCTTACCGGCTTGTTCGCCATCAAGGCGCCGGTTCGAAGGCGGGCTCGTTGCCCGGCGAGTATCGGCAACACCGAGGGCGGGCAAGCCGGCAAGCCCCGCAGGGCGGGCCGCCAGGCGCCCACCTGCGGTGTTGCCGCGCTTGCCAATGGCGAGGGCCATTGCCGACCCACTGCGCCTTACATCTGAACGCCTGGCGACCCGCAGAGGCATTGGCTATTCGTGCAGACCTTCCTTAACATGGCGTCCCGCAATCCACAGCCCTGCGACCCTCAATGACCGACACCGCCCGCCCCAACGCCGACCAGCGCCGCCAGGAAGCCCTCGACTACCACGCCTTGCCGCAGCCGGGAAAGGTCGCCACGGCGATCACCAAGCCCACCGAGAGCGCGCGTGACCTGGCATTGGCCTACTCGCCGGGGGTGGCCGAACCGGTGCGGGCCATTGCCGCCGATCCCGACGCGGCATGGACGTACACCGCCCGCGGCAACCTGGTCGCGGTGATCACCGACGGCTCGGCGATCCTCGGTCTGGGCAATCTCGGTCCGCTGGCATCCAAGCCGGTGATGGAAGGCAAGGGCGTGCTGTTCAAGCGCTTTGCGGACATTGACGTGGTCGACCTGGAGGTCGAGGCCGAGAACGCGGCGGCCTTCATCGATACCGTCCGTCGGCTTGAGCCGTCGTTCGGCGGCATCAACCTCGAGGATATCCAGGCGCCACGCTGTTTCGAGGTCGAGGACGCGCTGACCGAGGCGATGGATATCCCCGTTTTCCACGATGACCAGCACGGCACGGCGATCATCATCGCCGCCGGCCTGACCAACGCCCTGCGCCTGCAGGGCAAGCGGCTGGACGAAACCCGTCTGGTACTGGTGGGGGTCGGGGCGGCAGGGACAGCGACCCTCAATCTCTTGCTGGACATGGGGCTCAAGCGCGAGAACCTGCTGGTGGTCGATCGCGTCGGGGTGCTCCACGACGGGCTGGACGGCCTGCCGGAGCATCATCAGCGCTTCGCCGCCCAGACCGAGGCCCGTACGCTGGCCGAAGCCCTGAGTGGTGCCGATGCCTTCGTCGGCCTGTCGGCCCCCAATCTGCTGAGCGAGGACATGCTCGCCTCGATGGCGCCCCGGCCGGTAGTCTTCGCCCTGGCCAACCCCGATCCCGAGATCCTGCCCGAGCTCGCCCACCGGGTGCGCGACGACCTGATCATGGCCACGGGGCGCAGCGATTACCCCAACCAGGTCAACAACGTGCTGGCCTTCCCCTTCATATTTCGTGGCGCGTTGGATTGCCGGGCGCGGCGCATCACCGCCAACATGAAGATTGCCTGTGTCGAGGCCCTGGCCGAGCTGGCCCGTGAGCCTGTGCCGGCCTCGGTGATGGCGGCCTACGAACTCGACGAGATGGGTTTTGGCCCGGAATACATCCTCCCCAAGCCCTTCGATCCGCGACTGATCCAGCGCCTCCCCGCCGCCGTGGCGCGGGCGGCGCAGGATGACGGCGTCGCCCGCACGCCCTATCGGCCCCGGCCGATGCCGGAGCGCCCATGAGTCAAGGACGCGCTTGGTTGATCGATGCCCATGCCCAGATCTGGCGGGCGTGGCATGTCTACGACAAGGAGCGCGTCGATCGCGCCGGCCGCCCGGTCAATGCGGTCCTGGGGTTTGCCGACTACCTGCTCGCGTTGGTCGAGTCGACCTGGCTGCCCAACCAGCCGGCCCCGGTGATCGCCGCCATTTTTGATGCGCCCTGCGGGCGGAGTCACCGTCAGGCCATCTACGCCGACTACAAGGGGCATCGTCCGCCAGCACCGGAAAATCTGACCGCGCAGTTTCCCCGTTGTCGCGAGTTCGCCGAGGCCGCCGGATTCGGTTCGCTGGATCACCCCCAATTCGAGGCCGACGACGTGATCGGCACGCTGGTCGGCCGGCTGCGTAACCGCGAGCGGGCCATCACCATCGTCACCGGCGACAAGGACCTTGCCCAGCTGCTCGGGCCGGATGATCGCTGGTACAACCCTATGCGCGGCACGGTGATGGCCTACGGCGATGTCGAGCGCCGTTTCGGCGTCAAGCCGGGGCAGGTGGCTGACTGGCTGGCGCTGACCGGAGACGTGGCCGACAACATTCCGGGCGTGCCGGGGATCGGCCCACGCACTGCCGCCCGGCTGTTGCGCAAGCACGGCAGCATCGACGGCATCTACGAGAATCTTTCGGCCGTCTACGGCATGAAGTTCCGCGGCGCGCCGCGCGCACAGCGCCTCCTCCAGGAGCACGAAGCGCAGGTGCGTCTGTCGCGGCGGTTGACCGAGATCGTTTGCGACCTGCCGCTGGCCTCCACGCCGCAGCCATGGCAGGGGATCGACCGGCCGGCCGTCGTCGCGCTGCTGGAACAGGCCGGGGCCGACCCGGCGCAGATAGAGCGCTGGGAGCAGTGGGACGCGCCAGCGGTGCGCACGGCCTGAGTTTCGCTGCCATGACGCTGATTGCCTTCAACAAGCCCTTCAACTGTCTGTCCCAGTTCACCGCCGAACCCGACAGTCCGGCCGGCACGCTGGCCGACTGGATCGATTGCCCGGGCGTCTATCCGGCTGGCCGCCTCGATCGCGACAGCGAGGGCCTGCTTTTGCTGACCGACGACGGTCGGCTGCAGGCGCGACTGAGCGACCCCCGGCACAAGCTCGACAAGGTGTACCTGGCCCAGGTGGAAGGCGAAATCGGGGAAGAGGCGTTGACCGCCTTGCGCTCCGGGGTCACTCTCAAGGACGGCCCCACCCGTCGGACGGACGCCGTGCGGGTGGGCGAGCCCGACTGGCTCTGGCCGCGAACCCCGCCGGTGCGTTACCGCAAGAGCGTACCCACCAGCTGGTTGCAGCTGACCCTGCGTGAAGGGCGCAATCGCCAAGTGCGCCGCATGACGGCCCACGTCGGTTTCCCCACCCTGCGACTGATCCGTACGGCGATCGGACCGTATCGACTCGACGGATTGGCGCCCGGCGAGTGGCGCCAGATTGATTCCTGAGCGGCGGCATTCGTCCCGTGAGGTGAGGCGGCCCGGAAGCCGGTCACTTGCCTGTCCCTGCCGCCCCCTCTCCCCGCTGTTTCCAGGCCGCGAGGTGACGAGAAAGCCTTTTTGTGGCAAGGGGTTAAGCCGTCCCGGCCCCGTCTTGTGCCTCCCCCTTTGCGCCGGGGTTGAATATCAGGTAGATTGCGCGATCCGCTTGGCGCGGCGGGATGTCTGCGGGTCGTGTTTTGGTGTTACATAACAGTGACTTGCGGGGTTGTTGGTCGAGTAACTGAACGGGGCGTGCCATTGAATATCATGAAGCAGTTTGTGCTGGGTCGTCGGCTGGTGGGCAGTTGGGCCCGCGAGCAGGGCGTGACGCTGGATGACCCGGCGGCAATCCGGCTGGCGGAGTACCTGGCCGAACAGGATTGGCACGCTCCGCGCGCGGTCGATGATCTCGACCTTTCCCTGCTCTCTTTCCTGGTGCTGGAGACCGCCCACCGTTACTACGTGCAGGCGGACAAGGCACTCAAGACCTGCCAGTCCGACGAGGGACGGACGCTGTTTCCCGCCGCCATGCTGCCCGAGCGCCTGGCCGACCTGGCCGCCACCCTGCGGTTTTATGACCAAGCGCCCAGCCTGGCTCCACAACTGCCGGTCAATGGCCTAGCCAGCCTACAGAGCCTGACCAACACCCTCTTTGCAGTAATCGCCGCGCATTTTCCCGCGCACATGACCGAGGTGCATGCCCAGGCGATGCGCGACGAGGTCGCCGATGTGTTGCGTGCAGACTTTCCCCGCACGCGAGCGCACGTGCCGGTGTACTCGCCCACGCATCTGCAGTTCATGGCTGCGGTCGACAAGACCCGCTGCATCTTCGCCCCGTCGGGAAAGTACTGGGGCGCGCGTGACTACGACGCCAGTCGGGATATGGATGCCAACGTGCGGCAGTTCGCCGAGGATCTGTTCCACTTCATGACCGTGGCGCACAAGGAGAAATTCAAGGGGTTGGCACTGCGACTGCCCGCCACGATGAGCGACTCGATCGAGCGCCTGGCCGAGACCACCGCCGTGTTGCTCGATGGCCTTAGTCGCGTCGATCCGGCCGGGTCCGACTGCCTGAGGCACGTCGATGAAAAGGCCGGTTGGAAGTTCGAGTGGGCCGGCGAGCCCATGTTCCTGACGGCCTTCGGTGTCTGCTACCCGGCGGACCATCCGCGCAATCCCTACGGTTTCGATTACACCTACTTTTTCTTCCAGCCGGACTTCGTGCTGCGCAATCATCCCGGCCTGGTCAACGGCAAGGAAGAGATCTCACGCCAGCGCATCCTGAACGCCTTCCGCAAGAACGGCATGGACTACGACAACGCCGGCAAGGAGGCCGAGCACGCCCGCTACATCCGGCCGATGGCCGCCGACGGCCCGCCGGTCGAATGGTGGCACTATCTGCCATCGCGGCAGATGCGCGCGCCGGTTTCGGCCGTCGGTTGAATCACCCGGCCGTACCGGCCGGGTCGGGTCAGTCCCGTTGTGACAGCAGTGCCCGGCGCAGCTTGTCGGACAGCGGCGGTTGGCCCAGCCAGATGCCGAAGTAGGCCCTTGCCAGCTCGGCATCATCGCTTTCGAAGCGAGTCACACCGTTGAGGTGGAGCACCAGCCGGCGTCTTTCTGGTTGCCAGTCCAAGCGGTAACGATCCCCCTCTCCGACATCCACCATGGCGTTCTGTATCGCATCGATCTTGGGCCGGATCGCCGCGCGGTCCGCGGCATCGTACTGCCGGTCGAGCGCGGCCCAGGTCGCCTTGCGGATATCCTCGACGGCCACCGGGCGATGGTAGGCGAGCACCAGACTCATCGGCACCTCGGCCGCGGCAATCGCCGCTTCACCGGCGCCGGGCGGCGCGTAGAGGGCGGCGTCGTAGACATCCCAGAACATGTAGCTGGCCGTGCCGGCCCCCTGCAGGACCAGCGGGGTGTCGCTCAGCGACACTTTCGGCCCGAACTCGGCCGCAGCTACCGGCAGGATGGCGCTCCACGCCAGGCAGGTAGCAAGTGCAAGTGCCGGTCGAATCATGACGACCCACCGTCGGGATTCGACTTGGTGAAGAACAGGATCACCTCGCCGACGCGGATGCCGAACTTGCTCACGCTGGCGCGGTTGATCACCACGTTTTGCGACTGGCGCAGCATCCAGTCATCAAATTTCACGTCGATGGTCGAATCGTTGTAGGGCAGCCGCAGCACGTATTGCCAGCGCAGCGCCTGGCCCACTTCGCGGCCTTGGGCGGTGCCGACGATATCACCGGCTCGACCGACGTATTCCCCCTCGCCGGTCGGCTCGATGCGCCAGGTCCGCTGGTCGGTCTCGCCATCCTTGTATTCGAAGACTTCATCGAGGACGAATACGTCGTCCTCCCAGTAGCCGTCGATCTCGACGCGGAACTGTCGCTTGACCGCGCCGCCGCGTCCCTGGAACACGCCGTGGGCCCAGGTCTTGCCCTGGAAGTACTCGGTCAGCTGGAATGTCGGTTCGGTATCGCGGAACTGTTCGAGGTTCATGCTGCTGCATCCTGTGAGTAGCAGGGTGAAGGCGAACGCGGTCGCCAGGGTGAAACGTCGCATCATGGCCGTAGCCCTCCCAGTTGGGGTTCGGTGTCGGTGAGCAGATGGAAGACCAGCCAGGCGGCGGCCAGCTTGAAAATCAGGGGCAGGGCGCCGTAGGTCAGCGCCAAGGCGGTGGTGTCGCTGTCGCCCGACTCGAACCCGGCCAGTGACAGCAGGCCATATCCCACCCCGACGGCAACCGCCAGGGCCAGCTTGGTGACCAGTCCCAGCAGGCCGAAGAACAGCCCGGCGCGATCCCCGCCGCCCTGGTCGCGGTCGATGCCGGCAATGTCGGCCTGAATGGATGCCGGCAATGCCATGTCGGCGCCCAGGCTCAATCCCGATACCAGGCAAATCAGCGCAAACCATGCCACGTCCCCCGTTCCCAGCAGTGGCACGAAGGCAAAACTGGTAGCGGCGAGCAGGATGGAGAACCCCCAGCTACGTCGCTTGTTGATCCGTCGGGCCAGCCAGGTCCAGGCCGGCAGCGCGGCGATGCCAGCGCCGAAGTAGATCAATAGCAGCCAGCCCAGCCAATCTTCCGCCCCCAGGTGGTCGGCGACGAACATCAAGAACAGCGCGGCGGGAATGCCGTTTGCCAGGTTATTGAGAAAATAGCCACCCAGCAGTGCGCGCAGGCGCCGATTGTGAGCCAGTAACGGCCAGCCGTGGCGCCAGTCGGCCACCGCCTGATAGCGGCTAGGTTCCGGTGTTCCCCGAGCAAGCAGCAGAAAGCCCAGGGGCAGCAGGGTGGCCATCAGCCAGAACACCGCGGTGAGCAGGTCGGCAGGGTGCTCGGTGCCCAGCAGGATGGGTAGGGCTGCCGCCAGCACGATGCCCACGAGCGCCATACCCTCGCGGCTGGACGCCAGGCGGGTGTGCCCGTGTGGACTGGGGTCGGCCTCGGCCCCCAGGCTGGTGTAGGGGATCTGGATCAGGGTCCAGCCAAGAAAGGCGGCCAAACCCCACAGATACAGGTACCAGAGCCCCACCCCTTCGGCCGGGTGCAACAGGAACCACAGCGATATCAGCAGCATCGGGATGCCCGTCGCCATCAGTGCCTTGCGGCGATGCCGGCCCGGCACGTGATCGGCCAGAATGCCGACCAGCGGGTCGGTGATCACGTCCCACAGGCGCGTGAGCATCAGGGCCAGGCCCACTGCCGCCAGGCCCAGCCCGAGCTCGTTGGCATAAAACGGCGGCAGATAGACATACAACGGGATGCCCATCAGTGCCAGCGGCAGTCCGGGGGCGCCGTAGGCCAGTACCCGCCAGAGGGGCAGATGCCCGGCGGGTATCACGGTTTCTCCAGGATCACTTGGGCCACGTTGATCCGCCCGGCGAGAAAGCCTGCCTGGCAGTAGGCCAGGTAGTAGCGCCAAGTCTGACGGAAGGCGTGATCGAAACCCATGGCCTCCAGCTGTTCCTCAGCGGCCTCGAAGCGTTCGTGCCAGCGGGCCAGCGTGTGGGCGTAGTCGCGGCCGAAGAGGTGTGTCTCGCGTACCGTCAGGCCGGCGTTTTGTGCCTCGGTGTGGAAACGGCCGATCGAGGGAAGCATGCCGCCGGGAAAGATGTAGAGCTGGATGAAGTCCGGCTCGCGGCGGTAGCTCTCGAAGGCGGACTCGTCGATGGTGATCACCTGAATCGCCGCCCGGCCGCCAGGGCGCAGCCGATCATGGATTGTGCGGAAGTAGGTGGGCCAGTAGCGCTCACCGACCGCCTCGAACATCTCGATCGAGACGATGTGGTCGTAGGTCCCTTGTTGATCGCGGTAGTCGGTTAGGTGCAGGCGGGCGCGGTCGTCGAGCCCGGCGCCTGCCAGCCGGTCGCGTCCGTAGGCCAGTTGTTCCGTGGACAGGGTCAGGCCGTCGACGGCCAGGCCGCGTTGAGCGGCTCGCTCGGCCAGCCCACCCCAGCCGCAGCCCACTTCCAGCAGGCGTTCGCCCGGTTGGGTTTCGAGGCCGTCGAGCAGTCGGTCGTATTTGCGTTGCTGGGCCTGAGCGAGTGGCTCGTCGGGCTGGTCAAACAGCGCCGCCGAGTAGGTCATCGATTCGTCCAGCCACAGCCGGTAGAAGTCGTTGCCCAAGTCGTAATGCGCGGCGATGTTGCGTCGGCTGCCGCGGCGGTGGTTGGCGCGCAGGGCATGCTGGATGCGGTGTCCCAGGCGGGCCCAGAAGCCCCGGCGCAGATCGGAAGCGATGGCCTCGTAGTTGCGCGCGCCGATCTCGAGCAGGGACGTGAGGTCATCGGTGGAGAAATCCCCCTCGATGAAACCCTCGGCGACGCCGATGTCGCCCAGTCGGGCAATCCGGGAGAACAATCGCGCCGGATGATGCAGATGCCAGTGGGCGTCGAGTTCAGGCATCTGTCGCCCCGTGAATTCGGCGCTGCCACCGTCATCCGTGGTCACCCGCACTCGGCCGATGCGCAGATCGTCGAGAAAATGACCCACCCAGCGTGCCGACAGCGGCAACGTGTTTGCCGTCTCGCTCCCGGCCGGGGCGCGAGTGCCGACCGGGCTCAGTTTTCGTGATTGGGCGATGGGCATGAGCTGACCTCCGATTCCGGTAGTGGCGGGCTTTTGTGAAAGCGTCCACCCTTGAGCCATATCTTGAGGGCCTGCCAGTGGATCAGGCCGATTATCTTGAAAGTGAGAAACGGGATGCGCAGGGCCTCGCCAATCAGGCGGCGGTCGCTCAATGCGCGACGGCGCGCGATGTGGGTCGCCACTAGCGTGAGGGTCTCCTCGTCATCGCGGACCTCCGTCTCCCGGATGGCGACTGACAGTCGCTCGCCTGGGTGGTTAAGGCGAAAGTGGTAGCGCATGTTCATGTTGAGAAAGGGTGAGACATGAAAAACCTTGTCGGCCTGCGCCCGCCAAGGGGCGGCCAAGGGGCGGCCATGATCGTGCAGCAGGTAGTGGTGATGCTGACCAAAGGTGTTGCTGACCTCGCAGTTGATCGCCACCAGGTTGCCGCCGCGATTATGGCAGTACCAGACGATCAGCGGGTTAAACTGATAACCGAACACGCGTGGATAGGCCGACAACCAGATCGTGCCATCGGCGATATCGATGCCCTGGTTCCAGGCCACCGCCGTTATCCAGTCGCGCAGGGACGCGTCCCGGCGAGGACCATGGTCGCGGTCGTATATCGAGAACAGGTTGAAACGGTTGTGCGATAGCAGGCGTTGGCCCGGAAACCCTGCTTCCAGTTCATCGAGATCTACCAGCAGCGAGAACACGCGGTAGCGAAACCGGTAGCGCGCCGTGGTGAACCGTTGGTGCATCACCTCACCCTGATAGAGCGCCGAGTTCATGCTGCCACCCCATTGCGCGGCTCCCAAGGAATGGTTGCGCCCAGACGGCGGGCCACGTCCACCGCTGAGGCCAGGCCGTCCTCATGAAAGCCGTAACCGGTCCAGGCGCCGGCGTAGAACACGCGCCGGTGGCCCTGCAGGACCGGGATGTCTTTCTGGGCGGCGACGGCCCGGGCGTCGAAGACGGGGTGATGATAGGTGATTTCTCGCTCCACCCACTCGTCGCGGGGCACCTCGAAGGGGTTGAGTGTCACCAGCCAATCGTGTCTGGAGCGCAGGCGCTGCAAGTGATTCATCCAGTAGGTCACGGCAACGGCGCGATCTCCGTCGGCGTCGCGCTGCCCCAGATAGTTCCAGCTGGACCAGACCTTGCGGCGCTTGGGCATCAGGCGTATGTCCCGGTGCAGAAAGGCGTGGTTTTCCTGGAAGCGGAACGCGCCCAGCACCTGCTGCTCGCGGAGATCGGGTGCGTCGAGCATTGCCAGGGACTCGTCTGCGTGCGCGCCGAGGACCACGGCATCGAAACGCCGGCCGTATTCGGGGAGATAGACGCCATCGGCGTGGCGCTCGATGCGGCTCACGGGGTGGCGGGTCAGGCCGCCGAAACGCGCAGTCTCGAGCATGCGGTCGATATATTGGCGTGACCCCCCGGCCACGGTTTCCCATTGTGGCCGGTCCTGGACGTTCATCAAGCCGTGGTTGTCGAAAAACTGCAGGAAGCTGCGTGCTGGGAAATCGCGCATCTGTCGAGTCGGGCAGGACCAGATGGCGGCGGCCATCGGCAGCAGGTAGTCGTCAGCCAGCCGAGCGGAGAGACGATGCTCGGCGAGAAAGTCGCCCAGGGTAAGGCCGTCGAGTGCCGTGCCCGCCATGCCTGCTCTCTCCGCCAAGGCAGCCTTGCCCAGCCGGTTGAAGCGCAAGATTTCGCTCACCATACGCAGGAAGGCCGGTCGCATCAGGTTGCGCCGTTGGGCGAACAGGGTGTCGAGGTTGTCGCCGCTGTACTCGATCGCGCCGTTATCCATACTCATGCCAAACGACATCTCGGTGGTTTGGGTCTCCACCCCGAGGGTCTCGAACAGGCCGAACAAATGCGGATAGTTGGGGCGATTACAGACGATGAAACCGCTGTCTACCGGGATCTCGCCGCCCCATCCGTCGTCGACGTGGTGAGTGTGGGTGTGCCCCCCAAGGTAGTCGTTTTTTTCGAACAACGTTACATGGTGGCGCTCGCCCAGTAGCCAGGCTGCGCCCAGTCCGGCAATCCCGGAACCGATCACGGCAATCTCCAGGGGGCGATCACCGTCGGGTTGGAAGCGTTGGGTAAGCGACACGGGATTCTCCCATAGCGAGAAGTTTGTTTTCATATTGTATAAACTTTGTATAGGTTTTGCACAGAAATGATCAAGCCCATGCCCTCTATCCGTCCGGTGGCTCGAACGCTATTTTCGTATTGCCGATCGGCTATCGCCCATCGGCCGGCGCTCGAGGCGATGATCGCCAGTGTCCGCGAACAGCCGTGCTGCCGCTGCATGGCCCTGCCGGCAGGCGAACCGATTCGGGTATCGTCATCACGGCTAAGCCGGTTCTAATGGCCCGGCGGCAGGCCAATGGTCCATCGATGCGGCCGCGGAAGACTTGTGTCATCTGCGGCCGGCCCTTTACCTGGCGGCGCAAGTGGGCTCGTGACTGGGAACACGTGCGCTATTGCTCCGAGCGCTGCCGTCGATCGAGGAAGAGCCGTGACTGATTGTCAGCCCGTGCGTCGATTGCTGGTGGTCTTGGGTGACCAGCTCAATGCCGATGCCACCCTGTTCGACGGGGCAGATGCCGAGCGCGATGTCGTCTGGATGGCCGAGGTGGCCGGGGAAGCGACCCATGTCTGGTCGCATCAATCGCGTATCGCCTTGTTTTTCTCGGCCATGCGGCATTTCGCTGCCGCTCGTCGTATCGACGGCTGGCGGGTGGAGTACCGCGAGTTGCCTGCCGAGCCGGGCGACGATCAGCTTGTCACCCTCGAACAGGCGTTGATGGAGGTGCTCGCCCGGCTGCGCCCCGAGCGGGTCGTCTGGGTGCAGCCGGGCGAGTATCGGCTGCGAAGCTCTCTTCTGGAGGTGGCCGAGGAGGTCGGGGTGGAATGGGAGGAGCGGCCTGATCGGCATTTTCTCGTCGACGAGGCGTGGTTCACCGATTGGGCGAATCGGCGCAAGACCCTGCGTTTGGAGCATTTCTACCGTGAGCAGCGCCGCCACCACGACGTGTTGATGGATGGTGATGAGCCCGTCGGCGGCCAGTTCAATTTCGATGCCGAAAACCGCCGGAGCTTCGATGCCCGCGGCCCGGGAATGATCGACGCCCCACGCCGCTTCGTTCCCGATCGGCTGACACGCCGGGTAATCGATCTGGTTGGCCACCGTTTCGCCTCCCACCCGGGAGCGGACCACCACGCCCTGTCGCGATTCGACTGGCCGGTGACGCCTTCCGAGGCCGAGCAGGCCCTGGCCGATTTCATTGACCATCGCGCCAGTGCTTTTGGCACGTATCAGGATGCGATGTGGACTGAGGAGCCTTGGCTCTACCATTCGCGCCTGTCCGCGGCGATGAACCTCAAGCTGATCGACCCCCGGCGCGTGATCGCCGCGGCCGAGGTCGCGTACCGCGAGGGCCGCATGCCCCTAGCGGCTGCGGAGGGGTTCATTCGGCAAGTGCTCGGGTGGCGCGAATTTGTTCGCGGCGTGTATTGGTGGGCGATGCCTGGTTACGCGGATGGCAACGCCCTCGAAGCGCATGGACGATTGCCGTCGTTCTACTGGCGAGGCCGAATGGAGGACGATTCGGCCATTCCGATGACCTGCTTGGATCAGTCGATCGGTCAGACCCTGGAGCTGGGCTATGCCCATCACATCCAGCGGCTGATGGTCACCGGGCTTTTCGCCCAGTTGCTTGGCGTGGCGCCGCGCGAGGTGCACGAGTGGTACCTGGCCATTTATGTGGATGCAGTGGAGTGGGTGGAAATGCCCAATGTCATCGGCATGTCCCAGCATGCCGATGGTGGCCTCATGGCTAGCAAGCCCTACGTGGCTTCGGGGCGCTATATCCAGCGGATGAGCAACTATTGCAGCCATTGTCGTTACGATCCCGGCGTGACGACGGGTGAGGCGGCTTGTCCCTTCACCACGCTCTACTGGGATTTTCTATTGCGTCACCGTGAGCGCTTCGCCCGCCATCCGCGCACCGCCTTGCAGTGGAAACACCTCGACCGAATCACTCCCGAGCGGGCCGAGGAGATCGTGGCGAGCGCGCGGACACTGCGTGCGCGTCTCGGAAGCGGAGAGGAGTAGGAATCGCGCTTTTGTCGTCAAAATCCGACATTTTGGCTGTTTTTTCCCACATTTTTCGGGGCCTTTCCGGCTGCGGTCGGCTGGCCGTGCCCGACTGAATCTGCAATAATGCGCCGGCCTTGCCGGCGATGCGCAGGACGCGCCCCGGTGCCTCCCTCGCCCCCATGGGTCTCCCGGATTTCCGCACGCATCGATGCCTGAACTTGCTGCCATTCGCCTGATCCGCCGCAAGGCCATGTTGCTCTCCATGCTGGGGATCCTCGTCAGTGGCGTGTTGGTCGCTGTGGTCACGGCCGTGCCGATTTATCAGTCCTCACGCGAAGGGCTCGAGCGCAGCACCCTCATGGGCCTTCAGGCTCAGGCGGCCGCACTGGACAACCTGGTGCAGCGCTATGAGGGCATTGCCCGCCAGACCACCAGCCGGACCGAAATCCGTCGCCGGCTGGAAGCCTACGTTGCCGGCGATCTTTCCTTGCCCGAACTGATCGCCTATACCCGCCCCCGCTTGGCCGACGCGCTCGACAGTTCGCCCGCCCTGGTGGGCATCAAGCGGCTGGGACCATTCGGCGAGGTGATTGCCGACTCGGGTGACACGGCCGACGTGCCACCCCCTACGGCCCAGGGTGACCTGGGGCAGGTGGAAAGCCGGCTGGTCCGCCTTGACGGTCGGATATTCTGGCGAGCCTCGGCGGCGATCATCGATGCGAATGGCCGGCGCCTGGGCACGGACGTGCTGTTCTTCACGATCGACAACCTGGTGGACCTGCTGGTCGACGCACGCGGCCTTGAGCCGTCCGCGCGAGGCTTCCTGCTGGATTTTCGTGAAGACCGGCTGGTGGGCGTAAACGATACCGGTGACGGACTGGTCATGCGGGAGACCACGTCTTCCATCGCAGCGGATCTGGACCGCGTGGATCCCGGTCGTCCCGGCGTGGTCTGGCCGCAGTTCGACGGCCAGACCCAAGTGCTGTTCTATACCCCCGTGGGCGGCGGGCGCTGCCTGTTGCTGGTCGAAGCGCCCTTCTGGAGCTTTTATCAGCCGGTGGTCACACGCTTGCTGTGGCCATTGGCTGTGGTCTTGTTGCTGCTGCCGCTAGTGGCGTTTCTCTCGGGACGGGCGCTGAGCCCGGTATTGCGACGCTTGTCGAGCCAGGCCGAGGCGCTGGAGCGGTCGGCTGCCGAGCTGCGCCTGGCGGCTAGCGTGTTCGAAGGCACTGGTGAGGCGGTCATGATCACCTCGCCGCATCACCGCATCTTGCGCGTCAATCCCGCGTTTACGCGCATCACCGGCTTTGAGGCCGAGGAAGTGCTCGGTCGGCCACTCTCCGGGCTGTTTCAACTGGGCGACGAGGATATCGGACAGCTTCAGGGTGTCTGCGAGCGTTTGCACCGAGAACACAGCTGGCAGGGTGAAATGGACTACCGCAACAAGTGGGGCGAACGTCTGACGGCGTTGCAGACCATCAGTGCAGTCGCCGACGAAAGCGGCTGCGTCGGCCATTACATCCACATCTTCAATGACATCACCGAGAACAAGGCGGCCGAGCGGCGCATGCGCCACCAGGCGCATCACGACTCGCTCACCGACCTGCCGAATCGTGGCACGCTCAAGCAACGCCTTGCCGAAGCGGTCGATCGCGCCGACCGGCATCAGGAGTCACTGGCGGTACTCTTCCTCGATCTGGATCACTTCAAGGAGGTCAACGATCGGCTCGGCCATGCGGCGGGCGATCGCCTGCTGCAAGAGGTGGCCAAGCGGTTGCTGCGGCTGCTGCGTCACGAGGACGCGGTCGGCCGACTGGGCGGCGACGAATTCCTGATCCTGCTCGAGGGGCTTCCCGCGCCGCGCTTTGCCGGCCAGGTGGCCGAAAAGGTCATCGAGGCGCTCACCCAGCCGTTCATCCTGAACGGTGAACAGGTCGAGGTGGGCGCCTCGATCGGCATCGCGGTGTTCCCGGAACATGCCGAAAACCCCGAGGCGCTGATCAACCATGCCGACGCGGCGATGTACGATGCCAAGGCCGCCGGCCGCAACACCTTCTGCTATTTCGACCAGCGTAAGGCGTGATCGCCGAGCCGCGGCGAAGAAGGTGCCCGACACGACAAAGCCCCCGCCGGCCATGTGCCGACGGGGGCTTCTTTCATGCTCTGGGGCAGTTGCCCTGCAGGCAGGGCCTTACTGGCCGCGCTCCTCGATCAGGCGGTGGATGCGCGGGGTCAGGATCAGGTCCATGGCATAGCTCATCTTGCCGCCCGGCACCACGATGGTGTTGTAGCGGGACATGAACGAGTGCGGGATCATGCTGAGCAGATACGGGAAATCCACGCCAAACTCGTCCGGATCGCGGAAGCGGATCACGACCACGCTCTCGTCGGGCGTCGGGATGTCGCGGGCGATGAACGGGTTGGAGGTGTCGACGGTCGGCACGCGCTGGAAGTTGACGTCGGTCTCCGAGAACTGCGGGGTGACGTAGTTCACGTAGTCCGGCATGCGGCGCAGGATGGTGTCGACGATCTTCTCGGCGGAGTAGCCTCGCTCGGCGTTGTCGCGGAAGATCTTCTGGATCCACTCGAGGTTGACGATCGGCACGACGCCCACGCCCAGGTCGACGTGCTGGGCGACATCGACGTCGTCGGTCTTGACCAAGCCGTGCAGGCCTTCGTAGAACAGCAGATCGGAACCGGTCGGGATGTCTTCCCACGGGGTGAACTCGCCCGGGCCCAGGTTGGTGTTCAGGCGCGCGTTGTGCTCGGCGGCTTCCTCGTCGCTGTGCAAGTAGTAGCGCTTCTTGCCCGAGCCGGACTCGCCGAAGTTCTTGAACAGCTCGCCCAGCTTGTCGAAGTGGTTGGCTTCCGGGCCGAAGTGCGAGAAGTAGTTGTTTCCCTTCTCGGATTCGGCGGCCATCCGCTCACGCATTTCCTTGCGGTTGAGGGCGTGAAAGCTGTCGCCTTCGACGACCACCGGTGCGATGTTCTCGCGGTGGAAGATGTGATGGAAGGCGGTCTTGACGGTCGTGGTGCCCGCGCCAGACGAGCCGGTGACCGCAACAACGGGATACTTTTTGGACATGGTCCCTCCTGCTGGAAAGTAACGAAAGTAAGAAAAAAGCGGTGGAAACTGGGTGGCCCAGCCGGGCGCGCGACCACGTGGAAGCGAGGTGGGCCTAGGGGCTGCCGTGGCCGAAAACCCACGATAATAGGGGTTTACAGCCACGGGAACAAGTTGGCGCCTATCGATCCTCGCCCTTCGGCGCCTCGCCCGGATCACGCTCGCGCGTGGTCGGCCGGGGCTTACGGGGCGATGATGGCTCTCTCCGCGGACGGGCCCGGCGACTAGCGACGGCGATAGAGCAGGTCAAAGACCTGATGGCCGCGCTCCTCGCCTCGGCGCTCGAATTTGGTGCGGGGGCGCCAGTCGGGACGGGCGTTTTCCCCGACTCCCCGATGCTCGGCGACAAAGGCCGGGTGCGGGTCGAGCACCTCGCGCATGTGTTCGCCGTATTCGGCCCAGTCGGTCGCCAGGTGCCACAGGCCACCCGGCTTGAGGAGCCGGGCGACCAGGTCGGCGAACGACGTCTGCACGATGCGCCGCTTGTGGTGTCGCTTCTTGTGCCAGGGATCGGGAAAGTACAGGAGCATCCGGTCGAGGCTCTCCTCGGCCAGTCGCTGCTCGAGAAAAGGCACGGCATCGCCGCAGACCGCCTTGAGATTGGTCAAGCCGAAGTGCTCGATGCCATTGAGCAGGTGGCCCACGCCGGGACGGTGGACTTCGATGCCGATAAAGTCCTGTTCCGGTGCACGCGCGGCCATTTCCACCAGGCTGTCGCCATTGCCGAAGCCGATCTCGAGGGTCAGCGGTGCCTCCCGACCGAATAACTCGGCCGGGTCGATCACCGGCCCGGTCGGCTCGATCAGGTATTTCGGCCCCAGTTCGTTCAGCGCGCGCTGTTGGCCCGGCGTGAGGCGGCCCTCGCGCCGGATGAACGAGCGGATACGTCGGCGGATGCCGTCACTCTTGTCGGTAGTCTCGCTCATGGGGTCAGAAGAACAGGCCGTCGATGGGCGAGGAGGCGCTGGCGAAGCGCTTGCGCGGCATGCGTCCGGCAATGAACGCTTCGCGGCCGGCCTCGATCGCCTTGCGCATTGCCGAGGCCATCATCACCGGGTTCTTGGCGTGGGCGATGGCGCTGTTCAGCAACACCCCGTCACAACCCAGCTCCATGGCCACGGCGGCATCGGAGGCAGTGCCCACGCCGGCGTCGACGATGATGGGCACTTCGGCGTTCTCGATGATGGTCATGAGGTTGTACTTGTTCTGGATGCCCAGCCCCGAACCGATCGGCGCGGCCAGCGGCATAACGGCCACGCAGCCGATCTCCTCGAGCCTCTTGGCCACGATGGGATCGTCGGAGGTGTATACCATCACCTCGAAACCGTCCTCGACCAGGGTCTCGGCGGCGAGCAGGGTGTTGGTGATGTCCGGATAGAGCGTCTTCTCGTCACCCAGGACCTCGAGCTTGACCAGGTTGTGGCCGTCGAGCAGTTCGCGCGCCAGGCGACAGGTGCGCACCGCCTCGGTGGCTGTGTAGCAGCCGGCGGTGTTGGGCAGGATGGTGAAGCGTTCCGGCGGCAGCACGTCGAGCAGGTTGGGCTCGTCGGGATTCTGGCCGATGTTGCTGCGACGGATGGCAACGGTGACAATCTCGCTGCCGGCGGCGTCGGTGGCCTCCCGGGTCTCGGTCATGTCCTTGAACTTGCCGGTGCCGGTGAGCAGACGCGAGCCGAAACGGCGGCTGCCGACGATCAGGTCGTCGTGGCCCGGTTGCCGGGCTGATGCTTGGGTATCGGTCATGGGATTTGAATAGGTCTCTTGGTCAAGGGGTCAAATAGGGTCGGACAGGAGATTCGCGATGCCTGCCCTGGTGGACTTGCTTGAAGGGGCTTAGTGCCGTGCCCCTGCCTGGGCGGTGTTGCCGGCGAGGGTGTCGGCGGGATCCAGGCTTAGGGCCAGCCCATCGATGCGCAAGGCGTCATGCCGGTGCTTGAGTTTGATTACCACCAGCACGCGGGAGCCGCTGTCGTCTGGCAGGGGGGCGCTGCGCACCACCTCGCCCGCCGGGGTGCCATCGGCGGTTTCCACCGGCGTGCCGGGTGCCGGCGAGTCGAGCGCGAGCACATGGCCGGCGAAAAGGCGACGATTGGGCTTGCCCAGGTAATGCATGCGGGCGATCACCTCCTGGCCCGGGTAGCAACCCTTCTTCAGGCTGAAGGCGCCGAGCTCGTCGAGGTTGATCCACTGGGGAACGTAGTGCTCGACCGTCTGCGCATTCACCTCTGGCAGCCGGTCCTCGATCTCGGCTCGGTCCCAGACCGCCGGGAAAGTCAGGGACGCCTCGCTGGCTTGTTCGACCAGCGGCGCCATCCGGTCGTATTCGCCCAGGATGGCAATCCGGCAGGTGCCGTCGATGTCCTCGCGCAGGAACAATCGTCCCTGCTCGTCGACGTCGGCCGGCCAGCGTGGGGCGTCTTCCTCTCCCTTCTGCCGGACGAGCCGTTCGATCACTTCGCAGGCGGCCGGATCGTCGAACGGGCAGCGCGCCGGTGCCGGCAGCATTACGCCGAGTGCCACCCAGCGATTGGCCGGGCGCAGGTCGACATCGCGTCGCAACACGTACATCTGCAGGCGTTTTTGCAAGCTTTCGGCAATGTCCGCCCGCGTGATCACGAAAAATCGCCCTTCATGGCGGACCACGCGCAACAGGCCCAGCGCACGGCCCTTGGCGTTGCACAGGGCCGAGAAGGTGGCGGCATGATCGTCCAGGGCCAGAATGTCCTGGGTGAGGATGGCCTGTAGGAAGGCGCCCGCTTCACTGCCGCTGACTTCGATGACGCGGCGATCGGCCAGGCCGATCAGCAACGGGGCGTCATCCGGCAGGGCGGTCTCCCCCGCTGGCTGGGTCAGCTTGTGCCACTGCTGTTGAATCGCGTCAGACATCTTGGTCCTCATGGCATTTGACCACCTTGGCTCGGTGGTGCGTGTGCAACCGTTGGCTGCCGCAAGGATAGCATTCTCGTCCCGGTGACTGGGTCGGGGGTGTGGTAGAAAGGAATGCATGAAGCCGTCATCACAAGGATTCCGTGAAACGCTGCGGCCCGACCCCCTGCTGCTCGCCCTTTGGCTGGGTCTGCTCGTGGCCGCCTTTCTGAGCCTAGGGCTGCTTGCCTGGCAATGGCCTTTCCTGGCGGCGGGGGGGCTGTCTTCCTCCGGGGTGGGGCCAGGGTGGCGATTGGTCATCTGGTCACTGGCCGTTCTGGGGCTTTGGAGGATGGCCCGGCGAGCCCCGGCCGGCTTTGCTCGGGGCGGGCGGCTGATCTGGTCGGATGGGCACGTGGCCTTTGAGCCGTGGCACGCTCCGCCATGGCGGGGTGAGGCGCGGCTGGTGTGGGTCAGCGTGGTGCTGGTGGGACTGCGGATCGAGGACCCGGTATCCGGCCGGCTGACGCTCTGGCTGACACCCCGGCGGCTGGGGGCGGCCGGTTGGTGGCGTCTGCAATGGTT
>JAABTF010000033.1 GCA_011389965.1 Halothiobacillus sp.
GGCAAGACTTCGTTGACACGCGAGGTCACTCCTCATGCCAATCAGGCCGCCATCGGCGCAATCTCCGAGTTCAATCAGGAAGGAACGCACACTACCCGAGCAAGCACCCTGTACCGGTTCGCCGACACCGAAGGCGGACTGATCGATGCTCCCGGCGTACGGGACTTCCCCCTGGAGTCCGTCTCCCAGCAAGCCTTGGCCGAGGGATTCCCCGAAATCGATGCGGCCTCAGCCTACTGCCGTTTCAACGACTGTCGGCACCTCAATGAGCCCGGCTGCGCGGTCAAAGAGGCGGCAGAGAGAGGCGAGATTCTTCCGCGTCGACTCAGGGCCTATCAGGAACTGGTTGAAAGTGGTCGCGACGGTTGATCCGAGCAACTAAAAACAAAGCATAGTCACCCGGGTGGCCACTGCATGGCCCGACCTCCCAAGAGATGCAGATGCAGGTGGTAGACCTCCTGCCCGCCGTCGCGATTGCAATTGAAGACGGTGCGATACCCCGATTCGTCGATGCCTTCCTCTGCGGCAATTTGCCGTGCTGCGATGAATAGCTCGCCGATGAGCGCCACATCCTCCGGGTCAATCGCATTGATCGTGGGGATGGGTTTTTTCGGGATTACCAGCACATGCACGGGTGCCTGCGGATTGATGTCGCGAAAGGCAAGAATGCGGTCGTTCTCAAAGACGATGTCGGCCGCGATCTCGCGATTGATGATCTTGCTGAAAATGGTCTCGCTCACGATCGAGCCTCCGTACGTGAATTCCCGACCAGCTTAGCCTAAGTTCAGGTCACCCCCGCTAGGGAAGGTCTGCACGAATCCCATGCCACTCTGGCTTGGTGAGTCGTTCGTGGTCAAGGCGCGATGTCGCCGGCGTGCCGGTGGCCACGCCAAGACATCGCAACACGGAGAACGGGCGACTCGCCAAGCCCCGCAGGGCGCGCCTTGAGCCCGGCATCTGCTGTGTTGTCGTCCTTGGAAAGGGAATCACCCTTCCGCTGCGGACGAACGCCTTGCATCTGCCCGGCTCAAGACGCGCAGAGCGGTATCGGATTCGTGCAGACCTTCCCTAGGCATCCCGGCGCCGCCAACGCTGCCGAGATTGCTGGTAAACAAATTCGTTAGTACACTACCTTTCTTTGCGCGGCCGCATTCTTAGGCACCGCGGATCGACGTGCTTCTACTCAATGGCAGGTTTGACCTGCCGCCGACACGGTACACCCCCATGGCCACGATCAGCGCCCTGTCCGCACTCCCCTCTCGCCGACTCGTTGCTGCGGTTCCTCTGGCCGCCTTGCTGCTAGTCACGAGCCTGTCCGTGCAGTCACAGACGGGCGGCCAGCCACCCCCCAAGGTACCGGTCATCCAGATCGAGCCGAGCACTGCCACGGTTTATAAAGAATACACCGGTCGCACCGAGGCCAACCGTCATGTCGAGGTTCGAGCCCAGGTGGACGGCATTTTGCAGAGCCGGGAGTACGTGGAAGGCCAGCGGGTCGAGACAGGCGATCCGCTATTCCAGATCGATGCACGCCCCTACGAGGCAGCGGTACACGAGGCCGAGGCCGACCTTAGCTCGGCGCGAGCCACGCTGGCCGCCGCGCAGCGCGACTGGCGTCGCATCAATTCGCTGTTCGATCGTGGCGTGGCCAGCGAGAAACAGCGGGATGATGCCCTTTCGGCGCTGGAAACCGCCCAGGCGGGCGTGCAGATCGCCGAGGCGCAGCTCGAATCGGCCCAGATCGACCTTGACTACACCTCGGTGGAAGCCCCCATCCCGGGCATCGCCGGTCGGCGGGCCGTCGACCCAGGCAACCTGATCAGCGTCGGCGATCGACTGGCCAGCATCGAGGAGATCGACCCGATCCAGGTCACCCTCTCCTATCCGGTTGACGACCCGTTCGCCGACACGGTCGCCCTCAATCCGACACCGGAACGGACGACGCCCGCAGAGATTGTCGACATCACCGGCCCAGGGGGCAAGGCGATCACCGGCGAACTCAACTACCGCTCGGCGAGCATCGAACGCGGCACCAACTCGATCCAATTGCGCGGCGTGTTCGTCAATCCCGGCGATTTCCTGCGGCCGAACCGTTACGTGCGCGTCCGCCTGCAGGTCGACGAGGTCCAGGACGCGGTGATCATCCCGGAAACCGCCATCGGAACCGGTGCGGAACCCAACAGCACTGTCGTCTTCGTGATCGACGAGGAGAACTCGGCCGCCCAACGGCGCGTGGAACTCGGTCCGATGAGCGACCAGGGGCGCGTCATCCGGTCCGGGCTCGAGCCGGGTGATCGTTTGGTGATCGACGGCTTGCTCAAGGTGCGTCCGGGCGCGCCGGTCGACCCGCAAGAGCCGAGTGAAGGCAACGGCGGCTGATCTCTCCCCCCGCCTGTCGAATCCTACCCGCCCGTGACGCCCTCGTGACGAGGGCATCGGAGATCGCCGATGTTTTCCAAGTTCTTCATAGACCGCCCGATTTTTTCCACCGTGCTGGCGATCGTGATCATGATCGCCGGTGGGGCCGCGTTTACCGGGCTGCCCGTTGAACAGTACCCGGAGATCGTGCCGCCCGAGGTCGAGGTGAGTGCCACCTACGCCGGTGCCGACGCGAGCACATTGGCCGAGTCCGTCGCCGCCCCGCTGGAGCAGGCCATCAACGGCGTCGATGACATGCTCTACATGACGTCGGGGAGCTCGGATGCCGGCACGATGAACCTTTCGGTCACCTTTGCCACCGGAACCGACCCCGATCAGGCAACCATCGACGTCAACAACCGCGTCCAACGTGCCCTGCCGCAGCTGCCCCAGGAAGTGCGCGACCAGGGCGTAGTGGTGAACAAGAAGAGCAGTGCGCTGTTGATGGTCATCACGCTGATCTCCGAGAACGAGCAGTTCGATACCAAGTTCCTCAGCAATTACGGCCTGATCAACATCCTCGACTCGCTCAAGCGAGTGCCGGGCATCGGCGATGCCCGCCTGTTTGGCGCACAGGACTACTCCATTCGGGTCTGGTTCGACCCGGCCAAACTCGCTCACTTCAACCTCACCCAGGACGATATCGCCGAGGCGATCCGCGAACAGAACGCCCAGTTTGCCGCCGGCAAGTTCAACGACTCGCCCAACAAGGAAGGCGAGGCTTTCACCTATACCATCACGTCACAAGGGCGCTTCTCCGATGTCGAGGAATTCCAGAACATCATCCTTGCCTCATCCGAGAATGGGGGGACGCTGCGCCTGAGCGACGTGGCCGAGGTCGAGCTCGGATCCCAACGTTACGGTTTCAATGCCACCTACAACGGCGCGCCCACCGTGCCGATGGGCATCTATCTCGCCCCGGGGGCGAACGCCCTCGAGACCGTCTCTCAAGTGCGCGAGCTAATGGCTGATCTCTCGGAGCGATTCCCGGGCGACATGGACTACAAAATTCCGCTGGATACCACCGACTTCGTGCGTATCTCGATTAAGGAAGTACTCAAGGTATTCGTCGAGGCGCTGATCCTGGTCACGCTGGTTATCTTCATATTCCTGCAGAAGCCCCGCGCCACGATCGTACCGCTGGTTGCGATCCCGGTGGCACTAATCGGCGCCTTGGCGGGTCTGTTCCTTAGTGGCATGTCGATCAACCTACTAACCCTGTTCGGTTTCGTGCTGGCCATCGGCATCGTCGTGGACGATGCGATTATCGTGATCGAGAACGTCGAGCGCCTGATGCGCGAGGAAGGTCTCAAGGCCCGAGAGGCGTCGATCAAGGCCATGGAACAGGTCACCGGCCCGATCGTTGCCACTACCCTGGTCCTGCTCGCCGTGTTCGTTCCGGTCGCCTTCATTCCCGGCCTGGCCGGCGAGATGTATCGCCAATTCGCCGTTGCCCTTTCGATCTCGGTGGTGCTATCCGGCGTAGTCGCTCTGACGCTGACCCCATCGATGACCGCGCTGCTCCTGAAGAACCACCAGGACAAGGAGCCAGTCCTGCCGTTCCGGCTTTTCAACCGCGGTTTCGATGCCTTCCGCAATGGCTATATGAAGATGGTCCACTTCTTCCTGGTGGCCTGGCCGGTGGGTCTGTTGATTTTCGCAGGCATCGTGATCGCCGCCATCGTGATGTTTCGCAGCACCCCGACGGGCCTCGTCCCCGAGGAAGACCCGGGTTATTTCATCTCCACGTTGAACCTCGACCCGGCGGCGAGCCTCTCGCGCACGAATGAGGTGCGTGACGAGTACTCCGCTTTGATTCGCGAGAATCCAGACGTCCAGATGCAGGTGGCCTTTGCAGGCTACGATCTGCTGGCCGGCACGCAGCGCCCCTACAAGGGAGTCGCGTTCACACGGCTCAAGGACTGGTCGGAACGGCCCGAGGAGGACCAGAGCGTTCAGGCGACGGTCAAGAAAGCCATGGGGGCAGGAAGCCAGATCGAGGAAGGTTTCGTCATGGCGTTCGTGCCACCACCGATCCGTGGCATGTCGACGACGGGCGGCTTCGAGGCCTATCTACAGCAACGTGGCTCGGCCGACGTCAAGGCACTCGCCAAGGCCGCGAATGCCTTGGTTGCCGCCGCGAACAAGCGCCCGGAACTGGCCGGGGTGCGCACTACCTTCGTCGACAACACGCCGCAATTCCGCATGGACGTCGACCGCGAACAGGCCTACGCCCTCGACGTGCCGGTAGCCGCCGTGTTCCGCACCATGCAGGGCACCTTCGGCACACGTTACGTCAACGATTTCACCCTGTTTGGCCGCAATTTCCAGGTCAACATGTCCGCGGATGCCGCATTCCGCGCCGATCCACAGGATCTGGAAAACGTCTTCGTGCGCAGTGGCGATCAACAGCTGGTGCCGATCAGTTCAGTGGTCACCCTGACCCGCACGACCGGGGCGGACGTGATCAATCGCTTCAACATCTTCCCGGCGGCCAAGATCATGGGCAGCGCGGCCGAAGGATACTCCTCGGGCCAAGCCCTGACAGCCATGCAGGAAGTCATCGATCAGGCGCTCGGCGGCGGCGATTACACCTTGGGCTGGGTCGGATCGGCCTTCCAGGAACTCTCTAGCGGCTCGGCCGGGGCGATCGCCTTCCTGCTGGGTGTAATCATGGTGTTCCTGATCCTCGCCGCGCAATACGAGCGCTGGTCCCTGCCCTTTGCCGTGATCACTGCCGTGCCGTTCGCCGTGCTTGGCGCTCTGATCGCGATCTGGATGCGAGGGCTGAACATCGACATCTACTTCCAGGTCGGCATGCTGGTGCTGATCGCGATGTCCGCGAAGAACGCCATTCTGGTGGTCGAGTTCGCTTCCAAGATGCACACCGAAGACGGGCTGTCGATCAAGGAGGCCGCGCTCAAGGCCGCACGCATCCGTTTCCGGCCGGTGATCATGACCTCGATGGCCTTCATCCTGGGCGTGCTGCCGCTGGCCTTGGCGACTGGCGCCGGTGAGGCAGCCCGTAATTCACTCGGCACCCCGATCGTCGGCGGGATGATACTCGCGACCTACGTGGCGATCCTGTTCATCCCGATGTTCTTCGAACTGCTGCAGACCGCCAGTGAGAAACTGTTCCGTCGCAAGCGGCCGGCAGGCTGATGTGCAGGATGAAGTCGCATAAAGATCATGAGCTGTTGTGGCTCCCCGTGGGAGACACCGGCCTTCGTGCGTGTCTGAGCATGACGGCAAACCGAATTGAATCGATCGATCTCCGCCGGACGACCCGCGCGATGCCCCCTCCAAACCAATCTGCCCTACCCGGTGGTATCGAGAAAATCGCAACGGCGATCCGGCGGTGGCCTCAGTCATGCGGCGACGTGGTCGACTGGACCAGCCATCCGCTCTTCCCCGCTCGGGGGACGGACTTTCAGCGGGCAGTTTGGCGGGAATTGTGTGAGATAGCTGCGGGCGAGACACGCACCTATGGCCAGTTGGCCGAACGCGTGGGTCGACCGCAAGCCGCGCGGGCCATAGGCCAAGCGGTGGGCTGCAATCCCTGGGCCTTGCTGGTGCCCTGTCATCGCGTACTGGCCGCCAAGGGTCGATTGGGCGGATATGCCCACGGCACGGCAATAAAAGCCCGGCTACTCGCACATGAAGGACTGGGTGCGCCCGGATCTGAGACGGAGTAGAGACGGATTAGGCGTGTCCGCTTGCTCCCCTGTCCGCTGCGGCCTGGGCGTCCAGTTCCTCCCAATGGGCCATACGCTCGGCGATAGTCCGCTCCAGGCCGCGGGACACCGGCCGGTAGTAACGCGCGCCGACCAGGGCATCCGGCAGATACGATTCACCCGCCGCGTAAGCCTCCGGTTCGTCATGGGCATAGCGGTAACCTTTGCCCCATCCCTCGCTTTCCATCAGGCGGGTCGGCGCGTTCCGCAAGTGCATGGGCACCGGTTCCGTGCCGCCGTGACGCACCGTCGCCAGTATGGCATTGTGGGCGTTGTACACCGCGTTGCTCTTGGGAGCCACCGCGAGATACATGGCCGCCTGAGTCAGCATCAGCTCCCCTTCCGGCACCCCGAGGCGGTCATAGGCGGTCCAGGCATCGAGGGCCACATTCAATGCCCGCGGATCGGCGTTGCCGATGTCCTCCGAGGCGATGCGCACCAGGCGCCGGGCGAGATAGGCGGGATCGGCCCCGCCATCGAGCATCCGCAGGAGCCAGTAGGCACCGCCATCCGCATTCGATCCGCGGATCGCCTTGTGCATGGCCGAGATCTGGTCGTAGAACTCATCTCCGCCCTGGTCGAATCGCCGCGGAGACTGCGTGAGCAGGGCCTGCAATGTTTCCGCGCCAACGACACGCTCCGGCCCGTCTTCGGTTTCCTCGGCGAGTTGGGCGGCAAGTTCCAATAGGGTGAGCAGCCGTCGCGCGTCGCCATCGGCCGACGCGACCAGGCGATCGCGGATGGGCTGTTCGATGGTGATCGCCGCCCCGCCTGTGGTTGCCATCACCCCTTCAGGATGATCAAGCGCGCGCTGGAGCAAGGCGTGCATGGCCTCGTCGCCCAGGGGCTCGAGGCGATAGACCCGCAGGCGCGAGAGCAGCGCGTTGTTGAGCGAGAACGACGGGTTTTCCGTGGTTGCGCCCACCAGGATCAACACGCCCCGCTCCACCGACGGCAGGAGCTGATCCTGCTGCGACTTGTTAAAGCGGTGTATCTCGTCGAGGAACAACACGGTCAGCCGCCCGTGGGCCGCGCGCCGGTTCCGGGCGGACTGGATCACGCCGCGCAGCTCCTTCACGCCGGCCTCCACCGCCGACATGTGCACGATTTCGGCGTTCAGCCGGTCGGCATACAACCGCGCCAGCGTGGTCTTGCCCACGCCGGGCGGGCCCCATAGCAGGCAGGAGTGCGCCTGCCCCTTCTCCATGGCCACTCGCAGCGGTGCCGTGTCACCAACCACGCGTGCCTGCCCGGCGAACTCGTCGATGCTGCGCGGCCGCATCCGGTCGGCCAGCGGCCGGTAGGCCGTTGCGGGTTCGGTAAACTCGGTGGGTTCTTCGTCAGACCGCTTGGCACTGGGCGCATCCTCTCCGGCAGCGGGGTCGAACAAATCATCTTGCGGCGTCATCAGCGACTGCTCAATCGAGACCGGGGGGCTGAGAGGCCTCGACCACGTCGGTCCCGGTAGGGACTTCGAAGACGAAGCGGTCCTCGTCCACCGGCTGATTAAAGCGGCGATCGCGGAAATCCACCCGCGTGGTCTGATCCAGTTGATCGATGAAACGCATTTCCTTGATGCCCTTTTCATCCACCCCCAGCAGCACTTGCTGGAAATCCCCCTGTTCACCCTTCGGCCGCAGCGCGAACCAGGCCATTCCGGCATTGCCCTCGAGCGGGCGAATGCGGAACAGCTCATCGACCGGGCGATCCCCCATCAGGATGGCGATCGGGGCTCCTCTGACCGCGTCGAGCGAGGATCGGCTCGCCTGCCGAAGGTCCGGCTCGTAGACCCATAGCGTGTCATCCTTGGCGACCAGCTCCTGGACGTAGGGTGTTTCGTAGCGCCAGTAAAAGCGGCCGGGACGCTGCATGACGAAGGTCCCGGTGGACTCGCGCACCACTCGGCCTTCGGAATTGAGTCTGGTCTGCTCGAAATCGGCGGCCAAGGTCTCGAGTTCCGCCAGTTGCTTCGTCAGCGCGTCGACGTTCGGCGGCTGAACCGCCCAGGCCGGCCCGCTAGCCAGCGGGATGGCCAGGCACCCGGTCAGCAGGATCCGGCGGAGGCGTGAAAAGAGATCGTTCGGGAATCGTGTCTGCATGGACCACCAGAGAATCACAGAAATTAGTCGGTAACGAGCGGATGAGAGGACGACTACCGCGGCGGGGGCGGTGCCAGCACCTCGCGGCTACCGTTGCCCCCCAGGGCACCGACCACGCCATCGGCCTCCATCTGCTCGACTAGCCGAGCAGAGCGGTTGTAGCCAATCTTGAGCCGACGTTGCACATAGGAAATCGACGCCTTGCGCGACTCCGTGACAATAGCTACCGCCTGGTCGTAGAGTTCGTCGATTTCCTCGCCGTCGGCCCGAACGGGTTTCTCACCTGGCAGGGTTACGTTGGACGCGGTCTCCTCAGAAAGGACCTCGTCAACGTACTCGGGTTCCCCAAGGGTCTTGAGGGCCTCGACCACGCGGTGCACCTCGTCATCCCCTACGAAGGCGCCGTGCACCCGCATGGGCATGCCGCTGCCGGGCGGCAGATACAACATATCGCCATGGCCGAGCAGGTTTTCCGCGCCCATCTGGTCGAGGATCGTGCGCGAGTCCACCTTGGAGGACACCTGAAATGCGATCCGGGTGGGAATGTTGGCCTTGATAAGGCCGGTGATCACGTCCACCGAGGGGCGCTGGGTCGCCAGGATTAGGTGAATGCCGGCCGCACGCGCCTTCTGCGCCAATCGGGCGATCAATTCCTCAACCTTTTTGCCCACCACCATCATCATGTCGGCAAACTCGTCGACCACGATTACCAAATATGGCAACGGTTCGATTGTCGGGGTTGGCAGATCCGGATCGAGCGCCTGCGCATGATCATAGAATGGGTCCTTGATCGGCTCGCCGCGATCGATTGCGGCGCGAATCTTCTCGTTCGCACCGGCGATATTGCGCACACCCAACGTGGCCATGAGGCGATAGCGACGTTCCATCTCACCCACGGCCCAACGTAGCGCGTTGGAAGCCTCCTTCATGTCGGTCACCACTGGGGCCAGCAGGTGCGGGATCCCTTCGTAAACCGACAATTCGAGCATCTTGGGATCGATCAGGATGAGGCGAACTTCCTCTGCCGTAGCCTTGTACAGGAGACTCAGGATCATGGCATTCACGCCCACCGACTTGCCCGATCCGGTCGTGCCCGCCACCAGGAGGTGGGGCATGCGCGCCAAATCTGCCATGATCGGCTCGCCACCGATGTCCTTGCCCAGCGCGACTGTCAGTGGCGAACGCGTATCGCGATAACGATGCGACTCCAAAAGTTCACGCAACGCAATGATTTCCCGTGAGGTATTGGGGATCTCCAGCCCCACCGTGGACTTGCCGGGAATCACCTCGACCACTCGGACCGAGATAATGGACAGCGCGCGGGCCAGATCCTTGGAGAGGTTGGATATCTGACTGACTTTCACGCCGGGCGCCGGCTGGAGTTCAAAGCGCGTAATGACCGGCCCCGGGTGTGCTTCCACCACCTCGACCGACACGCCGAACTCTGACAGTCGCGCCTCGATGACCTCGGACATGTGCTGCAGGTCATCCTTGTTGAACCCGCTGCTCTGTTGCACTGGGCGGTCCAGCAGTTCGAGTATGGGCTTGCCGTCGGCCGTGCCGAGTTCAGGCTGAGGGGGCTGCCGACCGGTCTTGGACGCTGGGCGGGGAGCGGGAGAGGCGCTCGGCTTGGGCGCGACGGACGGCTCCGCGACTTTCGAATCAGCAGGCCGATCAACCTGCTTGGCGGGCGCCTTGTCCTGAGACGTGCGACCTCGGCGTTGTTCGACCTCCGCGTAACTTGCCCCTACCTCGGGGATTACGATGGGATCGGATTTCCTGCCCAACGGCAGGCGGGCCAACACCCAGGCCAGCCCCCTCCCCAACACGTCCCAGACGCGCAGCAGCGTACTGCCGATCAGTTCGAACAGGGCAAACCACGACAGGCCCGTGGTGGCCGAAACCCCCAACATACCCAGCCCCAGCAGCACCAGCGTGCTACCCAGCGCGCCCAGGAGGCGAACCATTCCCTCGGCCAGGACAAGTCCCAGCGCCCCCCCGGCCGACTGGCCGGACGGGACATTCAGTGGTGCGTGGTTGATGGCGGCCAGTACGCTGACACAGAGCACCAGCAGAAGAGCGCCGAGCCATTGCACGGCAAAGGCAAGATCCAACCAGGGACGTCCTTGTCGGGCACGCTTGAAGGTGCGCCACAACAGTGGCAACAGTGCCGGCACGAGCATGTACGCGCCCAGTCCGATCAGATAAAGGGAAAAATCGGCCACGTAGGCGCCGACCAGCCCGGCGGCATTGCGGACTTCGCCGCTGCCGGTGGAACTGAAACCCGGATCGGTCGGTTGGTAGCTGAGAAGCGCGACAAGATAGACGCCCAGAAACAAGGTGACGATCAGCAATGCCAACTCAAGTAGAGCCAACTGCGGACGAAAGATCGCGGGCTTGGTCAATTCGGGCATTTTGGCGTGCCTATCCTTATCCAGGTCAATGGGTTACCACGCATTTTTCCAGTGGTGCATCGACTGCGGATGATACCCGACCCGGCAGAACTCCACCAAGCATCGTCTGGAGCCGACATATATCCCGTTGACGGCAAGGCATCAGAGAACCAGTATTATCCGACTGGAGAATGACGTTTACTGTTCAACGGAGCCCGACGATGAATGATGACATGCAAAAGGCCGATCCCTGGCGGGATAAGCTGACCGACGAGCAGTATCGCGTGTGTCGCTTGGGTGGTACCGAAGCACCGTGGTCAGGGCAACTGAACGATGAAAAACGGGCCGGGACCTTTCACTGCGTTTGCTGCGACGCTCCGTTGTTCGACAGCCGGTCCAAGTTCGATTCCGGTTCGGGCTGGCCCAGCTATTTCGAGCCGGTTTCATCCGACGCGGTCTCCACGCGACGCGACACCACACTCGGCATGATCCGTACTGAAGTACTCTGCGCCCAGTGCGGGGCCCATCTGGGACATGTGTTCGAGGACGGGCCGGAGCCCACCGGCAAGCGCTATTGCATTAACAGCGTCTGCCTGAGATTTCTGCCCGAGTCGGACTGAGTCCGGCTATTTGACCACCCGAAGACTCGGGCCGCCTCCCTTGCCCCCACCCGAGGGGGGCGGATCATCGTCCGGGTCATTGCCATCGTTTCCATCCGGGGAAGCGGAGCCCTCCGGGGATTCACCCTGATCGTGATCCGCGGCTTCGTCGGATCCGCCGCCCGGCACCGCGCGCAGATGCGGGCCCCCTTGACCAGGTTTGGCAGCGGGCATGCCGGTCGGAGCGCGTTCACCGCCCTCGTCATCCGGGAATGTCTCGCCCGGCTCGTCGGGGAAGGTGGCGCCCTGCCCGGAATCCCGATCCACGATCGCTCGAATGGCCGGCATCGGCACAAAAATCCGCTCAGGCTGCCCGCCAAATCGCGCCTCGAACGAAATGCCCACCCGATCCATGTGGAAGTCACGTACGGCTGACGGACTGACATTCAGCTGAATGTGACCTTCTTCGACGAAGTTGCCAGGCACCATGACCCCATCGACGGTTGCATCGACGACCAGGTGGGGAACATGACCCTGATCGACAATCCAGTCGTAAAAGGCCGGCACGAGATAGGGACGCTTGGAGAGCATGAATCAGCCCTCTCGCATCTCACGTTCGACTTCCGTGAGGCTCGCCTGGAATGTCGGGCGGCTGAAGATGCGGTCCATGTAATCCAAGATCGGCTTGGCACCGGGGCCGGTCAGTTCGATGCCGTACTTGGGCAGATACCATAGCAATGCAGCCAGAGTGACGTCTGCCAGCGAGAATTCCTCGCTCATGAAAAACGGCATGGCGGAAAAAATCGGCGCGGCGGCCAGCAGACTTTCCTTCAACTGCTTGCGAGCGCGGGCGACAGTCTTCTCGCCTCGCTCGAATTCCGGCAGGAGACCATACCAATCCTTTTCAATCCGGTAGAGCGCCGTACGCACCTTGGCTCGGCTGACCGGATCCACGGGCATCAGCGGCGGATGCGGAAAACGCTCATCCAGGTATTCCATGATTACCCGCGCGTTAGTCAGCACCAGATCACGATCGGCAAGTACCGGGACAGTGCCTTCCGGAGAGAGATCGTGAAAATCCTCCGGCGCTTCCTGTTCGGAAAGGTCAATGATCTCGGCCGTCAGTTCCTTTTCGGCGAGAACGATGCGTGTCCGATGACAATCCGGCGAATCCGGACTGGTGAACAAGGTCATGACCGAACGACGATTAACGGTCGCCATTGGCGCCTCCCGTGGTGCAATGGTTTAAAACGCCATGATAACAAAAACCCGGCCCCAGGGCCGGGTTCAATGCTCATTCGGCGCGCGACATGCCCGGTCCGGGAACGGTTATCAGTGCTTGATGTCGCGCCAGTATTCCCGCTTGAGCAGGTACATTACCAATGTGAAGATAAAGAGGAAGGCCAGCACGTAAGGACCGTACTGGTGGCGCTTGAGGGCCGCCGGTTCTGACATGTAAACCATATAGGCGGTCAAGTCCTTCATCTTCTGCTCAAAGGCCTCCTCGGTCATGGTGCCGGGACGGGCCGGCGGTTCGAGATCCACCAGTTTTTTCCGAGCATCTTCCCCTTCGCCTGTCGTTTCATAGACCGGCTGCTTGAGACCCTGCTGGGCGGCGAACACGTGCGGCATGCTGACCAACGGGAATACCGCGTTATTGACCCCCCACAAGGTCTCCGGATCCTCGTAGAACGACACCAGGTAGGTGTAGAGCCAGTCGGCACCGTTCACGCGGGCGGTCAGCGTCAGGTCTGGCGGGACGATGCCGAACGTCTCCTTCGCATAGTCGGCAGGCATGTTGGTCTCGATGACGTCGCCCGGCTTGTGAGACTGCGTGGGGAGCAGCACCGCCAGCTGGTCATCGGTCAAACCCAGGTCCTCGCCGATTCGGGAAAACCGCATCATGTTGGCGCTGTGACAGGACGCGCAATTCCCCATGAAGGTCTGGGCGCCGCGATACAAGGCAGCCTTGTCGCTTAGGTCCACCTCCGCGTCCGCGAGGGGGTAATCGCTACTGGCTGCCTTGGCGTTGGGCGTGGCCAGCAGGCCAATCAGGAACATGAGAAAGGTGATACGAATCATTGCAGACGCTCCGGCACGGGCTTGGTACGTTCACGACGACTGATGAAGAACAGCGCGATGAAAAAGCCGAAGTAGACGGCCGACAGGATCTGGGAGGACAGCGTGCCGAGTGCTGTCGGCGGCTGGGTACCCAGATAGCCCAGCCCGATAAAGGCCCCCGCGAAGGCGAACAGATTCACCTTGAACGCGGTCGAACGATAACGGATCGAACGGATGCGATTGCGGTCAATCCATGGCAGCACGAACAGGATCAGGATCGCCACGGTCATCGCCAGCACACCGAGGAACTTGTCCGGGACGGCCCGCAAAATGGCGTAGTGCGGCGCAAAGTACCAAACCGGGGCGATGTGCTCGGGCGTCTTGAGCGGGTCGGCCGGCGTGAAATTCGGATGTTCGAGGACCAAGCCGCCGCCGTCCGGCCAGTAGAACAGCACCACGGCAAAGATGAACATGAACACGCCCAATCCGAACAGATCCTTCACGGTGTAGTAGGGGTGGAATGGGATGCCATCGACCGGCTTGCCGGAACTGTCCTTGTGCTCCTTGATCTCCACGCCATCTGGATTGTTCGAACCCACTTCGTGCAGCGCCATGACGTGACCGCCGATCAGGAACAGCAATACCAGTGGCAGTGCGATCACGTGCAACGCAAAGAAGCGGTTCAGCGTGGCGTCGGAAATGACATAGTCACCGCGGATCCACAAGGCAAGGTCCGGACCGACCACGGGCACCGAGCTGAACAGCGAAATGATGACCTGCGCACCCCAGTAGGACATTTGCCCCCACGGCAGCAGATAGCCCATGAAGGCCTCGGCCATCAGCACCAGAAGAATCGAGACGCCGAAGATCCAGATTAGCTCACGGGGCTTCTTGTAACTGCCATACATCATCCCTCGGAAGATGTGCAGATACACCGCGATGAAGAAGAACGTCGCCCCGGTCGAGTGCATGTAGCGCAGCAGCCACCCCCACTCGACATCTCGCATGATGTATTCCACCGAGGCGAAGGCGTTTTCAGCAGACGGCTTGTAGCTCATCGTCAGCCAGATGCCGGTGACGATCTGCAGGACGAACACCACAATCAGCAGGGAGCCGAAGTAGTACCAGAAGTTGAAGTTATAGGGGACGTAATACTTCGCCAGATGCGCATTCCAGAAATGCGACACCGGCAGGCGATCGTCCACCCATTTACCCAGGCCTTTGATCATGCTGCATCCTCCTCGGTACCGCCGACGCGGATGATGTCTTCGCTGAGATACACGTACTGCGGCACCTCCAGGTTCGTCGGCGCGGGCACGCCCTTATAGACCCGGCCGGAGATATCGAACTTCGACCCATGGCAGGGGCAGAAGAAACCACCCTTCCAGTCTTGACCCAGGTCTTCGGGCGCCACTTCCGGGCGGTATGTCGGGGCGCAACCCAGGTGGGTGCAGATGCCGACGACCACGAGATAACGCTTATTCTCTTCCCGGGCGCGATAGATATTGGACGCATACGAAGGTTGCTGATCCACTACCCGGGACTCCGGATCCTGCACTTTGTCGTTGAGCTCTGGCAAGGATTCCAGCATGCGCTCAGTACGATTAACGAGGAAGACGGGCTTGCCGCGCCAGGACACGGTGGTCATCTGGCCGGGGGAGAGCTTGCCGATGTTCACGTCCACCGGAGCGCCGGCCGCCTCGGCCTTGGCGCTCGGCTGGAAAGAGCTCAGAAACGGCACGGCGGCAAAGCCAACGCCCACCGCGCCTACCGCCGTCGCTGCGCCGGTAAGAAACCGGCGCCTGGCCGGGTTGGAGGGAGAATCAGCCATTGTTACGTCGTACTCCTCAAAATTGTCCGTCAATCGATCTCGGCGGGAGGCATTCCCTTCCGGCCGTTCGTATTGCTGGCAAGCATCACGGGCTCCTTGCGCTCGACAATGCAAAAAACCGACCTGTGCGGCCCGGGTTCCCTGCGGGCATGGTCGATACACAGCACCTGCCATTATGCGGCCGGGCTAGTTTAAGCATCTGGCCTCACCGGTCAAACAAGAGCGACTAATACTTTTTGTAGATGCTTTATGAGCCTCGCCACCTATCCAGGGGGAGAGCGAGGTGATCAAGCCGGATTGTCGATGTCGACAAACCGATGCTCGATGTCGAATTCCTCGGCGAGGCGCTGTCCCAATAGCCGTACACCCCCGGTTTCCGTGGCGTGGTGACCAGCGGCGAAATACGTCACACCGGCTTCACGAGCCATGTGTGTAGTCCGTTCGGAAATCTCCCCGGACACGAAGGCGTCCAGGCCCAGATCAATGGCGTCGGACAGCATGTCCTGGGCCCCGCCCGTGCAGATGCCGATGCGCCGAATGGGGCGATCCACAGGGCCGACGACCAGCGGCGGACGATCCAGGCGTTGCTCGATCAACGCTGCCAACTGATTGCCATCCAAGGGGGCTTCAAGCCGGCCGGCGACCGCCAGCGACTGGTGACCGAAACGCCGCGTAACATTCACGCCCAGTTCTTCGGCGAGCCAGGCGTTGTTGCCGATCCCGTCGTGGCCATCGAGCGGTAGATGGTAGGCGATCAGATTGATGTCGTGGGCCAGCAATGTGGCCATGCGACGGCGTTTCATGCCCGTGAGCACCTGCGGCTCATTCTTCCAGAAATAACCGTGATGGACCAGGATGGCATCGGCGCCCTCCTCCACGGCCGCATCCAGTAACGCCTGGCAGGCCGTAACACCCGTGACCAATCGGCTAACCGATGCTTTGCCCTCGACCTGCAAGCCGTTGGGGGCATAGTCACGATAGATTTCCGGGGTGAGAAGCTCGTCACAGAATGCCAGTAACCGTCGGGTGTCGATCGTGTCTGCCATCACCTGCCCTCTTATCCGTTGGTCCGTGGGAAGGCAACCGTAGCACGATCGCAGACACCGCCGAGCGGTTTGGCACGCTTGGAGCAATCAGGCGTTCGGCGGCTTGGGCCGCCTTCGGCCTCGTGTTCCAATGTTGGTCGTTGCCTTCCAGGAGCCCTCTCCGATCATGCCCAGCCCCGCACCGGCCCAGCTGTTATCGCGTCGATTCCTGCCGTATTTCCTGACGCAGGCCCTGGGTGCCTACAACGACAATGCATTCCGCTTTTCAGTGATGTTTTTGCTGACCTACCAGGTCGGCTCGGCGAACACCGGCAATGTGGACGTACTGATGAACCTGGCCACCGGCCTGTTTATTCTGCCGGGACTACTGTTTTCGCCGATGGCGGGGCATTGGGCCGACCGCATGGATCAGGCCCGGCTGGCCCGCGTGCTCAAGTGGACCGAACTGGCGCTGATGGCAACTGCCGCCTTGGCCTTCTGGTTGCAGAGTATTGCCTTGCTGATGACCCTGGTGTTCCTAATGGGCGCGCAATCAACCTGGTTCGGCCCGCTCAAGTACGCGATCGTGCCTCGCCACCTGCCGCCAGGCATGCTGATGCGCGCCAACGGCTGGGTGACCGCGAGCACCTTTGCCGCCATTCTGTTAGGGACTCTCACCGGAGGCCTGCTTGTGGCCACCGGCGAGCGGGCCACCTTGATTGCCAGTCTGCTGGTGATCAGCGTGGCGGTGGCGGGGGTGATCGCAGCTCGACTGATTCCCCCTGCCCCGCCGCCAGGACGTCAGCCCGATCATGCCGGCCCACTGAAAAGCTGGATAACGACCTGGCGGCTTTTGCAACGCCAGGCAACCAGTCTGCGCCAGTCGATGTGGCTGATCAGCTGGTTCTGGTTCGTCGGCGCAGGGTACCTCACCCAGTTCCCACGCTTTGCCGAGGACGTGCTCGGCTTGCCGGCCGACGGGGCAACCGGACTGCTGGCCCTGTTTGCCCTGAGCATCGGGGCCGGTGGCCTTCTGGTGGGCTATTTCGGTGGTCGTCGTCCACCGCGTGCGCTGGCCCCCTTTGCCGCACTGGGGGTCGCGATGGTCGCGGTCGACTGGTATTTCGTGGCCTCGGCACCATCCCCGACACTGTGGCGCATTGGGGTGGATGTCGCACTGACCGGAGCGTTGGCGGGCATGCTGGTCGTTCCGTTATACAGCCACCTGCAACGGGCCTCTCGGCCATCGCAACGTGCCCGCCTGATTGCGGCACTCAACGTACAGAATGCGCTGGCCATGGTGGCCAGTAGTCTGCTGGCCATAGCTTTGTTCGGGGTGCTGGGCATCGACCTGCCTACCTTCTTCCTGCTTTTCGGCGGCAGTGGATTGCTGGTAGCCGCTTCGGTCTGGTGGCTGTGGGGCGGGCTCCAACCGAAACCTCATCGCGGTCGCTGACCGGCATCAGTCATCGAGGCCAATCACCTGCCAGTCATCCCTGGCCCGATCCTGCGCGGCACGTTCCCGACGCAAGCAGACCGCCCGTCCTCCGACCAGTTCGCCAGCACAGTAGTCGGCGGATTCCTCGGCGGTCGCCCACCAGCCGGTCTCGACCCGCTCGGTTTCCCCATGGTGATGCACGGGGGCATCGGGGCGTCGGGGCTTGTCCAGCCACCAAAGCGGCCGAAACACCTCGGTCGACGCCAACGCCGACGCGACCGAGGAATCGTCGAATGACCTGATGCGTCGTGGCTTGTCTTGACGCGTCGCCAAGGGCTGCAAGCGGGACCGATGCATAGGGATCAGGCCCGGCACATCTCGCAGTCGACTGACCGCCTGCCGGCCCAGTCGAGCCTGCAACCGTTGCACGAGGGCCCACTCGTCGCGCTCACGCTCGTCGGCATCGGCGAACAGGCTGCCCTGTCCCGGTCGAGGGGTGACAAAACGTTCGGCTTCCACACGCAGGCGGGTCACCGGCGCCATCCTCCCGACCGACTCCAGGCGCAGGCGCAACTGCTCCTGCCAGAGGCGCTCATCCCGGCCGGGTTCGGCCGTTGCCACGTCCAATCGGGTCGCCGGTCCCGCTTCGTGGCCGAGCCAGACCACGAAATCCGCCACCGCGAGTCGACGGCGACGCAAAAAATCACTCAGCCCCACCAGCGCGCCACGGGAAAGCAGCAACAGACGGTCGACCTGACTGGCCGGATCCCAGAGGCTAACCTCCCGGGTATAACGGCTCGGTGGCACCAGATCGGCCAGCGGCCAGTCCCGTTCGGCGAACAGCCGGTCCAGATCGGTCAGCAACAGCGGAGCGGTACGCATGCCCACCCCGTCACGCGGCAATCGGCGCACCTCACCCAAGCGCTGCAAGCCCAATTCGGCAAAATGGCCGATCCATTTGCTCGGCCAGTCAACGAGCGCCAGGGGCAACTGGCTGACGGCTGCCAGTTGCTCACGGGAGCGACACAGCCACGGCTCGTTTTCCACTGCGGCCGCCAATGCCCAGGCAACGCGGGGATGGGGGGCTCCCGCGGCCTGCACCACCAGATGCCACGGCTCCAATGCCTCAAGCAATCGGGAAATCAACGCCTCGAGTCCGCCGAAAAGCGCTGCACTCCCACCGATCTCCAACAACAAGCCCGGGCTGATCTCCCCGTCGGCATCTACCGGCGGCGGGCGGCTGACTCGCGAGGTGTACGTCAACGCCCACTCGCCCCACTCGGCCAGCCACTCCTCCACGATGGACCGGTCGATCGTCAGACATCGCAACGGGGCTGTGTTCGTCGAGGCCTGCGCTCGGTGACGCGAACGCGCCTCCGTCAGGCTATGGCCGATATCGATACCCATCTCCGTCGCCGTGCGGTTGACCGCGGCCACCCGGCCGCTACGCCCGCTACCAGCCAACAAAACGGCGGGTGGACGATGACGACGCTCATCCTCAGAGCAGCGACATTCGAACCAGGCGTCCGGAAAACGCAGAGCCAGCCAGTAGGTTTCGTGTCGCGACAAGCGGGCTGTCGACTGAATGGGCATGGCGAACTCCGGGCATGAATACTGTTCTTTTTTACAGTATACTTTGCTGACGCCTACGCCAAGATTGTCACTATGACCGAATCGAATACGCCGCGCCCGCTCACGCCCCGCCAGGCCGAAATCCTGGCGTTCATCCGCGACACCATCTACGAGACCGGCATGCCGCCGACCCGGGCGGAAATCAACGCCGCCCTCGGCTTTCGCTCACCCAATGCCGCGGAGAGCCATCTCAAGGCGCTGGCGAAAAAAGGTGCCATCGAACTGATGGGTGGTCGCTCCCGGGGCATTCGCCTGCCCGACGATGCCCACCGCGACGAATTGGCCGTGATCGGCCGAATCGCGGCCGGCAGCCCGGTCATGGCGACCGAACACGTCGAGTCCCAGGTACCGGTCAATCCGGCCCTGTTTCGTCCGCGCGCCGACTACCTGCTGCGTGTGCGCGGCATGAGCATGCGCGATGCGGGGATCATAGATGGCGATCTGCTCGCGGTGCATCGCACCGAGGAAGTGAACAACGGCCAGATCGTGGTGGCGCGCTTGGCCGACGAGGTGACGGTCAAGCGTTATCGACGTCGCGGAGCAAAGGTCTGGTTGATCCCGGAAAACACCGAGATGACGCCGATCGAAGTCGACCTGCGACGCGAGGAGTTGATCATCGAGGGTCGCGTGGTCGGCGTGTTGCGGACATTCGACTGACAGGCACACCCTGAGACACGACGAACACATCCCGGGGAGGGTCGGCACATCATGGGAGAACGAGCCATCGGGGGAAACGACGTCGCCGAGCTCTTGGCCCGTCACGACATCTGGCGTGGCCGCCAGACGCGTCCGCCCGAGTCGATCGCTGCGCCCTGCCCCAGCGGCTGGTCCGCACTTGACGACTTGCTGGGTGGTGGCTGGCCAAGCGAAGGCCTGGTGGAGCTTTATGCCGGTCGGGCCCCGAGCGGGATCTGGCGTCGACCCTGTGATCGACTCGACACGACACCACTGCACGCGCAGCGGGACTGGTTCCAGTCCTCTCTGGGCTATGGCATCACTGCCCTGCTGATGCCCTGGTTGCGTCGACAAACCCGGACGGGCGGCGTGGCGCTGATCAACCCGCCTGCGCTTCCCTGCGCCGAGCGCTGGCAACGGGAAGGGGTAAGACTCGAGGACCTGCTCGTCGTCCAGCCGCGGAACCTGCGGGAACTGGGCTGGGCGACCGAAGAGGTGCTCCAGTCAGGTACCTGCCCGCTGGTGCTTGCCTGGTTGCCCCCGCTGGGCTTCGCCCTGCGACGGCGACTCAAGCTGGCCGCCGAAACCGGCGGCAGCTGCCTGGTAACACCCTACCCCCTCGGCGCCGAGATGGCGGCGGGAAGCGCCATGAGTGCACCCTCAAGCCCCGCTTGGACACAATTGATCGTACATCGGCAGGCTCAGGCCCTGAGCGTGCAGCGACTCAAGCCGTTCCACCCGCGCAAGGTGCATCTCGAGTTGGAAGACGGGGACGTCCATTCGCCCCCTTCCGACCCGACGGGTGCCGTGCCAGTGGCGTGGGTTGTCACGCGCTAACCCAGGGAAACTCTGCACGAATCGGATATCGCTCTGCGCGCCTTGAGCCGGGCAGATGCAAGGCGCTCGTCCGCCGCGGAAGGGTGCTTCCCTTTACAAAGACGACAACGAAGCAGATGCCCGGATCAAGGCGCGCCCTGCGGGCCCTGGCGAGCCGTCCGTGCTCGGTGTTGCGCCGTCTTGACGTGGCCGCCGGCACGCCGGCAACGACGCGCCTTGATCACGAACGGCTCGCCAGGCCAGAGCGACATTCGATTCGTGCAGAGTTTCC
>JAABTF010000034.1 GCA_011389965.1 Halothiobacillus sp.
CGCCCATGTATTTCCGCGCCAGACGGTGATCCTTGTGGTCGGGTAGCCCGGCGTACTGCACCCAGCCGACCTGGGGGTGGCCCTCGAGGAATTCTGCGATCTCCTGGGTGTTCTCGCAGACCCGGTCCATGCGCAGGGAGAGTGTCTCCAGTCCTTGCAGCAGGTACCAGGCCGATTGTGCCGCAAGCGCCGCGCCGGTATTGCGCATCGGGACCACGCGGGCCCGGGTGATAAAGGCCGCCTGACCGACGTCGTTGGTATAGCTCACCCCATGGTAGGAGGGGTCGGGTTCGATCAGCAGCGAGAATCGTTCGGGGTGCGCGGCCCAGTCGAAATTGCCCGAATCGACGATCACCCCGCCGAGGGTGGTGCCATGTCCGCCGATGTACTTGGTCGCCGAGTGGATGACGATGTCGGCACCGTAATCGATCGGCTTGAGCAAAAAGGGCGTACCGACGGTGTTGTCGACCATCAGCGGCAGGCCGTTGCGATGGGCGATATCGGCCAGTCGCTCGATATCGGCGACGCTGCCCGAGGGATTGCCGATCGATTCGCAGTAGATCGCACGGGTGCGGCCGTCGATCGAGGCCTCGATGCCGGCGAAGTCGTCCTTGTCCTGCATCCGCACCTCGATGTCCTGGCGCGGGAAGGTGTGAGCGAACAGGTTGTAGGTGCCGCCGTAGAGCTCGCTGATCGAGATGATGTTGTCGCCGGCCTGGGCGATGGTCTGGATGGCGTAGGTGATCGCGGCCATGCCGGTGGCTGTTGCCAGCGCACCAATGCCGCCGTCGAGCGCGGCCATGCGCGTCTCGAGGACCCCGCACGTGGGGTTCATCATGCGCGAATAGATGTTGCCGGGCACTTTGAGATCGAACAGATCGGCGGCGTGCTGGGCGTTGTCGAAGCTGTACGAGGTGGTCTGGTGAATTGGCACAGCAACGGCGTGCTGGTCGTCCGGTTGATAGCCCGCATGCAGGGCGATGGTCTCTGGGCGCATGGTTTCCTCCCTAGTCGTTGTCTGGAAAGATTAGCAGGGAGTGGCCGTGGTTGATGCGTTCAACCATCGTTGCGCAAACGCGCGATCTCCTCGCGTAGTTGGCGGATCTTCTTGCGTTTGTAGAGGCGGTTGAGCCAGGGGCTGACGGCTCGGATCGGGATGCCGGCCCGGTCCCCCAGCCCGTCGATCATCACGAAATGCCCGTCCGGGTGCCACGCGAGATTGTCCGCGGACAGGTCGTTGATCAGCACAGTCGATGTCAGCGCCCAGTCGAGGAAGGTCTCGAGTGCCTCTTGCTCGCGTCGCCCGTAGCGCTTGGTTTCCACCAGGTCCCGGAGGGTGGGGGCCAGGTCGCCGTGCTCGTCGAGCACGGCTTCCACCAACAGGGCCGCCCCCATGTCGGTGTCCACCACGCCGAGGATGTTCTGGATGTGGGGGCAAGACGCCAGCCGGCCGGGGTGCAGGGCACGCACCACGAGATGTTCGATCATCTCGCGGGCGAAGGCCCGGTTGTGGCCGATGCGACGGCGCTTCTTGTAGAAGGCATCGCGACGGTCGTGACGCTCGATGAAGCGCGGGTTGATCACCTTGACCAGCACCCGGGGGTCGTCGGGGTGGCGGAAGACGAGTTTCTGCGCCCCTTGGCCGACGGGGTCGAGGGAGGCGAGTTCGAGCGGGGTGATCAGGTCCATGGGTAGTGCCGGCAAAGCTGAGGTGCCTGCATTGTACCGCCTGCGAAGGAGGGAGGTCAGTCAGCCTGCTCGTCAGCGGGGGTGATCTCCCGTTCGCAGGCCGTACCGGTTTCGATGCAGGTCAGGTTCCCTAGCGTCTGGCGGGCGATCTGATCGAGCGCCTCGTGCGTGAGGAAGGCCTGGTGGCCGGTAATCACCACATTCTGAAAACCCAGCAGGCGGGCAAACAGGTCGTCGGTAAGGACCTCGTCGCTGTGATCCTCGAAGAACAATCCACCCTCATGTTCATAAACGTCGAGTCCCAGACCACCGATCCGACCGCTCTTGACTCCTTCGATGGCCGCCTGCGTGTCGATCACCGGGCCGCGGCTCGTGTTGACGATCACCACCCCGGTTTTCATGCGCGCGATGGCTTGGGCATCGATAAGGTGATGGCTGTCATCGGTCAGTGGGCAATGCAGGCTAATGACGTCAGATCGCTGGAATAGCTCTTCGATCCCGACGTACTCGACTCCCATCTCCCGGCAATGATCGTTGGGATAAGGGTCGAAGGCGATCACTCGGGTGCCGAAGCCCGCACCCAGGATGCGGGCGAAGACGGTGCCGATTTTCCCGGTGCCGATCACGCCAACCGTTTTGTCGACCAGGTCGAAGCCGGCCAGTCCGTGCAGCCCGTAATTGTTGTCGCGCAAGCGCCTGTTCGACCGGAGGAGGTGGCGGTTGGTCGCCATCAGCAGGGTCACGGCGTGCTCTGCCACGGCATTGGGCGAGTAGGCGGGCACATGGACGACCCGCATGCCGGTCTCGGCAACCGCGTCGAAGTCGACATGGTTGCAGCCGGCACAGCGCAGGGCCACCACCTCGGTGCCACCTTCGCTGAGAGCATGGATCACTGCTGCCCCGAGCACGTCGTTGGCGAACGCGCAGACGGCCGGATACCCCCGGGCGAGCTCGACGCTGTCCTCAGTCAGTCGCTGGGGAAAGAAATCGACCTCGTGAGGGTGATCGATTGCCTCGAAGGATTCGCGGTCATAGGGCTTGGTGGAAAAGAGCGCAACTTTCATGATGGCAATCCTGTGTTTGTCGGATCATTCTTCGATAAGTGTCTCAAGCTAACCCTAGCCCATGGTGGCCGTCTGCTTTCAACTGATCTGAAAGGCGGCGAGCATGTCGCGTAAGGCGCGACGTGATTGGGTATCGAGTGCCTGTTTTCCCGCCAGGTCGAACCTGGCTGCCAGATCTGCCTGCTCCCGCAGTTGCAGAAAGCGGCCCACTAGCAGGGCTCGATCGGCAAGGGGCACGGTGGCCTGGATCATGTGATTGCCCAGGGCGAGGGGTAAAAAAGTCCGCAAGGCCGGCAGGGCGGCATCCAGGTGATGCTGGCGGTGGGCACAGGCGATCACTCGCCGGCGATCGGCCGGGTCGAGGGTCGGCAGGTCGATCCCGGGCGGTGGCGCGGAAAGCAACCGAGCGATCAAGGCGGGGTCGGCTTGTCGCAGGGGACCGGCGGCCAGCACGGGCAGGCTCTGCCGGAATCGTCGTGCGGAGCGCTCGACGTGGTCACGGCCCCGGCTGGAGAGGCCCATGGCCATCACCAGGGCCCGTTGGCCGGAGGCGTGGTCGCGATGCTGGCCCAGGTGCAGTGGTCGCATGCCTTGGGCCTCCCAGAAGGCCAGCAACTCGTCTTCGACCCCGAAACTCACCCCGACGAAGTCCAGACCATCGTCCCGGGCCTGCTGGGTAATCGCCTGTACCAGTCGGCTTCCCAGGCCCTGGCGACGGGCCCCGGGGTGAGTGGCAATGCGTTGAATGCGTCGACCACGCAGCGTCGGCCAGTGGGGCTCGCCCGCATGGGCGGCCATGGTCTGGGGCAACAGGTGACCGCGGACGCGCCGTTCGCCGTTGAACACCGCCTCACCGAGTGACGGCCCGAGACCGCCTTCGTCCTGGGTGAGCGCCGTGGCAACGACATGGTCTTGCAGGGTGGCCTGCCAGGAGCGGCTGCCGGGAACGTCGAGCAATTGGCGCAGATCGCGTGGTGCGGTGCGGTAATGGGCACTGACCAGCAGTCCGAACAGCTGGATCAGGTGGGGTTCGTCCTCGCAGAGCCGCCACGGGTCGACCGCCGTGATTTCCACCCGATTGGCGGCCGTATCGGCGGGGAGTGTCTCGGCCGGATCGGCATCCAGTAGCAGGAGCCGGTCGATCAAGGCCTCAAGCGGGTCATCCGGTGCCCAGCGGATCGGGGTTCTCAGGGTCAGGCGCTGGACGGATACGGCTTGTCGAGCCAACGTTGCCTGGAATCGGATGGCAAAACCGCGGCCGGTGCCCTCGTAGCCGTGCTCGGTGGTGGCAAAGACGCAGCGCGGATAGGCGTGGAACAAGGACTTGAGCACAGAGGCGGGCAGGGCGGCGGCCTCGTCGATCAGTAGCAGGCGGGCCGTGGGCAGCGAGTCCAGCAGTACATCCGGCGGGATGAAGCGCAGTTGGTGATCGCCGTGACGCAGGCGGCCATTGCTCTCGGCGACCATATCGGGCTGGGAGGCGGCCAGGGCAAACAGGGGCTCGACCGCGGCGCGCCGTGGTGCGGTCACCAGGACATCCCCGAGTCCGTCGGCCAACACGCCGGCGGCAGCCAGGCCCAGGGCCGACGTCTTGCCTCGCCCGCGGTGGGAGCGAATCACGAGCGGCCGCCTGGGACGGCCTTGGGCGACCGCGCGGATACGTTCGACCGCTTCGCGCTGGTCTGCTGTCCGACAGGCCTCATCAGGGAACACGGGGGCAAGGGGTGTGCCCGCAGTGGGCCGCGGGGGGACGGGTAGCGGTTGACCTTCGCGAATGTGCCAGACCTGGGGGCAGGCCTCGATCAGGCGGCATAGGCGACTAATGAAGACGCCGCGCGCCTCCTGAGTCGTGTGCGGGTAGGGCGTGATGCGAGCCAGTTCGGGGTCGGCGAGCTGTGGCCACTGATCGAGGGGCGGGGTAAGTAGGACCAACCGTCCACCGCCCCGCGGCAGCCCGGCGGCCGCTCCCAGGGCGTCGGGATCAAGTCCTTCGAGGGCATTGAAGATCACCTGTCCGCATTCGCCACCCAGGGCCTCGCGTGCGCGCTTGAAACGCAGTGCCGGGGTGCCGGCAGGCGCGCCGGCACCGATCCAGAGGGTGTCCGTGTCGACCAGCGTGCGCCCGCGCGCGAGAACCCAGTCCGATCCCCCGCTGACGACTACCGGCAGGCGGTGTCCAACGGACTGCCAGGCCGGCGTGATCGCATCGATGGCGGTCTGAATGGCATCGGGGCTGGGCGGGACGGTTGGCATGACGGCAGTGTATCGCCGGCGAGGCAGGGTGCCTACGACTCGTCTGGTCGTTTGACTGGGCCGGGCTTGATGCCGCGAGGGGTCTCCGGTCATGCCTTCAGGAGGGGGGCATGGCCGGTTCAGCCGCCACCGATCCAGCGGATGAGGTGGAAGAATACGGCGGCGAGGATGGCGGCGGCCGGGACCGTGATCACCCAGGCGGCCACTACCTTGAGCAAGAGCGAGCGTTTGACCAGTTCGCGCTTGTAGATCTTCTTCAGGCCCTTGCGCTGGCGCTTGCTGATGTGGGCCTCTCGGCGGGTGCTCTTGTCCTTGAGCTCCTGGAGCATCTGCTCCTTTTGCTTGAGCGGCGCGGCACGGAAGCGTTCCAGATAGTCCCGCATCACTTCGTCGTCATCACTTTCCGGATGGAGATCACGCACCTGTTGTTCGAGGCGGTCGTAGTTGGACTTAAGGTATTCCCTCAGGAACCCCACGCCGAAGACCGCGCCGATGGTGACGTGGGTGGTGGAAACCGGCAGGCCGAGCTGCGAGGCGAGGATGACCGTGAGCGTGGCGGCCATGGCGATGCAATAGGCCCGCATCGGGTCGATGTCGGTGATCTCATGCCCGACGGTGCGGATGAGCTTCGGCCCGTAGAGGGCCAGACCCACCGCCAGACCGAGTGCACCGATCAGCAGTACCCACAAGGGTATGGCCGCCTCGGCGGCGGTGCCCGCTTGGGTGAGCGCATCGTTGATCGCGGCCAGCGGGCCGACGGCATTGGCGACGTCGTTTGAGCCATGGGCGAAACTCAGCAAGGCGGCGGCGAAGATCAGCGGCAGGGTGAACAGCCGGTTGACGCTGGCCTTGCTGTTTTCCTTCATGCCATCGGCGGAGCGGGCGACTATCGGGCGGGCGAGGAAGAACACGATCGCGGCGATGACCAGGCCTATTACAGCGGCGCCCAGGAACGGGACTTCGACGATCTTTTTCAGCCCCTTGACCACGAGATAAGTGCCGAATGCCCAGGCCATCAGGGCGAGGAACCAGGGGACGCGCCGTTTCGCCGCGGCGATCAGATCACCCTGATAGGTGATGCTGCGCTTGATCAGGTAGAGCAGGGCGGCGGCTAGCAGCCCGCCGAGCAGCGGCGAGATCACCCAGCTGGCCGCTATCTGGCCGACGGTCCCCCAGTTGGCGATGCCCCAGCCGGCTGCGGCAATGCCACCGCCCATCACCCCGCCGACGATCGAGTGGGTGGTCGATACCGGCGCACCCAAGGTCGTGGCAAGGTTGAGCCAAATTGCCGCGGCCAGCAGGGCGGCCATCATCAGCCAGACGAATGTCATCGGGTCGCCGATGGCGGCCGGGTCGATGATGCCGCCCTTGATGGTGGTCACGACATCCCCGCCGGCAATGATCGCGCCTGCCGCCTCGAAGATCGCGGCGATGACGATCGCTCCGCCCAGGGTCAGCGCTTTCGAGCCCACGGCCGGCCCGACGTTGTTGGCCACGTCGTTGGCACCGATGTTCATGGCCATGTAGGCACCGATCACCGCCGCGACCACCATCACCAGGCTGACATGCCCTTGGGTGAGCCAAGTGAACAGCGCTACCCCGATGACAAATAACAGCGCCCAGCCGAAGCGGAACAGCTCTTGGCGGGTGGAGCGGGAAACCTTGTCGAACGCGTCCATCTCGTTGAGATCCATGTCGTTACGCCTGTCACATTGTCATGGGGGAGAAATGAACGGTAATCCATGGGGTCTTTTCCGTCCAATCTCTTGCATGGCGGCGTGTGTGCATGGCAGCGACCAGTCGGCGGACGGCGGTTCCCTTTGGGTGCCGAATCTGGCCCAATGTCGCGATGCAGGCCACCCCCCAAGAAATACTGAAATCGGTCTTCGGTTACGAGGACTTCCGTCCACCGCAGGGCGAGGTGATCGAGACGGTCACCTCGGGCCGCGACGCCCTGGTTCTGATGCCGACCGGCGGCGGCAAGTCGCTGTGCTACCAGGTGCCGGCGCTGTCGAGCCCCGGCACGGCAATCGTGGTCTCGCCGCTGATCGCCCTGATGCAGGACCAGGTCGCCGCGCTGCGCCAGTTGGGCGTGGCCGCCGCCTTTCTCAACTCCAGCCTCTCGGCCGAGCAATCCCGCGAGGTGATTCGCCAACTGCACGCCGGGGAACTCGATCTGCTCTACATGGCCCCGGAGCGACTGATGACCGCGGCGGCGCTCGAGCGGTTGTCGGGCCTGCCGGTCAACCTGATCGCCATCGACGAGGCGCACTGCGTCTCCCAATGGGGGCACGACTTCCGCCCCGAGTACATCCGCCTGGGTGAGCTGGCCGATCACTTTCCCAACGTCCCGCGCATTGCCCTGACTGCCACGGCCGACGAGGCGACCCGTGAGGAGATCGTCAACCGCCTGCGGCTGGACAACGCGCGCCGCTTCGTCTCCGGCTTCGACCGGCCCAATATCCGCTATCGCATCAGCCAGGGCAGCGGTGGCAGCCGCGATCGACTATTGCGCTTCATCCGCGAGGAGCACGCCGGCGAGGCGGGCATCGTCTATTGCCTTTCGCGAAAGAAGGTCGAGCAGACCGCCGAGTGGCTCGAGAAGCAGGGGCTGGTGGCCTTGCCATATCACGCCGGGCTGTCGGCCGAGCATCGCCGCACCGTCCAGGAGCGCTTTCTCGCCGAGGAGGGCGTGATCGTGGTCGCGACCATTGCCTTCGGCATGGGCATCGACAAGCCCGACGTGCGCTTCGTCGCGCATCTCAACCTGCCCAAGAGCATCGAGGCCTACTACCAGGAAACCGGCCGGGCCGGCCGCGACGGCCTGCCCGCGGATGCCTGGATGGATTACGGACTCCAGGATGTCCTCACCCTGCGCCAGATGATGGCCGGTTCCGAGGCCGACGAGCGCATCAAGCGGATCGAGCGGGCCAAGCTCGACGCCATGCTCGGACTGACCGAGGAAACCCGCTGCCGTCGCCAGTCCCTGCTGGGCTATTTCGGCGAGACGCTGGCCCAGCCCTGCGGCAACTGCGACAACTGTCTCGAGCCGCCGGATACCTGGGATGCCACCGAGGCGGCGCAGAAGGCCCTATCCTGCATCCACCGTACCGGGCAGCGCTTCGGCGTGAACTACCTCGTTGCCGTCCTGCGCGGCGAGGCGGACGATCGGATGCGCCGCTTTGGCCACGACCAGATATCCACCTTCGGTATCGGCAGCGAGTTGTCTGCCACTGCCTGGCGGGGTCTTTTTCGCCAATTGATCGCGCGCGGACTGATCGCGGTGGACGCGGAGGGTCACGGCGGATTGCGTCTGGACCCCAGCGCCCGAGCGGTGCTGCACGGCGATGAGACCCTGCAACTGCGTCCCGAGAAAAAGCGTCAGGCCGGTCGACCGGGGGCGAAACCGGGCAGCGCCCCAGTGCCCACGGAAGACGAGCCGCTCTGGGATTCCCTGCGTGCCCATCGAAAGCGGCTGGCCGAGGAACAGGGCATCCCGCCGTACATGGTGTTCAGCGACGCCACCCTCAAGCACATGCTCGAAATTCGACCGACGCTGCTGGATGAAATGGCCGCCGTTTCCGGAGTGGGCGAGCACAAACTGGAGAAATACGGCGAGGGGTTCCTGCGCATCCTTCAGGCGCATTAGAAACGAGTTGACGGCTCCCTCCATGCAGACGGGGAGCGTTCAGTTTGGTGATGGGGCGGGGATTTCTCGGCCTTGTGCGTAGACAGGGAAGGGCGCGCTGTAGTGATATCCCTGAGCATAATCGATACCGATGCATGCCAGTTCCGCGGCAATGTCAGCGTTTTCAACGAATTCCGCTACGGTGAGAATCTCCATGGTTCGGCTGACTTCCTGGATCGCACGCACCATGGCTGCGTCGGTGGGGTCGTCCAGAATGTCACGCACGAAGGCCCCGTCGATTTTCACCATGTCGACTGGCAGGTATTTGAGTTGCTGGAAGGAGGCAAAGCCCGAGCCGAAATCATCCAGGGAAAGCTGACAGCCAAAACGTTTGACCTGGTGGAGGAAGTCGAGAGCCGGTTGGAGATGTCGGATGGCCGCGGTTTCGGTGATTTCGAAACATAGCCGATGGCCGATGCCCGGATGGGAGTCTAGGAGCTCGACCACTTGGTCCATGAAACGGCCGCTCTCCAGAGAAACGCCGGAGACATTGACGTCGACCCGCTCATAGGGCGGTCTGGCAGTCTCGATCCAACTGATGACTTGCCGCAAGATGATCAGATCCATCTCATCGATCAGCGAATACCGTTCCGCTGCCGGAATGAAACGAGGTGGAGGGACGAGCTGGCCATCCTTTCGTCGCATGCGGACCAGAATTTCGGCCAAGCGGGGCTGGTCGGCTGATTGAAGGCCATGGATGGGCTGGAGAAACAGCTCCAATCGATCGTGACGGAACGCGTCCCGAATCTCGCCGATCCAGTCGAGACTGGGAGTGCCAGTCTCGTCGCCGGCAGTTTCGTAGAGCTTCCAGCAGTTGCGTCCCGAGTCTTTCGCCATGTACATGGCCACGTCGGCCCGGCTCAGGGCCAGGCCTGGAGTGGCTTGAGCATCGATTTGGGTTAGTCCGATGCTCGCAGTCACCGTGAAGGCATTCTCCTCCCATATGAACGTCATCTTCTCGAGTGCCATGACGATCTTGTTGGCAACCGATGCCGCACTGGCCGGATGGATGTCGGGCAGGATGATCGCGAATTCGTCTCCTCCCAGTCGAGCGAAAAAGTCGTGCTCCCGGAGCAGTCCACCGATGGTTTGGCTTACCCGTTCAAGCAGGTGGTCTCCCGCCTGGTGGCCGATTGTATCGTTGATCAGTTTGAACTGATCCAGATCCAGGAAGATCAAGGTGTCTTCATCGCCCTTGGCGCGGCGGTGGCGGACCCGCTCAGCCAGCTTGGCCTCGAATGCTGTTCGATTGTATAGGCGCGTCAATGGGTCGTGATGAGCTTGCCAGCTCAGTTCGCGCTGCAGGTCACGCGTCTCCGAGGCATCGCGAAATATCACCACGGCACCGGTCAGTTGATCATCGCGCCCGTACATCGGGGCAATCGTGTCCTCGATTGCCCGAAGATCGCCGCGTCGGTCCTTGAGCAGTAGGTTTTGGCCGCTCAAGCGGCTACCTTGTTCGAGGCATGCGCGGACAGGATTGTCACGCGGGGCAAGACCGTCCTCGATCAGTGTCTGATAGACCACTTCGATGGGAAGCCCATTGGCCTCGGAGTCGGTCCAGCCCGATTCCCGTTCCGCCACGGGGTTCACATAGCTCACCCGTCCACAGTCATCGACGGTAATCACGCCCTCGCCGATGGATTCGAGCGTGATCTGCACGTGTTCCTGCGCTTCGTGGAGCTCGCGCTCGCGATTGTCTAGCGCCTCGAGCATCGAAGAGAACTGTTGGTTGAGTTCACCCAGTTCATCTTCGCGCGGGTCGACCAGGCGAAATTGTCTGTGACCCTCGCGGACGGAGCGAGTGGCCTCTATGAGCGCTCTAAGGCGCGTCGTGAGGCTGGTGCCAATCCACCATGCGATGATCCCCCCGACTACAATGGCGAATGCTGTATAAACGACTCCTTCGAGTGTAAGGGCAGCAAGACCCTCGTTGAGGGGCGCGCGGTCCAGTCGAACACGGGCCCAGCCGACCGGCTGGCCCTCTGTGGTTATGCGGGTGGCCACGTCGATCCACCGATCGTCGTCAACGAGGATGGTAGGCGCGCTCGGCTTTTCCTCGATTAGGGTGCGACTGATCGAGTCGGCGACATACTGGCCGACGGTTTGGCTGTCGGTGTAGCCCAATACCTTGCCCTGGTTGTCCAGCACCATGGCGAACTCCAGCCCGGGGAAGTGCCGCTGGGCGTCGATCACTTCCTCAAGGCCGACAAAATCCCGGGCGAGTGTCCATGAGGTGGCATTCGCCGCCAGGGTCTCAGCCATGGCGGTCGCCGTTTCAGTGCTTTGCGTCAGGAGGAAGGCACGCTGTTTGTGAACGAGGTCAAGGATGAAAAGGCTCATCAGGATCGCATGGATCAACGCGATACCGATGATCAATTGGCTCCGGATGCGCAGGCGCGGCCACGTCATTCGATCGGACCAATGGCGCGTTCGAAGTCCCCGATGAAGTCGACGACAGAGGCGTAGTCTCCATCGGCGGCGAGTTCAAATCGCGAGAGCTCCATCGGACCAAGGATGCGGTTGCCTTCCTGGCGGTGATGCAACTGGTCCAGCAATAAGGCCACACGCTGCGCGAGAGTGTCATCCACTCGCTCATGGACCATCACGCTGTTGTTGGGCAAGGGGTCGGTCTGCCAACGGATTTCGAGGGCCTCGGCAAGTTCGGGCCTCTCCGAGGAAAGTGCACGCCAGGGTGGCGGCCAAGTCGCGCCGGCATCAGTTTCTCCCAAATACACATTCATGATTGCCGACTCCTGCGAGCCGACGTAACGATTGTCGACTTCCCGGGACACGTCGAGTCCCTGCTGATGGAGAAAATACTGCGGCATCATGGTGGCCGCCAGGGCGGTGCGGGCGGGGTAGCTGATAGAACCGCCGCGAAGATCATCGACCGAGTCGATTTCGCTGTCGCGGCGCACGAGGATGATGCCGCGGAAGTTGTGATCGTCGCCCATCTTGGCGATCACACGATAACCCCGTTGTTGGGCTCGCAGGGTCTGGTAGGGATTGGGCAAGAGAAAGTCGGGGAGTTCCGCGTCGATCTTCCGATTGTAATGGGCATAGTTGCGCGAGGCTTCGAGGCGAAAGCGGGCCTCGGGAAGGCGCGCCGAGAGGTGGTCCATCAGCGGATTGAATACTTCGTGAAGCCTGACCGGATTGTGCAGAGGATGCACGGCGAACGTGTAGATCATCCTCGCCTCTGAAGGGGTGGCACGGAAAGTCGGCGCCGTCGCGTCGGATTGGTTGTCCTCGCCGCACCCCGCTAGAAGCAGTGACAGCAGTAGGAGGCCTAGGGCGGGGCGGCGGCCGATCGATCGCATTTGGCTGGATCTCCCTGAGAGTTCCTTCTTCCACGGGTGCGGAAATGGCCGCTATGGCTTGATGGTATCGCTCGGGGCCTATGGCGGCAATATGGGGACGGACGCGGCTGGGCTTTCCTTTCGTTACTGTATTTATGTACAGTATTTAAATGCCCTCCTACGCTGAGTTGTCCGCCCGTTCGAATTTCAGCTTCCTGGCCGCTACACCGGATCCGGAGCGACTGGTCGAAGTGGCTGCCGCGCGCGGCTACGCGGCCATTGCACTGTGCGACGAGTGCTCGCTCGCCGGGGTGGTGCGTGCTCAGCAGGGGTGGCGGGCACTGCCGGAAGGTGGTCGCCCCCAGCTGATTCTTGGTACGCGGCTGGTGCTCGAGGAAGGTGACCAGCTGGTGCTGCTGGCCGCGAGCCGCTCGGGGTATGCCGCGATCAGCCAGATCATCACCCGCGGACGCCGGGCGGCGGCCAAGGGCGAATACCGGCTCGGTCGGGAGGACGTGCTTGCCGGCCTGAGTGCCGGAGTGCGGGTGATCTGGCAGGTGTCGGCCGGCGGGACGGCTTCGCCGGAATGGCTGCAGGCCAGCGGCATCCGCCCCTGGCTGGGCGTGGTGGCGTGGCTCGACGGGCTGGACGGGCCTCGAGCCGCCCGCGCCCGGGAGCTGGCAGCGGTTCTCGATCTGCCCATAACCGCACTGGGCGATACGCTGATGGCCGATCGGCAAGAAAAGCCGCTGCTGGACGTGGTCACGGCCCTGCGGCATCGCCTTACCGTGATGGAGGCGGCCGATCGCCTGCCCTCGAATGCCGAGCGCCACCTGCGCCCGGTCGAGGTGCTTGCCGAGCGGTTTCCGGTTGAGTGGCGAGCCGAGGCGGTGGCATTGGCCGCCCAGTGCCGCTTTTCGTTGGACGAGCTCTCCTACGAGTACCCGCTGGACGATATCCCCCCGGGTATGACCGGGCGCGAGCAATTGCGCCGGCTGACCTTCGAGGGTGCAGCCTTGCGCTGGCCCGAGGGCATTCCCGAGCGAGTGGTCGCCCAGATCGAACGTGAGCTTGCCATCATCCACGAGATGGCCTTCGAGCCGTATTTCCTCACCGTGCATGACATCGTGCGGTTCGCCCGCTCGCGGGGCATTCTCTGCCAGGGACGCGGTTCGGCCGCCAACTCGGCGGTGTGCTTCGCGCTCGGCATCACGGCGGTCAACCCGGCTGAATCTTCGATGTTGTTCGAGCGCTTCATCTCCAAGGAACGGGCCGAGCCGCCCGACATCGACGTCGACTTCGAGCATCACCGTCGCGAGGAGGTGATGCAGTACATCTACCGCCGTTACGGGCGCGACCGCGCCGCGCTGGCCGCCACGGTGATTCGTTACCGGCGCAAGTCCGCGCTGCGCGACGCCGCCCGGGCGCTGGGTGTCGGCGAGGATGTCACCGAGCGCGTCAACGAGCAGCTCGCCTGGTGGGACCGCGAGGTGGATGCCGACAAGCTCGCCGCGGCCGGCATCGACGGTAACCTGCGCCAGATCCACTGGTGGCTGGCGATCGCCCGACAACTGACTGGCATGCCGCGGCATCTGTCCCAGCACGTCGGCGGTTTCGTCATCGCCCGCGGCCAATTGGCCGACCTGGTGCCCGTGGAGAACGCCTCGATGGTCGATCGCACGGTCATCCAGTGGGACAAGGACGATCTGGACGCCGTGGGGCTGATGAAGATCGACGTGCTGGCACTCGGCATGCTCTCGGCGGTGCGCCGGGCTTTTGAGCTGGTCAATCGGCATCGCCCGCGCGATCGCGAACTGGCGTTGTGGTCCATCCCGCGTGAGGATCCGGCGACCTTCGAGATGATCAGCCGGGCGGATACCGTTGGCGTGTTCCAGATCGAGTCGCGGGCCCAGATGAGCATGTTGCCGCGCTTGCAACCGCGCTCGTTCTACGATCTGGTGATCGAGATCGCCATCGTCCGGCCCGGCCCGATCCAGGGCGAGATGGTTCATCCCTATCTCAAGCGCCGGCAGGGCATCGAGCCGATTGAATATCCCAACGAGGCGATCCGGCGGGTGCTGGGGCGCACGCTGGGCGTGCCGATCTTCCAGGAGCAGGTGATCGAGCTGGCCATGGTGGCTGCCGGCTTTTCCGCCGGCGAGGCCGACCAGTTGCGCCGGGCGTTGGGTGCCTGGCGCAAGCGCGGCACGCTGGAGGACTTTCGGAAGAAACTGTACGACGGCATGACCGAACGTGGTTTTGCCGCCGAATTCGCCGATCGCGTCTACCGACAGATCCTCGGCTTCGGCGAATACGGCTTTCCCGAGTCGCACTCGGCCAGCTTCGCCGTGATCGCCTATGCCTCGGCCTGGCTCAAGTGCCACGAGCCGGTGGCCTTCTACTGCGCCCTCTTGAACAGCCAGCCGATGGGATTCTACGGCCCGTCGCAACTGGTGCAGGACGCCCGCCGTCACGAGGTGGTCGTGCATCCGCCCTGCGTGGCGGCCAGTCAGGGCGAGAGCACGCTGGATTCGCTCGGAGAGGCAGGGGCCCCCGTGGAGACCCATGCCCTGCGCCTGGGGCTGGGGCGCATTCGCGGGCTCTCCGCCTCCGGGATCGAGCGACTGCTGGCCGCGCGGGAGCAGGCGAGCTTTCGCGACGTGGCCGACTGCGTCCGCCGCGCGCGCCTGGATGCCCGTGATCGACGCGTGCTGGCTCATTCCGGGGCGTTTGCTGCATTGCAAGGCAATCGATACGCGGCGCATTGGTCGGCAAGCGGCATCCCCGCGGACATGGGCCTCGAGGCCGGCCTCCCGCCCGACCGTCCGCTGGCGGAGCCTGTCGTCGACCTGCCCGCGCCGAACCGGGCCGAAACCGTCGTGGCCGACTACCAGCGACTGGGCCTGTCGTTAAACGGCCATCCGCTGGGTCTGCTGCGTGAACGGCTGCGGCGGTTGCGCCTGCGGCGCAGCGACGACCTTGCCACCCGCCATGACGGCGCGCATACGCGCTACTGCGGGCTGGTGACCATGCGCCAGCGCCCCGGGACGGCCAAGGGCACGGTGTTCCTCACGCTGGAGGATGAGGTCGGCACCGTCAATGTGATCGTCTGGCCGGATCGCGTGGCCGAATTCCGCCAGATCGTGGTCAATGCCCGCCTGCTGGAGGTGCGCGGTCAGTGGCAGCACCGGGACGGGGTCGCGCACCTGGTCGCCCGCATGCTGGTCGATCACAGTGACTGGCTGGGCGAACTGCCCACCCGCTCGCGGGATTTTCATTAGACCGTGTCGACTGCGCGGCAGGCTGTCATCAAAATGTCACGCAAACAGCAATGCGAAGGGTTTGCATTTGCATGCGGTGCCGTTATAATTCCTCCGTCACCTGAAGACGAAGCAGCCATCGAGTCAGCCAGCCCCCACGCGGTGCATCGATCAACCGATTCATCTCGACCGGGGAACTCCTGAATCCGGGCCCGGTCGTAAGTGCTGAGTTGCGTTGAGATGCTTCTTCGTTTTCATTGATTCCTCCTGCGGTGAGTTTGCGGGCAGGTCAGTTCCCACGCGGAGCGACCTGCCCGGAGCGACCTGCCCATTTTTTTGTCTGATCGTCCTATCCGCTTCTGACCTGTTTCCCGCGTTTTTCAACGCGGCACCCGACAGGGATGCTTTCATTGGCCAGCAAAACGCCCGGTGCTAATTACCCTATAGGCAGGACCTGTTGGCAGGGGCTAAACTCCCGCGTCGAAGTCCCAGACTCGTCCACCAAGGGGAGATAACAATGAAAAACACACTGAAACGTATCGCGGCCGCGGTATTTTTCCTGCCGCTTGTCGGCGGGATCGGTCTGGCCCAGTCGGTGGCTCAGGCGGCTGATCGGCTCGAACTGGAGCATGACGATCTGACACTGCTCGCCCATATGGAGATGGCAGCTGGCAGCTCGGTCGAGGATGGCGTGGTCCTGATGGTCCACGGCACGCTCGCCCACGGCCAGATGGAGATCATGAGCAGCATGCAGGAGCTGTTGCGCGATGCCGGTTACAACTCGCTGGCCATCAATCTGAGCCTGGGTCAGGATGCCCGCGAGGGCATGTACGACTGCGACACCATCCATCGCCACAAGCACGAGGATGCGGTCGACGAGATCGCCGCCTGGGTTGAATGGCTCAAGGGCGAGGGGGCCGAGCGGCTCGCGGTCCTGGGCCACTCCCGTGGTGGCAACCAGGTGGCGCGCTATCTGGCCGACCGGCCCGATCCGACCGTCGAAAAGGCGGTCCTGCTGGCACCGCAGACCTGGTCGGAGGGTTACTACGCCAAGGACTACCAGGCGAACTACGACACCGAACTTGCCCCGTTGTTGGAGAAGGCCGAGGTGCTGGTCGAGCGGGGAAAGATGGATGAGATCATCGAGATGGATTTCATCTACTGCCCGGACACTCGTGCCCAGGCGGCCAGCGTGGTCAGCTACTACCGGGAAGACCCGCGCATGGACACGCCCACCGTGCTGGGCGAGGTGTCTGTGCCCACTCTCGTCATCGTTGCCGGGGCGGACACCACCGTGACCGACCTTGAGGAGAAGATGGCAGAGCGGGTCAAGGATGAAAACGTCCAGATGACGGTCGTCCCCGGGGCGGATCACATGTTCCGCGACCTGTTCCTCTACGACGCGGCGGATGCGGCCACCGATTTCATCGGCTGGAACTAAGCCCACCCCGCTATTCGACCAAAAGCCCGACCGAGGTAGTCGCCCGGTCGGGCTTTTTCGTTGGCGACGTGTTTTTCTGCCACTCAGCCTGTCAGAAGCCCGTGGCGATAGTCAGCAAGCTAGGGGCGCCAACTAATCCTGCGCTTGCAGGCATTCGCTGACACGTTCGCGTAATGCAGGCACTACGTCCCGCTCGAACCAGGGGTTGTTGCGCAGCCAGCGATTATTGCGCGGGCTGGGATGAGGCATGGGGAATTGTCGCGGGGCGAACTCGCGCCAGGTGGAGACCACATCGGTGACTCGCTCCCGGCCGGTCAGCCCCAGATGCCAGGCCAGTGCGTATCGGCCAATGACGATGGTGGTCTTGATTCCGGGCATGGTTGCCAGTAGCGGCTTGCGCCAGGTAGGCGCACACTCCGGTCGCGGCGGCAGGTCGCCACCCTTGCCAGTACCGGGATAGCAGAATCCCATGGGGACAATGGCGATGGCCGGATGATGGTAGAAGGTCTCGCGATCGATCCCCAGCCAGTCGCGCAGGCGGTCCCCGCTGGGGTCATTGAAGGGCAGGCCGGTCTCGTGGACGCGCCGCCCGGGGGCCTGGGCGGCGATCAGCAGGCGGGCCTCGGGGCGAGCGATGAATACCGGCCTTGGTCCCAGCGGCAACTCGGGGGCACACAGGCGACAGGCGCGGATCTCGGCCTCGAGAACATTGAATTCCCGCGGGTGGGTGGTTGCCTCAGGTGTCATTCAAGACCTGCAGGTGGGCCAGGACCGAGGCCTCGAGCGCCTCGAGGTCGTAGCCGCCCTCGAGCAGGGAGACTACCGGCACGTCCTCACCCACAGCGCGGATGACCTCGCGGGTGATCCAGGCGAAATCCTCTTCTTGCAGGAGCAGACCGGCCAGCAGGTCTTGCTTGTGGGCATCGAAGCCGGCAGAGAACAACAGTAACTGCGGCTTGAAGTCGGCCAGTCGCTCGAACCACACCGACTCGGTGATCGCCCGACGAAACCCCGCGCTGTCAGTGAGGTTTTCCAGACCGACGGGCAAGCAGTTTTCGGCCAGGGGCGGGATGCCGGAATAGGGATAGAAGGGGTGCTGGAAGCAGGAGAGGAACAGGATCGGCTCGCTGCCGGCGACGATTTCTTCGGTGCCGTCACCGTGATGCACATCGAAGTCGACAATGGCGATGCGCTCTATCCCGTGCCGGTGGAAGGCGTGATAGGCGGCGATAACGATATTGTTGAAGATGCAGAAACCGGCTGGACGGCAGGGTGCTGCGTGGTGGCCCGGCGGGCGGATGGCGCAGAAGGCGCGGCGTTCCGGCCCTTCCAGTACACGGTCGACTGCCGCCATGGCACCGCCGACCGCGCGTCGACTGGCATCCAGCGTGTAGGGATTCATGGCCGTGTCGCCATCGATCCGCAGAAATCCCTCGCTGGGCGCCTGATCGAAGATCGCCTGAACGTAGCGAGGGTCGTGCGCCAGTTCGTAGTCCTCCTGGCGGGCGGCGGGGGCTTCGACTCGCTGGTAGGCATCGGATGGCAGGCGCTTGATGGCGGCCTCGACCGCGTCCAGTCGTTCCGGGCGCTCCGGGTGCGTCAACATGACGTCCGGGGCGTTTTCGTGCTTGCGGCAGACGGGGTGGCTGTAGATGACCAAGCTCATGGGTGATTCCTCATAAGTATCGGTGGTCCGGCCGACACGCGGGCCCACCTGTGGAAACTAAAGCACGGCCATGCCGAGCATGCACACCACTCGCGGGCCGGGAGTCGATCTGCCGGCGGCGGCTCAGCCGCGTAGCGGAACAGTCAGCACATCATTCTTCGATTCGCGCAGGATGTGCTGGGCGACGCTGCCCATCGCTAGGCGACGCAGCCCTGTCGTCCCAAGGGTGCCGCAGACGGTCAGGTCGGCATGGGCATCGATGGCTGCACTTACGACTGCCGTGCCGGGATGGCCCGCAATGACCTGGTAGTCAGGCTCGTGATCACGGGTAATGCCGTTTGCCTGCGCGAATTCGCGCAGGCGTTCGTGCAGGGCATCTTCCTGTTCCTCGCGGATGCGTTCGTAGGTGGCCGCGTCGATGTAGCTCTCGAACCAGGTCTCGTAGGTGTGGACCAAGGTAAATTGGGCATTCGGCGTCCATCGTGCAGCCGCCCTCAGGGCGGCCGCGCTGGGATCGGAAAAGTCCACGGCCACCAACACCCTGTGGTAGCTATGGCTGGGTTCGATCCTCGCAACCAGAACCGGGACGTCACTTTCTCTTACGATCTTCTCGGCAGTCGTGCCGATAAACCAGTCTCGCACCATGTGCCGGCCGTGAGCCCCGAGGGCGACCAGGCCGCAGTCATGGCGGTCGGCCATCTCGGCTACGACGGTCGCCGGTCTGCCCAGTCGGGCCTGTGCGTCGATTTCCGGAGACGGTACATCGAGCGCCCTGGCTGCCTGGCGGGCCTGGTCCTTCAGACAGGCGATCGCCTCGCGCAGCAGGTTGCGGCGCAATTCGTCCGGGTCGAGGTCACCGCTCTTGACCACCCACCAGAGCGGCTCTTCCTGGATCACGTTTAGCGCGATCAGCGGGCTGTCCATTGCCTGGCCCAACTGCATGGCGCGTGACACCGCGAGGTTGCTGTTTTCCGACAGGTCGCTGGCGATCAGTATCGGCCGGGGTTGGGGCATGGGGACTCCTCGATCCGTCTTGGCTTCGTGGCAACGATATCACTACGATAATAGTCGGGGCGTATCCGCATCGCACCCGTTCGACGGGACAAGAGGTCCAGCGCGTGACCGATCTCCGTATCTTCTGGGAAACCCTGCTGCATGCAGGACGCAACCTGCTGCCGATCATCGTGGTCGTGGCGGTATTCCAGTTGCTGGTGTTGCAGGCCGTGCCGGAAGGTGTGGGTCGCATCGTCATCGGTCTCGGTATCGTTGTGGTGGGCGTGGCGCTGTTCCTTCAGGGCCTCGAGATGGGCATATTTCCCATCGGCAAGAGCCTCTCCAATGCCTTCGCCCGCCGGGGGTCGCTGCCGCTACTGCTGTCGTTCGGTTTCGCTTTCGGGTTTGCGGCGGTGATCGCCGAGCCGGCACTGATCGCCGTGGCGGATCAGGCCCAAGTGATCAGCAACGGCCACATCGATTCGCTCACCCTGCGACTGATCATCGCCGCCTCGGTGGGTCTGGTGGTTGCCCTGGGCGTAATGCGCACAGTGATCGGCCTGCCGCTGCACTGGTTCATGATCGGCGGCTACCTGTTGGTGGTCACCGTGACCTGGTTCGCGCCGCCAGAAATCGTCGGCCTGGCCTACGACTCCGGTGGCGTGACCACGAACATCGTCACCGTGCCGCTCATCGCTGCGCTGGGCATGGGGCTGGCCGCCTCGATCGGTGGTCGCAGCGTGCTCGCCGACGGCTTCGGCCTGGTGGCGCTGGCGGTCATGGTGCCGATGATCACCGTGCAGGCCTACGGCATCTACGTGTTCGAGATCCTCGATGTCGATCTATCCGCCTCGGCCGCCGGCTTTGACCCCGAGGCTGGCGCCAAGGAGGTAAACCTGGGGCCAGGTGCAATCCTCGGCGACCTGTTGACCACCGTGCGTGACGTGCTGCCCATCATCGCCGCAGTGCTGTTCTTCCAACTGGTGATCCTGCGCCAGCGCATTCCGCATGTCAGGCGCGTGATCGTCGGCTTTGTGCTTGTCATCTTGGGGCTGTACGCCTTTGTGCTGGGGCTGAAACTGGGGCTGTTCCCCATTGGTGAGCGCATGGCCGAACAGCTTATCGCCCGCGACAACGTCTTTTTCCTCTACCTGTTCGCCTTCGCTATCGGTTTTGCCACCACCATGGCCGAGCCGGCGTTGATCGCCATTGGCGATCAGGCTGAGGAGGCTGCACGAGGCGAGATCCGCGCTAGCATCCTCCGTCTGCTGGTGGCGCTGGGCGTGGCCATCGGCATAACCATCGGGGTGCATCGGATGATCGCTGGAGATTCGATTCATCACTACGTGATGGGCGGCTATTTGCTGGTGATTCTGCTCACCCTGATCGCCCCTCGCTACATCATCGCATTGGCCTACGATCTGGGTGGGGTGACCACGTCGGAGGTGACCGTGCCCTTGATCACTGCGCTGGGCATCGGTCTGGCCACGCAGATTGAGGGGCGCAATGTCCTGATGGATGGCTTCGGCCTGATTGCCTTTGCCTCGATATTTCCCATCGTGACGGTGCTTGCTTACGCCACGGTGGTTGATCTTGCCTACCGGATCCGGGCGCGCTGACAGGCGTCCGGCGAATCGAC
>JAABTF010000006.1 GCA_011389965.1 Halothiobacillus sp.
GGGGAAGTGCTGCACGAAGCGCCAATGTCTCTGCGGGTCGCCAGGCGTGCAGATGCAAGGCGCGGTGCGCCGTCCAATGGCCATCGTCATTGGCAAGCGCCGCAACGCAGCAGATGGGCGCCTGACGGTCCGCCCTGCGGGGCAAGCCGGTAAGCCAGAGGCATTGGCGATTCGTGCAGACCTTCCCTGGGGGTAGCTGCCACCTCGGCAACCGTGCTGCTCGTCTTCAGGCAGTGGTTTTTATCCAACCTCGCGCATGCGATAATCGCCGGATTTACCGGCTTGGGTTCTTCGATCTTGGTTCAACAACGCACACTCCGAAACACCATCCGCGCCACGGGGATCGGTCTGCATACCGGTGAGCAGGTTCGCCTGACACTCAAGCCGGCCCCGGCGGATACCGGCATCGTCTTCCATCGAGTCGATCTGGGTGACGATGCGTTGATACCGGGACATGCCTTCAATGTTGGTGAAACCCAGCTTTCCACCACGCTGGTCAAGGACGGGATCAAGATTTCCACCGTCGAACACTTGATGTCGGCGCTTGCCGGGCTGGGCATCGACAACTGCCTGGTCGAGATCGACGGGCCCGAAATGCCGATCATGGACGGCAGTGCCAGCCCGTTCGTCTTCCTAATCCAATCGGCGGGCATCGAGGAGCAGAACGCGCACAAGCGCTTCATCCGTATCCTCAAGCCGGTCGAAGTGGTCGACGGGGATCGCTGGGTGCGTTTCGATCCGCACGAGGGCTTTCGCGTGGCCATGTCGATCGACTTCAATCATCCGGTGCTCGACAAGTCCGCCCGCTTGGCGGAAATCGATTTCTCCTCCACCAGCTTCGTCAAGGAGGTCGCCCGGGCACGGACCTTCGGTTTCATGAGCGACCTGGAAATGATGCGCTCGCGCAACCTAGCGCTGGGCGGCTCGGTGGACAATGCCATCGTGGTCGGTGAGGAGCATATCCTCAACGAGGATGGCTTGCGTTACGGCGACGAGTTCGTCAAGCACAAGATCCTCGATGCCATCGGGGATCTGTACCTGCTGGGCTGCAGCGTGATCGGCAGTTTCACCGGTCACAAGTCGGGACATGCGCTCAACAATCAATTGCTGCGCGCCTTGCTGGCCGACGAGTCGGCCTACGAGGTGGTCACCTTCGAGAACGAGGAGCCGCCCCCGGTTTCCTTCTCGCGGCCGGCGGCGCAGATCGCCGAGTAAAACGGCCCGGACCGGCCTCTGGCACGAAACCCGGCGAACCGCCGGGTTTTTTTCATTCCGGCATTCCCTTTCGCTACTGGCCGCCTCGCGACGTCTTTGCCGACGCGATCGGGACGCGCACGCTGAGGTAAGTAGCCAAGTGAATGAAAGATCAATGATTGTCCCCGGCCTGACAGTGGACATTGCTGCCGGATTAGGGAAAACTGTTCCCCGCCATTTCGACCTATTGATTTGGTTGCCGGCATTGGACGCCGGCATGGGACAACAACGCAAAGGAGTGTGGCATGGGTTACATGCAGCGGATGGGCAGCCTGTTGGGGCTGTCCAAGTCGAACGAGCGTCGGCGGGGGCGTCGCCACGAGGCGTCGCGTGGTCTGCGTATTCTGGTGATCGACGATTCCCGCACCGTGGTCAAGATCCTGAGCCGGATGCTCAGCCAGAACGAGTTGGAGCCCGTCGGGGCTGGGGACGCGGAGGAGGGGCTGCACTTGGCTCGGCAGAACCCGCCCGACCTGATCTTCCTCGATATCATCCTCCCCGGCATGAACGGCTTTGCCGCCCTGCGACGTCTGCGCCAGGATCCGGCCACGGCCGGCGTGCCGGTGATCATGATCAGCGGCGATGAGCAGTCGATGGCGCGGATGGTGCTCGACCGGCTGGGTTCGGACGATTTCATGAAAAAGCCCTTCGGCCGGGCCGAGGTGTTCACTCGCATCGAGCGGTTGGTGGCCAAGGGGCGCCTGCCGGCCCGGTCCCAGCCCTCCGCCTTCGACTGGAACGCCATCTGACAACCATCTGACAGCGCCTTGGCTGGATCGGATGGCTGAGAGGGTGCCTTCGACTACGGCCCACCTCGCCAGCGCCTTTTCCCTGATCTAGGATCCGGACATGAACAGGCCGCAGAAAGTCGAGTTTCCGGTGGAGAAGGTCCGCCGCTACCTCGAGCCCGGTCCGGTGGTCCTGGTCTCCTCGGCCTGTGATGGCGAGCGCGACATCATGACCATGGGCTGGCATACCGTGATGGCGTTCTCGCCGTCGCTGGTCGGCTGCGTGATCTCGGCGGGCAACCACAGCTTCGATCTGGTCCGCCGCTCGGGCGAGTGCGTGATCAACCTGCCGACGACCGATCTTGTCGACCAAGTCATCGGTATCGGCAACACCGGCGGTGAGGGAATCGACAAGTTCGAGCGTTTCAAGCTGACCGCCGAGCCGGGGCAGGCCGTGGCCGCGCCACGCGTGGCCGAATGTCACGCCAACTTCGAATGCCGCCTGATCGACGATCGCCTGGTGGAAGAGCGCAACTTCTTCGTCTTCGAGGTGGTCCGCGCCCACGTTGCCCCCGAGCCGGCCTACCCAGAGACCCTCCACTACACCGGCGACGGCGTTTTCATGATCTCCGGGGAGACCATCGATCGCAGTGACCAGTTTCTGCCCGAGATGCTCTGAACACCCGTCCACTGACCAGAGTTTCCCTAGCCTGCCGGCGGATCAGTCGCCTGTCGGCTTGATCGCCCGAGAAAGTCGCTCCAGTGCCCGTGAAAGGTCACCACCCGGTTGCCCCTCGGCCAGGTAGTGCAATGCCTGGCTGCCGACCTGGGAGGGCGGTCGGTCATGCTCGCGAGGCTTTTGTCCTGCCAAGCTGTCACCCGAGGTAATCCGCACCCGAATGTTCGCCGGACGCGGCGCGCCGGGGTGTGCCTCGAGCGCCTTGTGCAATCGCGCAAGCAGGTCGGGGGCCTCGAACCGCAGTCGGCTGGCGGCCGCGGCGTTGGGGACGCCGATGGTCAGTGTCTGTTCGCTGACATTGAGTACCTGCACGCTCATCCCCGATCGTCCCGGCACCAAGCCATCGACGATCGCCTGGTAGCCCCGGATCAGGGCTACCCGATCGAGTATGCCGGCCAGCGTTGGATTGTTTTGCCGGTATCGTTCCAGGTTCATCAAACGGGCCTTCGAGAGGTGTCGGGGCAGGTCGCGCCCTTAGGGCGACTGCCTATCATTATCCACGGATCTGCCGTAAGATTCAGCGCATTTGAACAACTTGCCGCGCGGCATCTGGCGCGGTTTTTCGCTTTCACGGGAATGGACATGATTGGATCGCTTGCAGCCAAGGTTTTCGGTACGCGCAATGACCGTGTGGTCAAAAAACTCCAGAAACGCGTCGCGGAGATCAACGCCCTGGAAGAGGCGACCCAGGCCCTTTCCGACGAGGAGCTCAGGGGTCGAACCGAGGAGTTCCACCAGCGCTGGAAGGACGGCGAGAGTCTCGAATCGCTGTTGCCCGAGGCCTTCGCCGTCTGCCGCGACATGAGCCGGCGCGTGCTGGGCATGCGCCACTTCGACGTGCAGTTGGTCGGCGGCATGGTCCTCCACCAAGGCAAGGTCGCCGAGATGAAGACCGGCGAGGGCAAGACGTTGGTCGCAACGCTGGCGGTCTACCTCAATGCCATCACCAGGCAGGGCGTGCACGTGGTGACCGTCAACGACTACCTGGCCAAGCGGGACGCCGAGTGGATGGGGCGGGTCTACACCGCACTGGGCCTGACCGTGGGCACGGTGGTGCCGGGCATGGACAACCGCGCCAAGCGTGATGCCTACCACTGCGATGTCACCTACGCGACCAACAACGAACTGGGCTTCGACTACCTGCGCGACAACATGGCCTTCTCCAGCGAGCAGATCATGCAGCGCGAGCCGACGTACGCCATCGTGGACGAGGTCGACTCCATCCTGATCGACGAGGCGCGCACCCCGTTGATCATTTCCGGTCCGGCCGCCGATTCCTCGGAGACCTATCACACCATCAACGGTCTGATTCCCGAGCTGAAAAAGCAGGCCCGGGAAGAGCCCAAGGACGACGAGCCGCCGCTGACCGAGGATGAGCTCGGCGACTTCACCGTCGACGAGAAGAACAAGCAGATCTTCCTCACCGAGGGTGGTTTCGACAAGGCCGAGGAACTGCTGATCCAGGCCGGCTTGCTCGAAGAGGGCGAGTCGCTGTACGACTCGCACAACATCATGCTGCTCTCGCACCTGACCTCGGCCCTGCGGGCGCACGCCATCTACAAGCGCAACGTCGACTACATCGTCAAGGGCGACGATGTGATCATCGTCGACGAGTTCACCGGCCGGACGCTGGCCGGTCGGCGCTGGTCGGAAGGCCTGCACCAGGCAGTCGAGGCGAAGGAAGGGGTCACGATCAAGCCGGAAAACCAGACCCTGGCCTCGATCACCTTCCAGAACTACTTCCGCCTGTACCCGAAGTTGGCCGGCATGACCGGCACGGCGATCACCGAGGCCCGCGAGCTGGGCGAGATCTACGGGTTGGACGTGATCCAGATCCCGACCAATCGCCCCATCCAGCGGGCCGACTACGGCGATCTGGTCTTTCTGACCGCTCAGGAAAAATACGAGGCCATCACCAAGGACGTGCAGGCGGCGCGCGATCGCGGCCAGCCCACCTTGGTTGGCACGGCCTCCATCGATGCCTCCGAAATCGTTTCGGAGGCCCTGCAGAAGGCCGGCATCCCGCACAACGTCCTCAACGCCAAGAACCACCTGAGCGAGGCGGAGATCATTGCCGAGGCCGGGCGCCCGGGGGCGGTGACCATCGCCACCAACATGGCCGGGCGCGGGACCGACATCGTGCTGGGCGGCAACCTCGAGCAGGAACTGCATGACCTCGGTCCGGATGCCAGCGAGGACGAGCGGCACCAGGTCGAGACGTCTTGGAAGCAGCGCCACCAAGCGGTCCTGGAATCGGGCGGCCTGCACGTGGTCGGCACCGAACGTCACGAATCCCGCCGGGTCGACAACCAGTTGCGCGGCCGGGCCGGTCGTCAGGGCGACCCGGGCTCAACCCGGTTTTTCCTGTCACTGGAAGACAGCCTGATGCGGGTGTTCGCCTCGGAGCGCGTCTCCGGGCTGATGAAGAAGCTCGGCATGAAGTCGGGCGAGGCGATCGAGCACCCATGGGTCTCGCGGGCGATCGAGAACGCTCAGCGCAAGGTCGAGGGCCACAACTTCGACATGCGTAAGCACTTGCTCGACTACGACAACGTTGCCAACGAGCAGCGCAAGGTGATCTATGAGCAGCGTCGCGCGGTCATGGCGACCACGGACACCCGGCCGATCGTCGAGGCGATGCGCCGCGAAGTCCTGGCCGAGCGCTTCCGCCGCTATGTGCCCTTCGGTGCGCTCGAGGAGTTGTGGGACATCGAGGGACTCACCGAGCACCTCAAGGAGGACTTCGGTCTCGATCTGCCGATCCAGCAGTGGCTGGATGAGGACGACGACCTGCACGACGAGACGCTGATCGAGAAGATCATCGAGACCGCCCAGCGCCATTACGAGGCCAAGGAGACCCTGATCGGTGCCGACAACCTGCGGCAGTTCGAGAAGGGCGTGCTGCTGCAGGTGCTCGATTCCCAGTGGAAGTATCATCTTGCGGCGATGGACTACCTGCGCCAGAGCATCGGTCTGCGCGGCTACGCACAGAAGAACCCGACGCAGGAGTACAAGCGTGAGGCGTTCGAAATGTTCGGCAAGATGCTCGACGAGATGAACTACGAGATCGTCCGTACGCTTACCCGCCTGCAAGTGGCCGCGCCGGAGGGCATGGAGCAGGAGGACATCAGCTCGATGCTCGACGAGTTGATCGATAACCCGCGGGTCGACCCGTCTCAAATGCGCACGCGTCACGAGTCGATCTCGACTTTCGCCGAACAACCGGAAGCCGAGCCGGCCCGTTCCCCGGCCGCGCCGGTTGGTCGGACTGGTGGGGAGGCCGAAGAGCGGCCGACCCCGCCGGTGCGCCGCGAGAACCCCAAGATCGGCCGGAACGACCCTTGCTGGTGCGGTTCGGGCAAGAAGTACAAGCACTGCCACGGCAAGCTGTAAGCCGCCCTGGGGCGGGGATTCATCGTCAGGAGATAGCGAATGAAGCGTCTGTTTATCGCCGTGGCCGTCGTGCTGGTGGCCGCAGTCGGGGTGGCTCCGTTCGCCACGGGCTACTTCATGCAGGCCACGCTCAACGATGTCGAGCATTTTCCGGGGGTACGCGATGCCCTGAGCCTGGAAGTGACCGATTATCGCCGCGGTTATCTGGAATCGCAGGCCGAGTCCGAATTGCAATTGCGCCTGCCCGAGGGCGAGACACTGCGGTTGAACCTCGTTCACCGTATCGACCAGTTGCCCGGCATCGACGGCCGCTATGCCACCGTGCATACGCGTTGGCAGCCGGAGGACCCGGTCCTCAAGCGAAAGCTGGAGGAGGTGTTCGGCGAGCAGGTCGTGCTGCGAGTGACCACGGCCTTGTACCCGAATGGATCGAGCCACTCCACCGGCCGGGTTCCCGCCGTTGACGCGCCGGGTGTGCGCTTCTCGGGTGCCGACTTGGCACTGGAAACCCGCCGCGATGGTCATTTCGATTACCGTATCGCCGCCGAGCGGTTGTCGGTGACCGATGCGGCTGACGGTGTCGATAAGGGTGTGCGTCTGGATGCCAACGGCTTGCGGCTGGCCGCATCCGGCCTGGTGGCCGACGACGGCTTCGTCTGGGATGGCGAGGCACGCGTCGAGCTCGACGAACTGGACGTCGTGCAGCCCACTGACGAGGCACGCATCCGCGATCTGGCCGTTCGCTTCAATTCCGCCCGCCAGGACGACGGCCGGTGGGGTTTCGCGCTTGGCTATGAGGTCGGCGAGGCCGAGCTCGACGAGCGTTCCTTCCGCGATGCCAGCCTGCGCCTCGAGGTCGAGCGCCTGGATGCCGCCGCCATGCGTGCGCTGGTCCAACGGCTGGAGGGCCTGCAACAACTGGCCGGGCGCGGCGCGGATATTGACGAGGCCGCCGGTCAGGCGTTGCTCGCCGAACTCCCCGAGTTGCTCAATCGCGGTCCGCGGGTGGCCATCGCGCCAATGCAGGCGATCACCGCTGAGGGCGAGACCAGCCTGTCGCTGTCGGCCGAGCTGCCGGGAGGCCTGTTCGAGGGCGAGCCCAATCCCATGATGTGGATGGCCGTGTTGAGCGCGTTGGTGATCGAGGGGCAGTTCCACATGCCCTTGGAGCTGCTGGAAAAACAGGCCGGCACCATGGGGCAGCGCGGCGCGATGGAGCAGCAGTTGGCCCCCTTGCTGGCACAGGGTTGGATCGCGATCGACGCCGAGCCCCGATAG
>JAABTF010000007.1 GCA_011389965.1 Halothiobacillus sp.
CACGACGCTCTTCCTCTCGACCAGCATCGATTACCGCCAAGGCAATCTCATCCTCAACGGCAACTCGGCCAACCAGCTGCTCAATATGCTGCTGGGCGGTTGAATTGCGGCTATCCATTCGGGAGATCAAGGCATGAGCGTTGGACTGACGGCCCCGGCAACCGGGGAGCTGCAGCCCATCCCGGGTATTCGCATCGGCATCACCCAGGCCGGTGTCCGCAAAGCCGGCAAGGATGACCTGGCCGTCATGTTGCTGCCGGAAGGGGCGACCATGGCGGGGGTTTACACCCTGAATCGCTTTTGTGCCGCGCCGGTCACCCTGTGTCGGGAGCGCCGTGACAGCGATGTTGCGCCCCGGGCGCTAGTGATCAATACCGGCAACGCCAATGCCGGTACCGGTAAGGACGGCATGGCCCGGGCCCAGTCGATCTGCCGCACGCTGGCCGGCCGGCTGGGCTGCGACGAGCTGGGCGTCTGGCCGTTCTCCACCGGTGTCATCATGGAGACCCTGCCTTCCGAACGCATCATCGACGCCTTGCCGGCGGCCGTGGCCGAGGCGGTCGAGGACAACTGGCTGCGGGCCGCTTCGGCGATCATGACCACGGACACCGTTCCCAAGGGACGGTCGCTTACTCGTGTGATCGGTGGGGCTTCGGTAACCGTCACCGGCATCGCCAAGGGATCGGGGATGATCCAGCCCAACATGGCGACCATGCTCGGCTACATCGGCGTGGACGCACAAGTGCCCCAGCCCGTCCTGCAGGCCATGCTCGATGAGGTCACCCAGGAAAGCTTCAACCGCGTGACGGTCGATGGCGACACCTCGACCAATGATGCCTTCATGCTGATAGCCAATGGTCGCCCCGGATCGCTGACGGTCGACAGCGTCGAGGACGATTCTTACGCCGCCCTGCGCGATGCCGTCGCGGAGGTGGCCGTGTTCCTGGCCCAGTCGCTGGCTCGTGACGGGGAGGGCGCAACAAAGTTCGTTACCATCGAGGTCAGCGGAGGACGGGATCGCGCCGAGTGCCGCCAGGTGGGCAAGGCGATCGCCCACAGCCCGCTGGTCAAGACGGCGCTGTTCGCCTCCGACCCCAACCTGGGACGCATACTTGCGGCCGTGGGGTATGCCGGCATCGACGATCTCGACGTGGGCCGGGTGGGTCTCTGGCTGGGTGACGTGCGCGTGGTCGTCGACGGCGGCCGTGACCCAGACTACATCGAGGCGGACGCCGCTGCGGTGATGGCCGAGCCCGAGATCAGCATGCGTATCGATCTGGGTCGAGGGCTTGCCGTCGACCAGGTCTGGACCTGCGATTTTTCCTACGACTACGTCCGGATTAACGCCGAATATCGTTCCTGATTCCGTGAGCGATCGCCCCGTCACTGATATCGTCCTGGGTATGTTGCGCGAGCCGGACGATCGCGTCTGGGCCGAGATTCGTCCTGACGATAAGCATCTCGCCGGTGCGCTGGCCTTTCCCGGCGGCAAGCGAGGCGCGGGCGAATCCCTGCGCGCTGCATTGTGTCGTGAGCTGACCGAGGAAGTCGGGGTCGCGGTCCTCCGCGCGCGTCGCCTGATCGAGCTGACCTGGGATTACCCCGACCGGCGTCTGCGCCTGATCGGCTTCGAGGTGACCCAGTGGACCGGGACGCCGAATGGCCGCGAAGGCCAGCGGCTGGTCTGCCGGCCCTTGGACGGCTGTCATCGGGAGGATTGGCTGGCGGCCATGCCGCCGGCCAATCGGGGCTTGGTCAACGCCATGGTGCTGCCGCGCTGCATGGCGATCAGCCCGCCGCGAGGTGGGCAATCGACCGAAGCCTGGTTCGGCCGTATCGAAGCGGGTCTGGCGAATATGTCGGCGCCCATGCTGATCAACGTGCGCCCGGCGGACGACGCGTTACTGACGTTGGCTCAGTGGCAGATGCTGACTGGCCGGCTGCGTGCCGCCGGACACTGGCCCCTGGTCAACCCTGGAGGGACGCAGGCGTTTCCCGAGGGCCTCGATGGAGGTGTCGGCCTTCACCTCAATCACGCGCGCCTCGTCGAGACATCCGCCGGGATGGTGGGCGCCTGGCAAGCAAGTGGTCACTTGGTATCGGCGGCCGTGCATGACCGGGAGTCGATGGAGCGGGCCAATCTGCTAGGGGTCGACCTGGTGACGGTCTCGCCCGTGCACCCGACAGCCACCCATCCCGATGCAGTGGGCATAGGCTGGAAGGTGTTTGCGGCGCTGGTGGAAACAGCCCGGATGCCGGTCTTTGCCCTGGGCGGTGTCTCGCCGGACGATCTGGGTCGGGTCTGGCGACGGGGCGGTCACGGCGTGGCCTCGATCTCGGCGTTCTGGTGAGTCGCGATGCCATGACCTTTCGTTCAGGATTTTCCTGCAGGAGTGATGACGAATGAGCATGAAACAGGCCCGGTGGCTGGTGGCGACCTTGCTGATTCTCGGCGTGCTTTCCTATCTGTGGGGCCGTGCGCCGAGCAAGCTTTCCATGGACACGCCGGCCAGCGGGCCGTTGACCGAAGTGGACATACCGGCGGATTGTGCGGTCAAGGGAGAAGGCTGCCGGGTGGAAATCAAGGGGCTCGGGGCGTTTCGCGTGCGTATGCCGGAAACGGTGGTCCCGTTGGAGAAGTTCACCTTCGAGGTCGAGCCGCAGGGCGAGGCGGCCCGGTCCATCGGCGGCATGCGAGTGGATTTCGAGATGGTCGGCATGGACATGGGTATCAATGCCTATCGGCTCGAACGGCTGGCCGATGACAGTTACCGCCAGGAGATCATCCTGCCGGTCTGCACGACCTCACGCAGTGACTGGCGGGCCAATCTGAGCATTCACAGCACCCAGGGGAGTTACCTGCTGCGACTGCCGTTCCAGGTGGATCGCTCGCGCCCGGCCAACTGATCGATGGTGTTCAGTCGGTGGGGCGCAGGCGCCGCAACAGGACATACACAGCCCCCGTGCCGCCGTCATGCGGCGGGGCGGAACAGAAGGCGACCACGTCGTTACGCTGCGGCAACCAGCGGTTGAGCATTGTCTTGAGCACCGGTTGCTGTTCGGCCGAGCGGTAGCCCTTGCCGTGCACAATGCGGATACAGCGTCGCAGCTCGCCCCGCTCGGCTCGGATGAACGCCGAGACCGTGGTTCGGGCCCCCTCGACCGTCATGCCGTGCAGGTCAAGCGAGGCGGTGACGCTGTAGCCGCCCCGCTTAAGCTTGCGCAGAATCTGCTTTTGCACGCCGGGTCGCAGGTACTGCACCTGTTCGCCCTGCTCGGGCGCCTCGGCCAAGTCGCTGAACGGCATGTCATCGACCAGTTCGTCGAAGCCGGGATCGCGGCGCGGCCGGGCGCTGGGACGCGGCCGTTCGGGCTCGATGCGGCTGTCCTCGACCGGGTCCACCGGACCGACGGCGTCGAGGAACAGTTCGCGGTCTTCGGGTCGGATGCGTGACTTGCCACTCATGCGCGCATCATAGCCTGTCGCCGGCGCCAAGTGCCATGGCCGCGCCGAGGTGGACGACGGGCTGAATTGCCAGTCGGCGCGCGGTATCCTTTCACGCCTTACATCCCAAGCGACATTCTGTCCTACCGAATCGATACGAGCGATCTATGCACATCCTCCTGAGCAATGACGACGGCTACCTTTCCCCCGGTCTGAACGTGTTGGCTGAGCGCCTGAGCCGCTTTGCCACCGTCACCATCGTTGCCCCCGACCGCGATCGCAGCGGCGCTTCCAACAGCCTGACACTCTCCCGGCCGTTGAGGCCGCGACAACTCGAGGAACATCTCTGGGTGATCGACGGCACGCCCTCCGATTGCGTACACCTGGGGATAAAGGGGCTGTTGCCGTCCATGCCGGACCTGGTGGTCTCGGGTATTAACCATGGCGCCAACCTCGGCGACGACGTGTTGTATTCCGGCACAGTCGCGGCCGCGAGCGAGGGCCGGGCGCTGGGGCTGCCTGCGATCGCCGTGTCCTGCCAGTCGTTCGCCCCGGAGCACCTGGGTTCGGCGGCGCACTGGGTCGACTGGCTCATCCGTCGACTCGGTAATCATCCGCTGCCTGCCTACACCCTGCTCAATGTCAACGTGCCCGATCAGCCGCTCGAGGCGATCGACGGCATTCGTGCCACCCGCCTGGGGCGTCGGCACCCGTCGGGCCAGTTGGTCCGGGAAACCGACCCGCGTGGCCGCGAGATCGTCTGGATTGGCGCTGCCGGTGAGGCGGAAGATGCCGGGGAGGGCACGGACTTTCACGCGCTTTCGCAGGGATGGGTCTCGGTGACGCCCATTCATTTCGACATGACGCGCCACGAGGCGATGCCGGCTCTCGAGCAATGGTTGGTTTGAGGTGAGGCCGTGATGCAAAGGGACTACCAGTGGGCCCGTCGGGCCTTGCTCGATCGGCTGGAGGCACAGGGCATCAGCACCCCGGCGGTCCTGACCGCCATCGAGGAAGTGCCGCGGGAGACATTCGTCGATGAAGTGCAGAGCGTGCGCGCGTACGAGGATTGTTCGCTGCCGATCGGCCAGGGACAGACATTGTCCCAGCCCTATATCGTCGCCCGGATGACCGAGCTTGTGATGGGGGGCGAAACTCGGCTCAAGCGTGTGCTCGAGGTAGGCACTGGCTCGGGCTATCAGGCTGCCGTGCTCTCGCAATTGTGCCAAACGGTGTTCACCGTCGAACGGATTGGCGCCTTTTTGGAGCAGGCCAGGACACGGCATCGTTACCTCGGTCTGCTCAATATCCGTTACATGCATCGGGACGGTTTCAAGGGTTGGCCGTCGCAGGCCCCGTTTGACGGCATCCTGGTGACGGCGGCGCCCGACGATGTCCCTCTCGAGCTCAAGGAGCAGCTGGCTGTTGGCGGCCGCCTGGTCATTCCGGTAGGGACGCAGGCCGGGGGCCAGAAACTGACGGTTATTACCCGTCTGGCGGACAACGAATATCAGACCCGCTGGTACGATCTGGTTTCCTTCGTCCCCCTGTTGCCCGGTGAACTTGCATGAGGATATCCATGAGGCTTTTCGGCCCGCTGTATGACCGCGTTCTCGCATGGTCGGCCCATCGTCGGGGACCGGCATTTCTCGGTGCGTTGAGTTTCGCCGAATCCTCTGTGTTTCCGGTGCCTCCCGATGTCATGCTGATGCCGATGGCGCTGGCTCGGCCGCGCTGCTGGTGGGCCTTCGCGCTAATCGCCACCTTGGGCAGCGTGCTGGGCGGGATCCTTGGCTACCTGATCGGGTATTGGGCGATCGAGGCGATCACCCCTTGGTTGGAAACCTCGAAATATGCCGGGGGATTCGAGCTGGCGCGTGACTGGTTTTCGCGCTGGGGGTTCTGGGCCGTACTGGTGGCCGGTTTCTCGCCGATTCCCTACAAGGTTTTCACCATCGCGGCAGGCGCGATGACTATGAACCCATTGGGTTTCTTTCTTGCCTCGTTCGTTGGGCGAGGGGCGCGCTTTTTTCTGGTCTCGGGGCTGGTGGCTTGGGCAGGGCCGCGCCTCGCGCCGCATCTCCGCCGGTACATCGAGTGGTTGGGGTGGCTGTTTGTCGTGCTCCTGCTGGCGGCCATCCTCGCCTGGCAGTTGATGTAGGGGCGCTCCGGGTGGTTGCCACACTTCGCAAAGGTTCGCCCCGCCCGGATGGAATTGGGTGGGCGAGGTGCCGTGTCTCGACCCTCATGGTCTTGGTCTTGACGTTCCTAGTCGTAATATCGATCCTGAGTGGTTGCGCTACGCCCACGGACTATCGCAGCTGGGAGCGGGGCAATCCCGTTTATTACGTCAAGGGGGGTGACACGCTTTACTCCATCGCCGTGGCCAATGACTTGGACTGGCAGCGATTGGCTCGGTGGAACCGTATCGCCAATCCCCGTCATCTCAAGATCGGTCAGCGCCTGCGTCTCAGCGCTCCGGGGGGAGGGGGCGCTTCGAAACGGCGAAGCCGGCCGGCGGTAGCCAGCGCACCGGCCAAGTCGTCGCCCCGTTCATCCGCGTCTTCCGCCTCCTCGGCCACGCCGGCCGCCTCGTCAGTGACTTGGAAATGGCCTCTCCAAGGCAAAATCCTGCATCGCTTTCCAGAAGGCGCCCGCGCCCAGAAAGGCATGATCATCGCCGCAAAGATCGATGCGCCCGTCCAGGCCGCGGCGCCCGGCCGGGTCGTGTATTCGGGTGATGGTCTGCCCGGCTATGGCAATTTGGTCATCGTCAAGCACAACGCTGACTGGCTATCGGCCTATGCCTACAACAAAAGCCTGTTGGTCGAGGAGGGCGATGAGGTGAGCAGTGGCCAGTCCATCGCGAGGGTCGGTCCGCGCGATCATCGCCAGCCCAGCCGCGGCGGGCATCTCTTGTTCCAGATTCGTCGGCAGGGCAAGCCGGTCGACCCTGAACGCTACCTTCCCTGATTCATTCCGGTTCCGCGCCAGCTGCCCGGGCATCGCTGCGAGTTCATTACGGTCTTCGCTAGGCTTTTCGAGCCCTATCATCGAGAGCAATGGAATGATGCCGGCTTGCTGTACAGGGCCTGTATAATTATGCTGAAAGCGCCAGTTTAAAGCATATGCGCGAGGTGCCTGCGGCGGCATTTTTGCCGCTTTGCTATCAAGATATTGAATTTGAAATGTGGTTTTATTCGATATTGCGGGGTTGACCGCCTCGATTGGTTATGCAAAAGTTATACAGATGTTTGAGCGAACCCAATTGCAACGCAGCGAGGGATACGGTATGGCACAGGTAACGGTCCAAGACAGTATTACTCCGGTCGATTCCGAGAAAGCCGAAGTACCGGCCCCCGATGCTGCCGAAGCCGGCCTCGAGCCGCGTCGTCCCGCTCGGTCCGAGTCGGCCGAGTTTGCCCGGAACTTCAACGTGGCAGACTCGGAGTCCCCTGATCCGGTACGGCTTTACCTCAAGGATGTCGAAACCGAGCGTTTGCTGACCCCTGCCCAGGAGATCGACTACTCTCGCCGTGCCCAGGCCGGCGAAGAGTGGGCGCGGCAAAAGATGATCGTGTGCAATCTGCGTCTGGTCATCAAGCTGGCGCGCCGCTACATCAACCGCGGTCTTGACCTGCTCGATCTGATCGAAGAGGGCAATCTGGGCCTGATGCGGGCCGTGGAGAAATTCGATCCCGAGCGGGGCTTCCGCTTCTCTACCTATGCGACCTGGTGGATTCGCCAGACCATCGAGCGGGCGTTAATGAATCAGTCGCGCACGGTTCGTTTGCCGGTGCATGTGGTCAAGGAGGTGCATTCCTACAACCGCGCTGCCCGCCGGATCTCGCAGAACCAGAGTGGCGACGTGCGGCCTGAACAAATCGCCGAGGATCTCGGCAAGCCCGTCAAAGACGTGCTCAAGGTCATGTCGTTCAACGAGCGGGAATCGTCCTTCGACAGCCCGCTCAAGGGCGATGGCGAGTTTTCGCTGCTGGACATGGTGCCGGACGAGAATAGCCGTCTTCCTGAAGACGAGTTGCAAGATGACGGTGTGATGCAGTTGCTCGACCGGTTGATCGACAAGCTGGAAGGCAAGCAACGGGAGGTGTTGATGCGCCGTTATGGCCTGCGTGGACACGAGCCGGCCACCTTGGAGCAGGTGGGCAGCCTGCTCGGGTGCACCCGCGAGCGGGTCCGCCAGATCCAACTGGAGGCCGTCCGTCGTCTCAAGCAGTTCGCTGCCAGTGAGGGTGTGACCTCGGACGTGATTTTCAGCGAGTAATCGAGCGCGGACCCGCGCCGAATGTGCCGGGCGCCCGTTGCGAGTCTGCCTTTCACGCCCCGCAGCCGGCCGGCGCGGGGCGGTCTTGTTTGCCGGAAATATGGATAGCCCTGCTATTAGTTGGAGCCCGGAAGCGGTGCTGGCAGAATGAGCCTTGTGGTCTGCCATTCTGCGGTTCTTTCCGGCACGGGCAGGCGGCGTTCGATATCACCGCTGAGGGCTGTTCCCGCATGGCAGAAGACGATCTCGCATTCGACATTTGCGCCGAAGACCGTGTGCCGGTATTGCTCCATCGGGTGGATCAACTCTGGCGCCAATTGATGGACAACGAGCTGGCTCACCATGGGCTGAGTCAGGCCAAGTGGCGCACCATGGCCATTCTGTCTCTGTATCCGGATGGCCTGATCCAGTCGGAATTGGCTGAAGAGCTCGGCATCGAGGGGCCGTCCCTGGTGGCGATGATCGATCGCCTGTCGCGCGACGAATGGGTCGAGCGCGTTCAGTGCGGCACTGACCGGCGCTGCAAGATCATCCGTCTTACCGAACGGTCCTTGCCGCTGATCGACGAGATCCGCAGCAGTGCCGAGAAGCTCTATGCGCGTACCTTTGCCGAGCTTGATGTCCCGGGCGTGCGGATCCCTGACGTGGAGCGGTTCTTCATCGCCCTGCGCGAGCGCCTCTACGAGAATTTGCCCGACCGAAAACGCCAGCAGCGCCGGCGCAACCTGGTTCGGGCAGCGGAGAGCGATTAGGATTGCCCCCCGCAGGACGCTACCCGAACCAAGGCCTTTGCGGATTGATGTCCCTGGAAGAACGGTAATCCGCCAATGCCTACTCTTGTGCAACGTTCCCGCACCTGTCCTGTCCGCTCAAGACGAGTCGCAATGCTTCCGGGCTTACCCCCCCCCGCAGGCGGGACCGGCTAGCTTGTCGAACCGCCGCCGGCTTCCTGCTGTTGTCGGGCCCGGTTCATCAGGAATTCTGTCAGCAGCGGCACGGGGCGGCCGGTTGCACCCTTTGACTCCCCTACCTTCCAGGCTGTGCCGGCAATGTCCAGGTGTGCCCAGTGGTGTTCGCGAGTAAAACGGGACAGAAAGGCCGCTGCGGTGATTGAGCCACCTTCGCGGCCACCGATATTGGCCATGTCGGCGAAATTGCTCTTGAGAAGATCCTGATACTCCTCCCACAGCGGCAGCTGCCACGCCCGGTCGTTGGCCGATTCACCCGCCTGGATCAGCTCCCTTATCAGCGGGTTGTGGTTGCCCAGGACAGCGCTGGGTTCACGCCCCAGTGCAATGATGCAGGCGCCTGTCAGGGTGGCCAGGTCGATGATCGCTGCCGGTTTGTAACGGGCGGCGTAGGTCAGTGCATCGCAGAGGATCAGTCGACCCTCAGCGTCGGTGTTGAGCACCTCGATGGTCTGTCCGGACATGCTGCGGATGATGTCGCCGGGCTTGAGGGCATTGCCGTCGGGCATGTTTTCCACGGTGGGGATCAGCGCGACCACATTGATAGGGAGCTGCATCTCCGCGACGGCAGACATGACGCCAATCGTCGCGGCTGCCCCGCCCATGTCGAACTTCATCTGATCCATGTCCGGGCCGGGTTTGAGGGAAATCCCGCCGGAATCAAAGGTCACGCCCTTGCCCACCAGCACGATCGGTGCCGTGTCGGCATCCGCGCCCATGTGTTCCATGACGATCATCTTGGGCGGTTCGCTACTGCCCTTGGCCACGGCCAGTAAGGCATTCATGCCGAGGGATTCCATGCGCGACTGATCGAGAACCTCCACTGACAGTTGCAGATGGGTCTCGGTCATCTTGCGCGCATGCTCGGCCATGGTGGTCGGCGTGAGCAGGTTGCCCGGCATGTTGGCCAGGTTTTTGGCCATGCGCATGCCGTTGCTAATGGCCGTCGCCTCGCGCACGTAGCGTTCCGCGTCCATCAGTTCCTTGCGCGTGGGCAGGATGAAGGTGACTTTGCGCAGCGGCCGGCGTGGCCCTTGAGTCTTGTCGCTCTTGAGTTCATCGAAGCGATAAAGCGTGTCCTCAATCGCGACGATGCTCTGGCGCAATACCTGTTCGAGAGAGCTGCCGCGCACATCGATCTCGGAAAGGTGGCTCACGCATTCGGCGGTGCCGCGATGATGCAGAGCCTCGACGGCAGAACGCGTTGCCTTGACCAGGCCGCGGGTGTCGAGTTCGCGTTCCTTACCCAGACCCACCAGGAGAACGCGGTCCGCCTGGATATTGGGCACCCCGTGCAGCAACAGCGTGTCGCCGAGCTCGCCGTCCATATCGCCGCGACGCGTGATGGCGCTGAGAAAGCCGTCACTCGCCTGATCGATGGTTTCGGCGGCCGGCGTCAGGCGACGGGCCTCGAATACGCCGACGATGAGGCAGGCGGTTCGCTGTTTTTCGGGGGCGCCACTCTTAACGGAGAATTCAAGCACGATGGGGCTCCTTGCATTTGGGCTTTCGGCCGCGGCCTGATTGGCCGGGGCGGATGGATGGAGGCAGTCTAGCAAAAACGGGGACGGGCCGGATTTTGCTTAGCCGCGGATCTGTTCGGCTGATAGGATTCCAGATCTTTCCCCACGTGACGCAGGGTCGTGCCATGCAGAATGATTCAGACAAGAAGCCGGATAGTTCGTCAGAGGAAGAGTTCGAGCCCGGCATCGGCGACCCCTACCGTTTCGAGGCACCTTCGCGACAACCCGGTTTTGCCCGGGTATCCAAGGCCATGTTGGTCATTGGCGCGATAATGTCGGCTATCGGCGTAATCGGTGGCCTCGGGCCGATCGTGTTCACCAGTGCCGACGACAAGCGCCAGTTCATGGATCTCTTGTTGCTGGCTCCCGCGGGCGTGATCCTGATGTTTGCCGGCATTACTGGCTGGGTGATCGCCGGGGGGCGCTGAATCGATCGGTATCGAGGCTGCCCGCCGGCTTGTTGCCGGCCATTTGCAGACACAAAAAAATCCCGGGCGATGCCCGGGATTTTTCGTTCCTCGGCCAGCCTTCCGGCTGGCGCGGCTTTACGAGGCGCGCGGTACGCGAACTTCCTCGACCAACTCCTGAATTTCATGCGGCGGTGGCGCGGTCATCTTCGCGACGAGAATCGCCACGATGAAGTTCACGGCGGCACCGATGGCACCAAAGGAGGTCGGGTTGATCCCGAACAGCCAGTTGTCGGCGTTATCCGGCAGCATGTTGGTATCCGGGATGAAGAACCAGCCCTTGTACCAGAAGATGTAGAGCAGGGTGATCGACAGGCCGGCGAGCATGCCCGCGATGGCGCCCTGCTTGTTCATCCGCTTGGAGAAGATGCCCATCATCAGTGCCGGGAACAGCGAACTGGCCGCCAGACCGAAGGCCAGTGCCACCACCTGGGCGGCGAAGCCCGGCGGGTTGAGACCTAGGTAGCCGGCGACGACGATCGCGACGGTCATCGAGATCCGACCAGCCATCAGCTCGTTCTTCTCGGAGATGTTCGGGGTGAACACGCCCTTGAGCAGATCGTGCGAGATGGCCGACGAGATCGCCAGCAGCAGGCCGGCAGCGGTCGACAGCGCAGCGGCGATACCACCGGCAGCGATTAGTGCGATGACCCAGTTGGGCAGGTTGGCGATTTCCGGGTTGGCCAGCACCATGATGTCCCGGTCAACGGTCAGCTCGTTGCCGTTCCAGCCGAACTCTTCCTCGGCCATGGCCGCGAAGTCTTCGTTGCCGTCGTTGTAGTACTGGATGCGGCCGTCGCCGTTCTTGTCCTCGAACTGGAGCAGGCCGGTCAATTCCCAGGTCTTCATCCACTCGGGACGCTCGGCGTACAGCAGGTTGCCGTCCGGCGCACCAATCTCGTCCGTGTTCTGCACGGTCTTGAGCGTGTTCCACATGGCCATCGCGCCAACGGCCGGAGCAGTGGTGTAGAGGATGGCGATGAACAGCAGGGTCCAGCCGGCAGACTTCCGCGCATCACGGACCCGCGGGACGGTGAAGAAACGCACCAGCACGTGCGGCAGACCGGCGGTACCGATCATCAACGCCAGCGTCAGCAGGAAGGTGTTCATCAGGTCCGGTGTGGCCGTGTACTCGGCAAAGCCAAGGTCGACGAGCACCATGTCGAGCTTCTGCAGCAGGTACTGGTTCGAGCCGTCGGTCAGTTCGGCGCCAGTACCGAGCTGTGGCAGGAAGTGGCCGGTCAGTTGCAGGGAGATGAAGATCGCCGGGACGGTGTAGGCGAAGATCATGATCACGTACTGCGCGATCTGCGTGTAGGTGATCCCCTTCATGCCGCCGAGTACCGCGTAGACAAACACGATGCCCATGCCCGCGAACAGGCCCACTTCGACCGAAGTCTCCAGAAAACGCGAGAAGGCCACGCCGACGCCCTTCATCTGACCGATTACGTACGTCAGGGAGATGACCAGCAGGGCGATGACGGCGATCACGCGCGCGCCCTTGGAATAGAACCGGTCGCCGATGAACTCGGGTACCGTGAACTTGCCGAACTTGCGCAGGTAGGGGGCCAGCAGCATCGCCAGCAGCACGTATCCACCGGTCCAGCCCATCAGGTAGGCGGAAGCCGAATAGCCGTTGAAGGCGATCAGGCCGGCCATCGAGATGAACGACGCCGCGGACATCCAGTCGGCGGCGGTGGCCATGCCGTTGAGGACGGGGTTGATGCCCTTGCCGGCGACGTAGAACTCACTGGTGCTGCCCGCTCGCGCGACGATGGCGAGTACGAAATACAGCACGAAGGTGGCGCCAACCACCAGGTAAATCAGTGTCTGAAGGTCCATGAATCTAAGGCTCCTGAATTCTTAGTCTTCGGCGACGCCGAATTTTTTGTCGATTGCGTTCATGCGCCAGGCATAGAAGAAGATCAGCACCACAAAGGTGAAGATCGAGCCTTGTTGCGCGAACCAGAAGCCCAGTGGGTAACCGCCGAGAGAAATCTGATTGAGCGTATCAACCAACAGGATGCCGAATACGTAAGACACCAGGAACCAGACGGCCAAGCAGCCGAAAAGTACCCTCAGGTTGGCGCGCCAATAATCTGCGCGATTCGATGTTTGCTCCATAAGTGGCTCCTCGAGTATCGGTGAAATCCGATGTTTTTATGTCGTCCATCTCTGTCGAAAATCACCGGCAAATGGGCCTTGACGCCCCTCACCGGATTCCGACGCAGGGTAAGCCTAATGGATCGATGGGGGAAAAGGGAACCTTCGACGCCCAATGAGGCGTGTTTGTCCCAGGCCACCATGCTGCGAGGAGTGCATTTGGCGGTGGGATTATGGGCTGTTCGCGTTGCCTTCAGAGCTGATAGGCGATGGCCAGGTGCTGCTGGAGCTTGCGGGCGATGCGGAAGGATTCCTTGAGCAGCCGTTGGGTCAGGCCATCGAGACTGTCCGGATCGATAAGGTTATCCGGGGTTTCCCCCCGGACGACTTGCTGGTGCTGATGTCTCAGACGTAACCGCTGGATGAACTCGTAGGCGGCCTTGAGGTCTTCCGCCGGCAGCGCCCGTTCGGGCACCAGCCCCAAGCGCTGGTCGGTGCGTGTGGCGGTATTGCCCTGGGCCAGCGCCTCGATTCGCGCGGCGTCCACGAAAGGGGTGGCGCCGTCCGTCTTGATATCGATGCCCCGCTGGCCCTGACGGCTGCGGGTGCGAAAGCCGCCGAACAGGGTCAGGGGCGGTTGCAGCCGCAGGGCATTGGCTGCCAGTTGCCGACGGAAACGGCTGTTGCGTTGCGCCGGCTCGCGCCATCCTTCCAGCCAGCGATTGAACAATGTCTCATTGCCGGCGATTGCGCGGGCATCGAAGAAGATGGTGGCGTTCAACAGGTGCTCCGGGGTGCCCTGGTCGATCCAGCCGCGGAACCGATGCTGCCATTCGTCCATCGACAGGCAGAGATCCGGGTTGCCCGCCATGATGTTCCCGGGGCAGAGCGGATAGCCCAGCTCGTCGAGTGCCTGGTTGACGCGTTGCGCCAGGGGCAGCAAGCGGTCGCGGGCTTCCTGCGGGTCGATCGGCCCATCGAATACGATGCCGTTGTCCTGATCTGTGGCTAGGGTCTGCTCCGAACGGGCCTCACTGCCGAAGGTCAACCAGCACCAGTTCAATTGCGCCGGGAGGGGGGCGTCCTCGAAGGTCAACGCGATCACGCGCCGGGTAATGGCGTCGTTGATCCCGCTGACGATGCGGCTGATCGGGGCGAAATCCGAGCCGGATTCCAGCAGCGCACCCACGATGCCGGGCACCTCCTGGCGGATCGCGGCCAATTGCTCGATGTCTTCGGCGCGGCGGATGCGCTGGTGCATCAGCCCGGGGGTCATCACGCTGACTCGGTAGAGGCTGCCCTCGTCGAGCACACCCAGCGGCTGGGTTGATTCCTTGTCGGTCACCAGGAGGTGGTGAAAACCGTGTTCAGCCAGGATGACCGCCGCCTCGAGCAGTGAGGTGTCGGCATCGACGGTCACCGGATGGCGGGTGGTGATCTGGTCCAGGGTGGTTTCGCCCGGCTGGGTTGCCGACAGGCCACGAAAGGCCAAGTCGCGCAGGGTGGCGATGCCCCAGTCTTCGTCGAGGCGAACCAGGATGGCCTCGCCGCCACTCGACTCCAGCTCTCGGGCCGCCTCGGTCAGAGGGCTGGGGCCCGGGAGGATCAGCGGGGCGGCATCCAGGCGGGCGCGAATCGGCGTGGTCGGGTCGAGCAGGGCACCTTGTCCGCCGAGCTCTCCCGCTGGGGTCTGGCCGGTCACGACCGCTGGGCGACTGAGTAGGTGGCCGATGCGCCGCGTGCAAAAATCGTTGAACTCGTCACTGAGCTGGCGCAATGCTTCGAACGCCTCGCGAGGCAGGACGACGGCCTCGCCCGCTTCGGCCACCACCTGGCGCGTACCGACCGGGCGGCGTTCCATCAGGGCGCCCAGCGGGAAGCTGTCACCGTGCCCCAAGGACCAGACCGGCTGTCCATCGGAGCCAGTGACTCGCCCCTCGACCCGCCCCGAGAGCAGAACGAAAAACGAGTCCGGTGGCCCCATGCCCGGTTCAAGTAGCACCTCGCCTTTCTGCACTGGCCGGATCTCGGCCTGGGCGACCGCCGTTTGCAGTGTCGCCGGATCGATGCGATCGAATGGAGCGATGCGGCTGATCCACGCGACCACGTCCTGTCCGTCGGGTGTCCGTTCGCCTTTCTGGGCATCGTCGATCTGCTGATCGGTCATCGCTGGGGTCCTCTTCCTGGTGGCTTGACCGGCTATGCTCGGGGCTGTTCCACAACCATAGCGGAGGTTTGTCCATGTGGGGAGTCACGTGTGATCGACGGTCTGCCATCCCTCTTCTCGTTGCGCTGGCGATGGTGGTTGCCATCGATCTGGGCGGGGCGAATGCCTGGGCGCAAAACGCCGATGGTGCCGATGACGTGGTGACATCTCAGCGGATCGGTATGGGCCTGGCGGCGGATCTGGCCGAGAAGGGTGTCGAGGTCTGTGCCGGGCAGGGCTATGCGGTCACCGCGGTGGTGGTCGACCCCTCGGGCGATCCGCAGGTGATGATGCGGGCCACGCACGCACCGCGATTCACTCGCCAGATCGCCACCGACAAGGCTCGCGCGGTGATTCTCTCCGGCGTGGACTCCGGCGAGTTCCGGGCCAGTCGCGAAGACATCCGCATGGAAATGGATCATGTCGACGGCATCCTGGTGCTCGACGGCGGAGTGAAGATCGAGTCGGCCGGCGCCACTATCGGGGCCCTGGGCATCAGCGGGGCGCCGGGTGGCGACAAGGACGCCGCCTGCGCCCGGGAGGCTCTGGAAGCTTTTTACGAACGGCTGGAATTGCGGTAGGGCGCGAACCTCAGCCTGGGTGGTCGATCGGGCAAAACCCATCGCCGTTTTCGATCTGGATGGTGGCGTGCGTGATCGCAAACCGCTCGCGCAGTTCGTGCTGAATGCGATGCAGGAAGGCATCCGTATCGTCAGGGCGGCGCGAGACCACCAAGTGAACGCTCAGGGCTGTCTCCCGGGTGCTCAACGCCCAGATGTGCAGATGATGCTGGTCGACCACTTCCGGTAGCCGATCGAGAAAATCACGCACTTCATCCAGATCGATGCCTGCGGGAACTCCATGAAGGATTAACTGCAGCGACTGGCGTGTCAGGCCGATGGCGGGCACCAGAATCACCAGACTGACTGCGATGCTCAAAAGCGGGTCCACCCGTGCCAGACCGGTCAACGTCACGATGATGCCGGAAACGGCCACGGCCACCGAAATGGCCGCGTCGGCGGCCATGTGCAGGAATGCGCCGCGGAGATTGAGGTCGTGCTTCTGCTGGCTTATCAGCAACCAGGCGGTGGCGGTGTTGACCACGACCCCCGCGAGTGCCACCCCGGTTACCAGCAGTCCGTTTACGGCTGGTGGGTCGACCAGCCGCATGCTCGCCTCCCACAGAATCCACAGCGACACCAGTACCAAGGTGAGACCGTTGATCAGGGCGGCGAGCATGGTGCTGCTGCCCAGCCCGTAGCTGAACTGATTGCTGGCGATCCGGCGGGTCAGCCGGTTGGCGCCCCAGGCGAGCACCAGCCCGAGCACATCGCCAAGATTGTGGGCCGCGTCGGCCAGCAGCGCCATCGAGTGGCCCAATACGCCGGCGATCGCCTCGAGAATGACAAAGCCGAGATTGAGCGCGATGCCGATGCCCAGGGCGCGGCCCGCCTGGTTGATCGAATCGGGGGCTGGGTCGTGATGATGCATGCCGGCCAAGCCTTAGTGCAGCAGACCGAACATGCGGCGCCGGTATTGCCGCGAGAGCGGGTGCTCGTTGCCCAGCAGCTCGAAGAGGTCGATCATGCCGCGTCGTCCGGCCTCGTCGTTGTAGGCGCGGTCGTGCAGCATGATCCGGTAATATTGCTCCAGGGCGCCTTCGAGGTCGTTGCGGCTGGCCAGCTTGGCTGCCAGTTGCTCGCGCGCCTCCACGTCCTTGGGATCGGCCTCAATCCGGGCCCGCAGTTCGTCCTCCGGCGGACCGGATTGCGCCGAGCGAGCCATGCCCACGCGCGCCTTGAACTCGCGGACGTCATCGCGCATGGCGATGTCCGCGGGTAGTGACTCGAGAATCTGCCAAGCTTGCTCAAGGTCGCCCTCGGAGGCGATCAGGTCGGCGAGGTCCAACAATACCTCCACGTTGCCCGGCTCCTGCTGGTTGGCCTGCTTGAGCAAGTCCATGGCCTGTTCGATGGCACCGGCCGCACGCACCTGCTGCGCCTCGCGGCGGATCTTGTCGATCTTCGAGAGGACGTGCTTGCCGATGAATTCCCGGATCTGGCCTTCGGGCAGGGCCCCCTGGAACTGATCGACCGGCTGCCCATCGACGAACAAGACCACCGTGGGCAGGCTGCGAACGCCCAGTTTCTGGGGCAGCTCCTGTTCCTCTTCCGTGTTGACCTTGGCCAGTTTGACCTGGCCATTCATGTCCTCGACCACCTGGGTGAGCAGCGGCATCAGCTGGCGGCAGGGGCCGCACCAATCGGCCCAGAAATCCACCAGGACAGGGGTCTGCCGTGAGGCATCGACCACCTTCTCGGCAAACTCCGGCGTGGTAACGGAAAAGACGTGTTCGCTGTCGCTCATGGTCGGGCGGTCCTCGGTCGAATGGTTGATTGCAGATCTAGCAGGGTATGGCGCCAGCAGGCGGGCATTTCAAGGCCGAGATACGGCAATGCCTTGACGCGTCCGTGCGTGTACACTTTTGCTTCGCGCCCCGGGAGCTCCCGAACCAATCCGAATGATGGCTCCGCGAGTCACGCGCCGGGCACTTGCAAGCCCCGTGACTCGCCCAGCCAGAGCGGCATTCGGATTCGCTCGGGATTCCCCTAACCCGTAATCAAGACGTGTCAACTATGGCTGAAAGATCCGACTATACCGCCGGCTCGATCGAGGTGCTCACCGGCCTCGACCCCGTGCGCAAGCGTCCGGGCATGTATACCGATACCTCGCGGCCCAATCATCTCGCCCAAGAGGTGATCGACAACAGTGTCGACGAGGCGGTGAGCGGTTATGCCGACCGCATTGACGTGGTGTTGTACGAGGACGGCGCATTGTCGGTCAGTGACGACGGGCGGGGCATGCCAGTGGATGTTCATCCCGAGCACGGCATTTCCGGGGTGGAGTTGATCCTCACGCGGCTGCATGCCGGCGGCAAGTTCTCGGACAAGTCCTACCAGTTCTCCGGTGGCCTGCACGGCGTGGGGGTTTCGGTAGTCAACGCGCTTTCCGACCGGCTGGTCGTGGAGATCAAGCGCGACGGCAAGCTTCATCGGATCGAGTTCGCCCACGGCGAGGTCACCCGTCCGCTGGAGGTGGTGGACACCGTGGGCAAGCGCAATACCGGCACCCGGCTGACGTTTTGGCCGGATGTCAGCTATTTCGACCAGCCGCGCATCAACGTGCCGCGCCTGCGTCACGTCCTGCGTGCCAAGGCGGTGCTGTGCCCCGGCCTCAAGGTCAGTCTGCTCGACGAGAGCAGCGGCGAGCGCGAGGAATGGTGCTATCAGGACGGTCTGCGTGACTACCTCCTCGAAAGCCTCAAGGGTCAAGAGGTACTGCCGCCGGAAGCCTTCGTCGGGCACATGAAGGCGCCGGACGGCAGCCGGGCGCAGGAGGTTTCCTGGGCGGTGGTCTGGGCGACCGAACCGGGCGAAGGGCTGACCGAAAGCTACGTCAACCTGATACCGACCCTGCAAGGTGGCACCCACGTCAACGGCCTGCGTCAGGGCCTGACCGAGGCGATCCGCGAGTTCTGCGAGTTCCGCAGTCTGCTGCCGCGCGGGGTGCGCCTGGCCCCCGAGGACGTTTTCGAACGGGTGCGCTTCGTCCTTTCGGCCAAGATGCACGACCCGCAGTTCGCCGGGCAGACCAAGGAACGCCTGTCCTCGCGCGAATCGGCCAGCTTCATCAGCGGAGTGATCAAGGATTCGCTGTCGCTGTATCTCAATCAGCACCCCGAGACGGGCGAGCGGATCGCCAGCATCGCGATCGAATCGGCCCAGATGCGCATCAAGAGCGAGAAGAAGGTGGCGCGCAAGCGGGTCACCAGCGGACCGGCGTTGCCGGGCAAGCTGGCGGACTGCAGTTCGACCGATCTGTCGCGCACCGAGCTGTTCCTGGTGGAGGGCGATTCGGCCGGCGGATCGGCCAAGCAAGCGCGCGAGCGGGACTTCCAGGCGATCATGCCGTTGCGAGGCAAGATTCTGAACACTTGGGAGACGGACCCCGCCCAGGTGCTCGCCAGCCAGGAAGTGCACGACATCGCCGTGGCGCTGGGGCTGGAGCCGGGGTCCGACGACCTGTCCAAGCTGCGTTACGGCAAGATTTGCATCCTGGCTGATGCCGACTCCGACGGTCTGCACATCGCCACCTTGCTCTCGGCCCTGTTCCTGCGGCACTTCCCCGCCTTGGTGGATGCCGGCCACGTATTCGTCGCCATGCCGCCGTTGTATCGTGTCGACATCGGCAAGGAGACCTACTATGCGCTCGACGAGGCCGAACGCGACGGCCTGATCGACCGCATCCAGGCCGAGCGCCGCCGCGGCAAGATCCAGGTCACCCGCTTCAAGGGACTGGGCGAGATGAATCCCATCCAGTTGCGCGAATCCACCCTCGCGCCGCAAACCCGCCGGCTGGTCCAGCTCAAGGTGGAGGGCGACGACACCATCGAGGTTTTCGACATGCTGCTGGCCAAGAAGCGGGCCGCCGATCGACGGGCATGGCTGGAGCGCAACGGTGATCTCGCCGAGGTTGTCTAGCTTGCGGGCGCCGGGCCCGTCTGGCCGGCGCCGATGGTCCGCCTCATGGCTGTCTGCGGCTCTCGGAGCGTGCCTGCTGTGGGCGGGCCAGGCCCAGGCCGCGCCCAACCCGCAGCTTACTGGGCTGGAGGACGTGCGCCTGATCACCAATGTCGGGTTGTCGGTTCCCCCCGTTCCGTTTTCTTGCCAGGCCAGTACCGCACAGATTCGGCGTTACTTGAGGGCGGCCGCCGAATCCGCGCAAGAGGCATTGCAGGCCTACGGCCATTTCAATGCCCGCATCGAGCGTTCGATCAGTGAGCGTGCCGACTGCCGTGATCCGGCGTTGCACATCGATGCCGGGCCCGTCACCCGGGTCGAATCCGTGGAGATCGACCTTCCCACGGAGATACTTGCCTTCGACTCGTTGCGGCAATTTGTCGAGGAAAACCGCCCACAAGTGGGTGACCCTCTCGATCAGGCCGCCTACGACAGCCTGCGCGACGGGCTGCTCAGTCGGGTGAAAAGGCTCGGTTATCTCGATGCCCGCTTCACCCGCCGCCTGATTCGCGTCGATCCCGCCACCCGCTCTGCCGGCATCGCGCTGGCCCTGCAGCCCGGTCCCCGCTATCGCTTTGGCGAAGTGAGCATCGAGCAATCCATTCTGCGACCGCAGCTGGCCCAGCGCCTGACGGGCGTCGAGCCGGGGGCGCCGTATACCAGCCGCGACCTGCTGGCGATGAATCAGAACCTGACCGGCACCGAGTATTTCCAGTCGGTCTCCGTGCGTCCCAAGCTGGACGAACGCGTTGGGCTGAAGGTGCCGGTCGAGATCGCCACTCGCCGTAACCCGCGCACCTCCTACGAACTGCGTGTGGGTTATGCGACCGATACCGGGCCGAATGTGGGTGCACAGGTTAAGCGGCGCTTCGTCAATGATCGAGGTCACCGTTGGGGGGCCAAGACCGAGATTTCGGCGATTGAGCAGAGCCTCCAGACCAGCTACACCATGCCGCGTAGGAGCGATCCGCTCGCCGAGCGTTACGACATCTACGCTCGCGTCGATCGCGAGGACAACAACTCCATCGTCACCCTGTCTTCAACGGTAGGCGTGCAATGGGTGCGGGAGACTGCCCAATGGACCCAGGCGCTATTCACCGAATACCTGCTCGACCGGACTCGCTACGGCGACGACCCCGCCGAATCCAACGGCTTTGCCATCCTCGGCGGACGGTTGGGATACAGCGGGCTGGACGACCCGTTGTTTCCGACGCAGGGGGCGGTGTTCGACGTTTCCCTGCAGGGAGCGGCCGAGCCCCTGGCCTCGGCCGCGTCTTTTCTGCGCTCGCGTGTCTTTCTCGGTGGCTACTATTCGCTGGGGCGATGGGTTTTTGCCGGGCGCGGTGAGGCCGGCATGATCGCCACCGACGACTTCGACCGGATGCCCCGGTCGCTGCGTTTTTTCACCGGCGGGGATCGTTCGGTCCGTGGCTACGACTACGAGTCGCTCTCACCGCGAAACGAGGCGGGTGTGCGCATCGGCGGCAAGTACCTCTTGGCCGGCAGCCTGGAGGCAATGCACCCGATCGTGGGCGATGACTGGTATCTCGCCGGCTTCGTCGACAGCGGCAATGCCTATACGAACCCAGATCTCGCCGAGCTCAAGACCGGGGCCGGTATCGGAGTGCGCTGGCGTTCGCCGGTGGGCATCATTCGCGTGGACGTGGCCCAGCCACTCGACGGCACCGACGGCCTGCCACGACTGCATCTGGGGCTGGGGGCCGCATTTTGAGCCGTTTCGACCACGCAATGCGAGCACTCGTCTGGCTTCGTCGGTTGGTGCTGGCCGCAGGCTGGCTGGTGCTCGTCCTGGTCTCGCTGGCGGCCGGTGCGATCTGGTGGCTGACCGGGACCCCCCAGGGGGTGAAGTGGTCATTGGCCCAGGCAGAGACGTACCTGCCGGCCTTCCATGTCGAAGAGGCCGGGGGCACGCCGTGGTCTGGCCTGTCTCTCAAGGGCCTGGCCTGGCAGCCGGAGCAGGGCGCGACCCTGGACCTTGTCGAGGTACAGCTGCAGATCGACCCGGTGGCCTTGTGGCGGGGGCACCTGCGTGTCGGCGAGCTCTCCCTGCGCGACGGGCGGATCGACCTGCCCGAGACGAAGGGCGCCCCGGCCGCAACAAGGGCGGAGTCCACTGAACAGATGCTACCGTCCTGGGCGCAGGGGATGGCGCTGGAGATCGAATCGCTGCATGTCGACTCGATGGTGGTCACGCGGGGCGATCAGCGCTATCAACTGGGCACCGTCCGGTTGGGGGCCCTGCTGGATGCGCGTGTCGAACAGCCCCGTCTGGAGGTGAATGTGGCCGAGCTGCAACTGGGGCTGCCCAACGACATCCATCTGGATGCTAGCGGTGAGGCCACCATCGGACTGACCGAGGACACCCCGGTTGTTGCGGGACTGGACGTGTTCCTCGACCTGCCGCAAGGGTGGCTGTCCGGGGAGGTGGCCGTGGACGGACTTTCCCGCTCAGGACTGACCATCCGGCCCCGGCTGAGTTGGATCGGGGCGAATGGCGTCATGGCGGCGACCTGCGGCCAGATGACATGGGATGGCCGGGATGGCCAGAACCTGGCGGTGCCCAATCTGGTGATAGACGCCCTCGGCGGTCGCCTGCTGCTGGATGGTCGTGTGGGCTTTGCCAACGGCTGGTGGGTGGAACTCCAGGGGCGCGGCGAATCGATCGATCCCGCTCGTGCCGGCATTGACCTGCCCGGCACACTGGCATTCGATTGGCACGCCGACCTGAAATCCTCGAAGGGATGGTGGCCGCTTCAGGGGCGCGTCGCGGTAGAAGGGCTCAACGGCAGGCTTGTTGGCGAGCCGATCGAAGACCTTGACTTGGCGGCCGTTATTGACGATCAGGCCGTCGCGTTGGACATCGACGGCCAGGCCGGTGGCGGCGAGATGTGGCTGGAAGGGCGCCTCGATGCCCAGCGACTCGTCGAAGCGGCTTGGCGGATCGAGGCACTGCCCGTGGCCGTGTTGCCGACGGGTGAGGACGGGGCATCACCGCTATCCCTGAACAGCGAGGGGCGGTTGTCGGGACAATTGCCCGATTGGCAGCAGCCCCTGACGATGGCGGACTGGTTGGCGCAGACGCGCCTGGTACTGGAGCCCACGCAATTGGGCTTGAGTGAACAGCAGGGCGGGCAATCTCGCCGAGTCCAATTGGATCTGCAGGGTCGGCTGGCCGAAGGTGAATTGTCGATCTCCCGTGCCGCCCTCGACATGCCCGGGGGCAGTGCGCATGCGGAGGGCGTATTGCAGCTTGCCCCGCAGGTGGCCGACTGGCGACTGAATTCGGGGCAGGGGCGCGTGTCGATCCCGGACCTGGCCGCATTGCCCTGGGACATGCTCGAACGGCTTCCCGGGCTGGATCTTGCCGCGCTGCGTCCGCATGACGCCCGCGGCTCGATAAACATTGACCTGAACGCGGCCGGCCCCGTCCTTGATCCGCAGGGTCAGCTTGACCTGCGTGTCGACGGCCTGCGCTTGGCGGGATATGACCTTGACCGGCTGCGGGCGAGGGCGTCGGCTGAATCGGCCAGTGGGAATGCCGCGCCCGCGGAGCGCCATATCCAGCTGTCGGTCGAGGCCGGCTCGCTGGCGCCGGTCGAAGGGGCGCCGCTTTTTGATCGTTTGGCGATAGCGGCGGATGGTGGATTGTCCGAGCATCGCTGGGCTCTTGAGCTGGATGGGCCGCTCGAGGCCCGCTTGGCAGCGCAAGGTGGCTGGCAGGAGGATGCGTGGCAGGGGCAGTTGACCCGTCTGGATATCGGTGTGCCGGAGGGACACCCCTGGCGCTTGGATGCACCAGTTCCAGTGTTGGCCTCGGCGGAGGCGCAGCGGATCGAGGGGCTGTGCCTGCAACCGGCCATTCCCGACATGTCCGCCGATCGGGCCGGGGCGCTGTGTCTGACGGCAGAGCGTGTTGGGCAGGCCCTGACCGCCCGACTGCAAGGGGATCTTGCACTCGAGGGGCTGTGGCAACAGGCGTCGGCATTCGACGCGAGTTCGGTTCGCTGGCCCGGTCGACTGTCGCTGGAAGCCGATGCCCGGCTTGATGCGACGGGGCGAGCCGCGAGTCTTGATCTGCGCCTGCCGGCCGGCGAAATCCGTCTGACTCGTCGCGACGAGGAGGTGGATGACGGGCCGAATGAAGGTGCGATCTCCTATCCCGACACCCGACTGAATGCCCGTTTGGCGGATGAGCGCGTCGAGGCATCCCTGCGTGGCGGGCTGGAGGATTGGCTGGCGTTCGAGGGGCAGGGCGAGGCGGCCTTGGATAACGGCTCACTCGACGGTGCGCTCCAGCTCGAAGAGGCGGACCTTGCCCGTTTGTTCGGACTGCTCGATCGCTTATTCGGTCCATTGGGCTTGCCGGTCAGCGATTTGGCCGGCTCGCTGACCGGTCAACTGGCGGTCACGGGGCGGCTGGATTCCCCGCGCCTGTCGGGGCGGCTGGTCGGCGAGCAGTTGGCCTTCGCCTCCTTACCTACCGGCACGGGCTACCGTGATGGGCGCGTGGAATTGGCCGTCAATGCGGATGGTGATATCCGCCTCACGGGGGAATTGCTGGGGGAGGCGGATACGCCGCCGCGACCGGTGTTCAGCGAACAGCGTGTCACTGAGACCGAGCCCTCCCGTGATCGTGGTCGGCTGTCACTGGAGGGAGGTGGGCGGTTCGATTCGTTTGCAGACTGGGATCTCGATTTGATGGTGGGTGGTGAGGCCATCCCTCTGTTGCGCCTACCGACCCTGGCCGTCGATGCACGCCCCGATCTTAAGATCGCCCTGACACCGTCAGGCGGACGTGTTGACGGCGAAATCCACGTGCCGCTGGTGATTGCCAAACTTGCCGAGTTGCCCGAAACCGCTCGCGAGAACTCCCCGGATCTGGTGATCGTGGGCGAAGAAGAAGAAAAAACCGCCGGACGCGCCTATCCGATCGAAGGGGAGGTCGAAGTGATACTTGGCGAGCACGTCAGTTTGCGGGGGCAAGGGTTTGCCACCCGGCTGGTCGGCCTGCTGGAACTGCGATTGCGAGGCGAGCAGCCTCCCGGCGTGTTTGGCGAAATTCGGCTCGAGGATGGACGCTATACCGCCTACGGCCAGAACCTGCGGGTCGAGCGGGGGCGGCTGATCTTTACCGGCCCCATGATGTCGCCGGGGCTGGATGTGGTGGCCAGCCGCGAGATCGGCGATGCGCAAGGTACCGTAGTGGGGCTGTCGATCGCCGGCGAGCTGGAATCGCCGCAAACCGAATTGTTCTCCCGGCCGCCTACCTCGGAGAGCGATGCGCTTTCCTTGCTTCTCACGGGGCGGCGCCTCTCCGAGGACGGGGACGCGGACGCCTCATTGCTCCTGGGCGCCATCGCGGGGCTGGGCATCAAGCAAGGCGATTCCTTGGCCCAGCGGATCAACTCGGTGCTGGGATTCGACGAGATCGGTCTGGAGTCGGCTGACGGCGTGGCCGGCACGCGGCTGAGCGTGGGCAAGCGCATCGGGGAAGATTTGCTGGTTCGTTACGTTGTCGGGGTATTCGATGGAGTCGGGGAAGTGATCACGCGCTATCGCATCAACAAGTTCCTGCATCTGGAGTTGACCAGCAGTGCCCAGTCGCAGTCGGGTGACTTGATCTACCAGATCGACCGCGGGCGTCCGGAGGACTGATGGGCATCGGGTTGTTGATTGGTCTGGGCGTGATGGCGGCCCTCTCGTATCTGCCCGGTTGGTGGGTGGGACAGGTGATGCGTCGGCACAGCGAGCCGGCCGATCGGTTTGATTTTAGTGGCGCCGATCTGGCTCGTTACCTCCTCGACCGCCATCACCTGGAGTACGTCGCGGTGGAGCAGACCAAGTCGGGGGATCATTACGATCCTGCGGATCGCGCCGTGCGGCTGTCGCCTGGCCATTTCACCGGTCGTTCCCTGACTGCGATCACGGTCGCGGCCCACGAAGTCGGGCACGCCTTGCAGGACGCCGAAAAGTATCCCCCGTTCCAGCGTCGACAAGAGGTGGTCGAGCGCACCCAGTGGGCGCAGCGCATTGCCGGCTGGATCCTGGTGGCGATCCCCGTGGTCTCGGTCATTCAGAAAGGTCCGTTGGCCGGGCTGGTCATGTTCGCCGCCGGCGTGATGACCATGGCCGTGCCGGTCTTCGCCCATCTGGCGACCTTGCCGACCGAGCTGGATGCGAGTTTCAACCGGGCCCTGCCGATGCTCAAGGAGACCGGGCTGCTGAAACGGGCCGACCGCCGGCCGGCGCGCCGCATCCTGCGCGCGGCGGCCTTCACCTACGTGGCCCAGGCACTGTCCTCGCTGATCAACGTCTTCAAGTGGCTGCGTGGCATGCGCAGATGAGAACCGATCGCCAGGCGACGGAGGGGGTGCCCGGCGTGCACAAGCAGGGCTTCGGTAGCCGGGTGGTTCGGGCGGTGCCGACCGGGCTGGGGTCAACCCCTGACAGGCGCCTCGGTTACAATGCCTCTCATGATGCCGGCAGCCGGCACCAAATCCAGAAAAATCAGGAACGCATGATGCAGAGCCAATACCTCGAAACCGCGCTGGCCGCAGCCCGCGCCGCCGAAACCGTCGTCCGTCGCTACTGGCAGCAGAACGTCGAGATCGAGATCAAGGAAGACGCCACGCCGGTGACCGTGGCCGACGTGGAGACCGAGAAGGCGATCAAGGCGGTGATCCTGGATGCCTTTCCGGACCACGGCTTCTACGGCGAGGAGACCGGCAAGTCGCAGCCGGAGGCGGAGTTCACCTGGCTGGTTGACCCGATCGATGGCACCAAGAGCTTCGTGCGCGAGTACCCGTTCTTTTCGACCCAGATCGCGCTGATGCAAGGCGATGAGATCATTCTGGGCGTTTCCAGCGCACCGGTATTCGGCGAACATGCCTATGCCGAGAAGGGGGGCGGGGCGTTCTTCATGGATCGCGCCGCACGGGTCAGCCAGATTGACTCGCTGGCGGGAGCCACCCTGTCTTTGGGCAACCTCTCCACCTTGGCGCACCAGCCGGTGGGCTGGGCCGGCTTGGCCACCCTGGTCTCGGAGGTCAATCGCACCCGTGGTTACGGCGATTTCTATCACTATCACCTACTCGCCCGCGGGGCGATTGACCTGGTGGTCGAGTCCGACGTCAACGTCCTCGATATCGCCGCTTTGTCAGTGATCGTCGAGGAGGCCGGCGGCGTGTTCACCGACCTCGAGGGCAATGGCGTGGGCCTGGAGACGACGACCGTGTGCGCCGCGGCCACATCGGAGTTGCACCAGATCGCGCGCAAGCGGCTGGGGTACTGATCCTGCCCCTATCGGGGGCAAAGCGTCCTTGACGAGTCTACCTTGCGAGAACGGGGGGGGATGCCTGTCTTTGTACGGCAGCGCCCGGGGGCATGATCGGGCCGAAGATGATCGCCCGGTTGGGCGAAGCCGATGGTAGGACATTCCCTGGCGCGTCCGGTTCGACTCGCGTCTCCGAGGACTATGTCGGCAGGTCGATCCAGCCCAGCAGGACAGCCGCTGCCAACAGCCAGACATAGAACGAAAAGATCTTCAGCTGGGCACGGTAGAGGAAGTAGACCACCAACTTCAGGGAGACGATGCCAACCAGCGCCGAGACCACGAAGCCGACCGTCATGGCCATCAGGCTGACACCGTTGAGGCCGAGGTTGCCCCAGACATCGAGGCTCTGCACCAGCGTGGCCGCCAGGATGGTGGGGATGGCGAGAAAGAAGCTGTATTCGGCGGCCCAGCGACGCTTGAGGCCGGTGAACAGCGAGAACACGATAGTCATGGCGCTGCGCGACAGTCCCGGGACCAGCGCAAGGCCCTGGGCCACGCCGATGACGGTCGCCACCCGGGCGTTGATGCCCTTGAGACCGCGCCGTCGCGGCCCCAGCTTGTCGGTCCACCACAGCAGGATGCCGGTCAGGGTGAGTGTGAAGGCGATCATCACCGGCGTGGCGAACACCTGCTCGAAGGTGGTCTTGAGCCCAAAGCCGATCACCGCGGTGGCCAGCACCGACAGCATCCCCAGCAGGAACAGTCGCACGTAAAGGGGCATGCCTTCGTGCCGGCCCTCGGCCGAGGCCCAGTGGAGCGCGCCGGTCGCCGCATTGCGCGAAAAGCGCCACAGGCTGGACCAGAACACCACCACGATAGAGACCAACGTGCCGACATGCACCACCAGATCGAACAGGATCATCTCGGGGCTGTCCGGCGGCGGCAGGTCATGGCCCTTTTCGATCAGCCAGTGCTGGGTCAGCACCAGGTGGGCTGTCGAGCTGACGGGCAGGAACATGAAGATGCCCTGAATGACGCCTAGCAGGGCGGCGATGAGCAGTGTCACGTAGATATCCTGACGATGGTGAAAGCGGTGGTTTTACTGCACGGGGCAGAAGGCGTCAAATGCTTGCAAGGCGCCCCGTGACGTGATCGGCTAGGGCCCGGCCAGGATTGACTGCCTGCTGATCGTCGGATGGGTGTCGTTTTCTCGGAGCGTTTTCCCGGCAACCGCCTCAGTCGCTGCGCAAGGGGTCGATGCCCGCTTCGCGCAGCAGGCGGGCGGTGGCGATCAGCGGCATGCCCAGTATGGCACTGGGGTCGTCGCTGACCATCCGTTCGACCAGGCACACGCCCAGCCCTTCCGAACGCATGCTGCCGGCGCAGTCGAACGGCTGTTCGATCTCCACATAGCGGGCAATCTCGACGGAGGTCAGGGGGCGCATGTGGGCATCGACGGTCTCCTGCCAGTCGAGCTGGCGGCCGTCGGGGCAGGTCAGGCTGATGGCGACGTGGAAGGTGATCGCTTTGCCGGCGATGCGCTCGAGCTGGCGGCACGCGGTCGCTCGGTCGCCCGGCTTGCCCAGGATTCCGCCTTCCCAGGAAAGGAGCTGGTCGGAACCCAGCACGACCTGGCCCGGATGACGGGCGGCCACGGCGATCGCTTTCTCGCGGGCCAGTCTCAGACAGGCCTCGGCGGCGGGCTCCGTGTCGCCCAGCCGTTCGTCGATATCCGCCGGATCGATGCGGTAGTCCAGTCGCAGCCGATCGAGCAGGTGGCGTCGGGTGGCGGAACCCGAGGCGAGGACCAGGCCGGGGGTGGGATTGATGGGATCGTTGGGCATAGTGTTTGGTGAATGCGGGAGAAGCCGGTAAACTTAGCGGATTAAGAATCCCGCTTGCAAGGCCGGTAGCCCGGTGTGATCTGGCCTGCCGGTGCAGGGAGTGGGGCATTATGTCGAAAAATGACAGCCAGGACGAGCAGGCGCGGGCCCCCGGTCGGTTGACCATCCCTCTGGATGTTCGTGCCGCCTGCCGTGAGGGACTGGTCGAATCGGGCCAGGCGCCATTGGCCGTTTTGCCGCGATGTCGCGACATGGCCCTGCCGCACGGGATGCTGACCTACGAGGTACACTTTTCCGAGGGCGCAGGGGTTCATCCCCTGCAGGCCGAGGTGCAGGTCAGTGCGCCGTTATCGCTGGAGTGCGCTCGTTGTCGGGAACCGGTGACCTGTCCCGTCAGCGGCCACTCGACGGTGTCGTTCGTTTTCAGCGACGACCAGGCCGAGCACGTGGATAGCGGTGTCGAGCCGGTGGTGTTGGGGCGAGAAGGGCGCATTCGCCTGATTGATCTGCTAGAGGACGAGCTGCTGATGGCGGTGCCGCTAATGCCGGTCCATGAGCAGGCCTGCTCGCCGCTGGCGGAGACTCTCTCCGCCGGTCAGGCCTATGAGTCCGGCCAGATCGACGAGTCGGTCGCCGGCAAGTCGGAGGACAATCCGTTCGCGTCTCTTGCGGCACTGAAGAAAGGCCCCGACGAGGGCAAATGAATTCTAGATCCGGGAGGCGTTGCCGCCTCCCGGATGGAAATGGAAAATACAGAAGTTAGCAGCAGGCGCGCCTCGGCGCGTCTTGATCATTTTGGAGGTAGAAAACCATGGCCGTTCAGAAACACAAGGTTAGCCGCTCAAAGCGTGACTCGCGTCGCGCCCACGACAGCCTGAAAAATGCCCAGCTGTCGATCGATCCGACCAGTGGCGAAACCCATCGTCGCCACCACGTCACTCCGGACGGTTTCTACCGTGGTCGTCGCGTGGTTGCCCAGTCGGGCGAGAACGCCTGATTTCGGTATCGTGTTGCCGTCCCGTCGCCACGGTGGTGACGGTCGGTGCGGCGAGGTCGATGCATCGCGAGGATGCCCGGTTTGAGCCGGTCGGAAGCAGGCTGTTGATAGGCATGGGGCGTTGATGACTAGCCATATCGCAATTGACGTGATGGGCGGCGACCACGGACCGGAAGTGACGGTCCGTGCCGCCGCCCGTTTCCTGTCCCGTCATCCGGATGTGGGACTTTTGTTGGTCGGTGATCAGGCCACCATCGAGCGGCGTCTCGAGGCCGAGTCGGGCGTGGATCACGATCGCATCGAGATCGTGCATGCCGACCAGGTGGTGGCAATGGACGAATCGCCGGCCGTGGCCCTGCGCACCAAAAAAAGGTCGTCGATGCGCCTGGCGATCGATTTGGTCAAGGACGGTCGTGCCCAGGCGGCCGTCAGCGCCGGCAATACCGGTGCCCTGATGGCGACAGCCAAGTTCGTCCTCAAGACCCTTCCCGGCATCGAACGCCCGGCAATCTGTACCGCACTGCCGAACGAAGGCGGACATACACACGTCCTGGATCTCGGCGCCAATGTCGATTGCGATGCCGAGCATCTGTTCCAGTTCGCCGTGATGGGGTCAGTGCTGGTCGAGGCCTTCGACAACAACCCGTCGCCGCGCGTGGGGCTGCTCAATGTCGGCGCCGAGGCGATGAAGGGCAACGACACCGTCAAGAGTGCGGCCGAGCGGCTGAAGTCAGGCCCCGTCAACTACATTGGTTTCGTCGAGGGTGACGATATCTACAAGGGCGGTGTGGACGTGGTGGTCTGCGACGGCTTTGTGGGTAACGTCGCGCTCAAGAGCAGCGAGGGGGTGGCCAAGATGATCAGCCATTTCCTGCGCCAAGAATTCAAGCGCGGCGTCTTTTCGCGGCTGGCCGCCCTGATGGCAATGCCGGTGCTGGCCCGCCTGAAAAAGCGTGTCGATCCCGGTCGCTTCAACGGCGCCAGCCTGCTTGGCCTGCAGGGCATCGTGATCAAGAGCCATGGTGGGGCAGATGCGGCGTCCTTCGGCCATGCCCTCGACGTGGCCTTGCGTGAAATCGACATGGATGTGCCGCGCCGCATCGATCAGCAACTGGAGAAACTTCTTCAGGAGCGGCAGTCGTCATGACCCATTCGCGAATCACTGGCACCGGGAGTTATCTTCCCGAGCGAGTCATGACCAATCATGACCTCGAGCAGATTGTCGATACCTCCGATACCTGGATTCGCGAACGCACCGGCATCGAGCAACGGCACATCGCCGCCGAGGGACAGTTGACCTCCGATCTGGCCGAGCCGGCCGCGCGTGCGGCGTTGGAGGCGGCCGGGCGCGTGCCCGAGGAAGTGGACCTGATTATCGTGGCGACCACTACGCCCGACCGGACCTTTCCCTCTACCGCCTGCCTGCTGCAGCAGAAACTCGGCATCCACGGTCCGCCGGCCTTTGATGTGCAGGCCGTCTGTACCGGTTTCGTCTACGCGCTCTCGGTGGCCGACAAGTTCATCAAGACCGGCGCGGCCCGTTGCGCGTTGGTGGTGGGGGCCGAGACCCTTTCGAACATCATCAACTGGAACGACCGCACCACCTGCGTGTTATTCGCCGACGGCGCCGGCGCCGTGGTGCTCGAGGCCTCCGACGAGCCGGGCATCATACGCACCGACATCCACGCCGACGGCAGCTACGAGTCGCTGCTGACTACGGTCAAGCCGGATCCCGAGACCACCGACGCCGAACGCCTCGCCGATGGCACCGCCTTTATCGAAATGCGCGGCAACGAGGTCTTTCGCATGGCGGTCAATACGCTCGGCCGAATCGTGGACCAGACCATGGCGGCGGCCGGCATGAGCCCCAAAGACATCGATTGGCTGGTCCCCCACCAGGCCAATATCCGCATCATTCAGGCCACGGCCCGCAAGTTGGGCATGTCCATGGAGCGGGTGGTAGTCACGGTCGGTCAGCACGGCAACACCTCGGCGGCTTCCGTGCCGCTGGCGCTGGACGCTGCCGTGCGAGATGGCCGCATCAAGCGTGGTGACGTGATCCTGATGGAGGCATTCGGCGGCGGCTTTACCTGGGGGTCGGCCCTGGTTCGCTACTGAATCATCCGCGAAGGATCGGGAGGCCCTGATGGGAACGGAGATCGAACGCAAATTCCTGCTGGCCGACGAGAGCTGGCGCGATGACGTCGCGCGATCCGAGCGCATGGTGCAGGGTTATCTCAACGACCAGGGGCCGGTGTCGCTGCGGGCACGCATCAGCGGCGAGCGGGCTTGGCTTAACATCAAGAGCCGCACGCTCGGCATAACCCGCGATGAGTTCGAGTACGAGATCCCCTTGGCCGATGCCCAGCGCATGCTGGAGCACCTCACTACGGGGCCGGTGATCGACAAGATTCGCCATTTCGTCGACTGGGGCGGGCTGCTGTGGGAAATCGACGAGTTCCACGGCGAGAACGCTGGCCTGGTCGTGGCCGAAGTGGAACTCGATCATGAAGATCAGGTCTTCGAGCGCCCCCCTTGGCTGGGTGAGGAGGTGTCGCACGATCCCCGCTATTACAACGTTTCGCTGGTTAAAAATCCCTACAGTCAGTGGTAGATTGGGCCGATGGGGCCGCATGGTCCGATGTGGTCGTCAGAACACAATAAACCTCTGACAGGAGTTTTTGGGGCCCGGCGCGGGAGCTTGCCGGGTCGGTCGTCTGCGAGACAAACGGTGAGGAACTGACACGGGGCTTGTTCGCACCAAGACGAAGGTTTGCCGATGATTCGGGTCATGATTATTGATGATCACACGATGGTCCGCACCGCGATCAGCCACCTGATCGGCGGGGCAGGGGATATCGAAGTGGTCGCCGAGGCCGACAGTGGCGAGCGGGCACTGGAACTGCTGCGTGCCGGCGGCGTTGATGCGGTGCTCTGTGATATCCACATGCCGGGCATGGGTGGGTTCGAATGTCTCAAGCGTGCCCACCAGTCCTATCCCGGTCTCGGCCTGATCGCCCTGACAGCGGAGGCGGATATCTCGCTCGCTCGCGAGGTGCTAGAGAGTGGGGTGCATGCCTACGTCACCAAGGATGCCGAGCCGGACGAGTTGCTCACGGCCATGCGCAAGGCCTCCCAGGGTAAGCGCTTCGTCTCCAGCCGGATCGCCCAGGAGATCGCTCTCCACAACGGCCGGCCCGAGGAAGATCCCTTTGATGTGCTTTCAGGGCGCGAACAACAGGTGTTGCGTATGATCCTCGAGGGCAAGAACAACACCACCATCTCGGATGCCCTCTGCGTCAGTCCCAAGACCATCAGTACCTACCGCGCACGCATCCATGAAAAGCTGGGCGTGAACACGGACATCGATCTTCTGCGCATGGCCGTCAAGGCCGGCCGAACCGTGCTGTCGGCCTGACCCTCCCCCCCGATGACTGAATCGTTTGACGCCAAGGCCTTCCTGGCCTCGGTTACCGAACGCCCCGGCGTCTATCGCATGCTCAACGAGGCCGGCGAGATTATCTACGTGGGCAAGGCCCGCAATCTCAAGAACCGACTGGGCAGTTACTTTCGCGGCACGCCGGCGGCGATCAAGACCCGTCGGCTGGTAGAACAGGTCGCGTCGGTGGAAATCACCACCACCCAGACGGAGGCCGAAGCGCTGTTGCTGGAAAGCAACCTGATCAAGGCGCACCGGCCTCGTTACAACGTGTTGCTGCGTGACGACAAGAGCTATCCCTGGATCTACGTCTCCACACACGACCGCTTCCCCCGGCTGGCCTACCACCGCGGCGCCCGCAAGCGGCCGGGGCGATACTTCGGACCCTACCCCTCCGCTGGAGCGGTGCGGGAGACGCTCAATCTCCTCGAGAAGGTTTTTAAGGTGCGCCAGTGCGAGGACAGCGTATTCCAGAACCGCTCGCGCCCCTGCCTGCAATACCAGATCGAACGCTGCAAGGCCCCTTGCGTGGGCTATATCGACGAGGCCGCCTATCGTCAGGACGTGGACGACACTATGGCGTTCCTTTCCGGTCGCAGCCAGAAGCTGATTGATGACCTGGTGGCCCGGATGGAACGTGCCGCTGAAAGCCTCGACTTCGAGGGAGCGGCTGCCCTGCGCGACAAGATTGGCATGCTGCGGGCGATCAGTCAGCAACAGGGCATCACCGGCATGTCCGGCGACGCCGATGTTATTGCCCAGATTTCGGAACAGGGAATGACGGCCGTTGGTGTGGCGACCATTCGCGATGGCCGGCATCTTGGTACCCGCCACTTCTTCCCCGACGTGCCCACGGACGCTACCCCGGGCGAGGTCACCGCCGGCTTTCTTGGGCTCTACTACAGTGACCGTGATATTCCGCGGCGCATTCTCTGCGACGCGCTGCCCGAAGACGCGGAGTGGCTGGGCGATATGTTCACCCAGCAAGCCGGTCACCGGGTCGAATTGCAGGTGCCGCGACGGGGCAAGGCTCGGGCCTGGTTGAGCGACACGCGTGAGAACGCCCGTATCGCGCTGCAAGAGCGCCTGGTCAGCCGTCGGGGCTTGGCTCTGCGATTCGAGTCCCTGTCCGAATGGCTCAAGGTGGACTCGATCGAGCGAATCGAGTGCTTTGATATCTCCCATACGCAGGGCGAGCTCACGGTGGCTTCCTGCGTGGTCTTCGGTCCCGAGGGGCCACGTAAGGACCAATACCGTCGCTACCACATCGAAGGGGTGACCCCGGGAGACGATTACGCAGCCATGCATCAAGCGCTGTCGCGTCGTTTCGACCGGGCAGTGCGCGAGTCGGGCGTGTTGCCGGATGTGTTGCTGATCGACGGAGGCCGTGGGCAACTCGCCCAGGCCGTGGACGTGCTCGCCGAGCGGGAGCTGACCGGCCGAGTACGGGTGATCGGCGTGGCCAAGGGGCCAGAGCGCCGGCCGGGCGAGGAGACCCTGATCCAACCGTTGGCCGATGCGCCGGGCTTGTATGCCGAGGATCACCTGAGCCCGCACGATCCGGCCCTGCATCTCATTCAGCAGGTGCGCGACGAGGCCCATCGATTCGCCATCACCGGCCACCGGGCGCGCCGACAGAAGGCCCGCACGCAGTCGGATTTGGAACGCATACCCGGCGTGGGCGGAAAGCGCCGCCAAGCGCTGCTCAAGCATTTTGGCGGCATCCGGGGCCTGAAGGCGGCCAGTGTCGCCGAGTTGGCCAAGGTGCCCGGCATCTCTGCCGGTCAGGCGGCGCGCATCCACGAATGGTTCCACGAAGGTGGTGCCGGCTGAGCGTGTCGTGCCTGCAAACGGCTTGCCACAATGGCCGCATCTCCCGTCGGCGTCCGTTTGCTAGGCTTGGTCCCATTGTTTTTCTTGTTTTCCATCGCTTTGGAGTAATCCCACATGCCGCGCGCGTACGCCCAGATGTTTGAGTCGCTTTGGTGCCTGTTGAGAAATTCAGTGGTCGCGCTCTTGCTGGTCGGCGTGATGGCGCTCGCCGCACCGTCACCGGGATGGACGCAGGACTCGCCTGCCGTCGAGACGAGCGGCCAATCACAGCAGTTTGAAGGCGAAGGCCGGTACGCCGGCCTGCTCGAGCTCCTCAAGGATCCTGCCAAGCGCGACGAACTGATCCGCGAGCTCGAGACGCTATCGGCCGCCCAAACCTCGGACTCCAGCGATGATCAGACGGAGGAAGGCGCGGATTCCGCCGGGGTGGTCGACGGCCTCGCCGGTGGCATCTTCGCCACGGTCGGGGAGACGTTTGCCGGCATGGCGAGCTCGGCCTCCCGCCTGGCATCGGGCGGGATACGAGTCGACTGGCTGGCCGTGGGGCAGGTGGCCTGGCGGGTTCTCGTGTTGCTGGCGCTGACCCACCTGGTGCTGGTGTTGGGTCGTTTGCTGCTGCGTCGCGTCTGGCGGCGCCTGGAATCTTATGCCCAGTCATCTCGGACACGTTATCGCCTGATTCGCACCGGCGTGGCCGTGCTGGCGAGTCTCGCGCTTGGCTTGATGCTGGTGGCGGCGGCCTACCTCTTGGCGCAAGCTGGCGTGTGGTGGTTGACAAGTGGGGATTCACTTACCCGCGAGGTGCTGGGGCTTGTGTTGCAGGCCTTCGTCGTTGTCGAGGTGGCTCGTCTGATCGTCGCTGTCGCTTTCGCCCCGGCGCTTCCGGGGCTGCGGCTTTTCCCGATATCGGAGGAGAGTTCGCGCTTTTGGTCCGGTTGGCTGACCCGTGTGATCCGGTTTATCGGCTATGCCGGCATCATGCTGGTCCCCGCCATACACGCGGCCGATCGAGAGGACCTGGCCACCGCAGTGGGCTGGGTCGCGGCGCTGTTGGCGCTCCTCTATACATGGTCTCGTCTATGGCGCGCCCGCTCCACGATTGGCGATGCCTTGGCTGGCCGGGCGGAGTATACCCAGCATGCACTCACCTCTTGGGCACTTGAAGTATTGGCCGGCAGCTGGCACTGGCTTGCCATGCTGTACGCCCTGGGCGTGTTCATGGTTGCGATCAGCCGTCCCGGCGAGGCCTTGCCGTTCGTCGCGCTGGCGACCTTTAATACCGCGGTCATCGTGGGCGTGGCCATCTTCGTCGCCGCCATGCTCAGTCAGTGGATCAGCCGCGGCGTGCCCGTGCCGGCCGGAGTGGCACAGCGTCTTCCTACCCTGCAGTTGCGGGTGAACACCTATGTGCCGGCCATTCTGCGGGTGGCCAGATTTCTCATCGGCCTGATTGCGGTATTCGGGGTGCTCGGGGCCTGGCACTTGGTGAATGTGTTCGCTTGGCTTGGCTCGGATGAGGGTCGCTGGCTTCTGGCGGCGATCGTCGATATCACGCTGGTCTTGCTTATTGCGCTGACGACTTGGCTTGTGGTCACGGGGATGATCGAGAGCAAGCTCAATAGCGACAAGGGCATGCCCTCAGCCCGCATGCAGACCTTGCTGGCACTTTTTCGCAGTGCGATTGCCATCGTCCTGCTCGTGATCACCGCGATGATCATCCTCTCCGAGCTTGGCGTGAATATCGGGCCGTTGCTGGCCGGCGCCGGCGTGTTGGGTCTGGCGGTCGGTTTCGGTGCACAGAAATTGGTTCAGGACGTCATCACTGGCGTGTTCATCCAGATAGAGAATGCCATCAATGCCGGCGACGTGATCACGATCGGTGGTGTCACAGGGACTGCCGAACGCTTATCGATTCGCTCCGTTTCGATCCGGGATCTTTCCGGGACCGTCCACATCGTGCCGTTTTCCTCGGTCGACATCGTCTCCAACTACATGCGCGAATTCGCCTTCCACAAGGGCGAATACGGCATTGCCTACCGCGAGAACATCGACCACGCCATCGTCCAGCTCAAGGCAGCATTTGAGGAACTGGTTGCCGATCCGGAGTGGAAGGACCATATCCTCGAGCCAATCGAGATCCCCGGGGTGACTGCATTGGCCGACAGCTCGGTCAACATTCGCGTGCTGATCAAGACCACGCCGGGTGATCAATGGGCGGTGGGACGCGCCTACAACCGCCTGGTGAAGATGTATTTCGACAAGGCGGGCATCGAGATCCCGTTCCCACATACCACGTTGTATTTCGGTGTCGACAAGAACGGCACCGCACCGCCGGCCAATGTGCACTTGTTGAAGGGCGAGCAGGTGATCGACGACAACGAGTCGGACTCCGTCCGCTCTTCCCGTCCTGGCGAGAAACCCCATGGGTCCGGCGGCAGGGTGCCCGCCAGCGAGGATGTTGATTTGCCGAAGGAATGATGCGGCTTGCCGAGGCCAAACATGAAAAAGCCCCGACGTGCTTGCCACGTCGGGGCTTTTGTTTTCAGCCGGGGAAGAGCAGGAATCAGTCTTCGAGCGCCGCGGTGATGGAGAAGGCGCCACGAATGTCGCCCTTCTCGAAGCCGGTCGCCTGATCGTTGGGATAAAGTCGGTCGATTTCGGCCTTGAGCTTCGGGTCGAGGTTCTGGCCGTGACAGTTCAGGCAGACGCCCTCGGTGCCGATCGCTTTCATGAAGCGCAGCTGCTTCTCCCCGTCGACCTTGGTGACGTTGTGCCATGCAATCTCGGCGACCGGCGTGCCACTGGCTTTGCGTGACTCGAAGTCTTCGAGCACGGCGCGTTCCCAATCGGTGGGTGCGGTCGCGCGCGGCTTGAGGCTGGTGCGACGCAGGGTGTAACCGCTTTCGGCACTCATGTTGGCGGCGATTTCGGGGGCGCGTTCATTGCAAACCTGGATGGCGGCCATGGGGCCACCCTCTTTCATCGCGGCCTGCAACTCGCCCTTGAGCGTCTTGCCGAAGGCTTGCATCGTGGCCTTGTAGTCCTGCAGTTGCACCTTAACGGCCTCATCGGGCGACGAGTCGGCCTGAATCGGCGTCGCGGCGAAACCCACGGCGGTGGCGGCGAGCAGGAGGGGGGCAAGTCGTGTCTGGGTAGTCATGGGCGGCTCCTTGGATTGATGTGCGGATAAAATTGGAGAATTGAGGCAGACAAGGAGCTTATAGCAAAGCCCATAGGGATGGTGCAAGACGAGCGACTTTGTTCGGCACGAAAAAACCGGCCTTGTGAAAGGCCGGTTGTCGAAGAGGGCTTTGGAGTGTTTGGTTCAGAACGGGTTGTAGGACTTTTCCTGGGTGAACTGCATGTACCCCACGCCCGCCCCCAGTCGCAGGCCCACACCAACGCGGATCGGGGCGACCACGATCGACTGGGAGCGCAGGTACTGCATGCCCACGCCGCCGACCAGGAAGGCCGAACCGTTAACCCCGGCGAAGCGCTGGAAGATCAGGTCGGGCCGCGGTAGGTTGTAGACCAGCATGAATACCCGGCCGCCGTCACCGCCGAAGTCCCATCCCACTGACGGACCTTGCCAGTAGACCGTCTGCTGTACACCGGACTTGGCGATGAATTCGCCCGTGCCGTAGCGCAGGCCTACGACGAAGGCACCGCTGCCTTCCTCGCCCTTGATGATCGCGTTAGGTCGGCCGTAATCGGCAAAGGCGCGATCCATTACCTTGGCGATGGCCTCCGCCGATCCGCCCAGGAAATCCACCGCCTCGCGGGTGGTCTCGTAGCGGTCGTAGCCCTCGGCCGCGCTCCCCTGGGTGGCGGCCCCCTGCGGTTCGCTGCCATTCGTGCCGCTGGCCGGGTTGCTCGCGCAGGCGCCCAGGAGCAGGGCAGCCGTCAGCGGGAGCATCAGCCGGGCCAGTCGAGAAAGCCGACGTGTCGAATCGATGCGGGGAAAACCTTTCATGTCTCGAATATCCTTGCTTCTCGGGGCGGCGGATGGATGGACAACGTCCGAAGGGATGACTGGCAGTTTACGGCAAAGTTTCCTTTGTCGCGGTCTTGTGTCGCGTACCTGTCGGCATGTCGTTGGCGCCTGGCGGCGTTGCGGTTGACAACCTGCTGATTTAACGGAAGCATACCCGGTCCGCGCCCGTGGGAACGCGTCTTCAACGAGAATATATATGAGTATCAAATCCGACCGCTGGATTCGCCGGATGGCCGAAGAGCACGCCATGATCGAGCCCTTCGAGCCAGGCCAGGTGCGCAGCGCGCCTAACGCTCAAGGCGAGCCCGAGCCCATGGTGTCCTATGGCACCTCCAGCTACGGCTACGACGTCCGCTGTTCGACCCACTTCAAGGTGTTTACCAATATCAACACCACGATTGTGGACCCGAAGGCGTTCGACGAACGCAGCTTCGTCGATGTGCATGCCGACGTCTGCATCATCCCGCCCAACTCGTTTGCCTTGGCGCACACGGTCGAATACTTCCGCATTCCGCGCAACGTGCTGACCATCTGCCTGGGCAAGTCGACCTATGCTCGCTGCGGGATCATCGTCAACGTCACTCCGCTCGAGCCGGAGTGGGAAGGTCACGTCACCCTGGAGTTTTCCAATACCACCCCCATCCCGGCGAAGATCTACGCTAACGAGGGGGTGGCACAGATGTTGTTCCTGGAATCTGACGAGGTCTGCGAGACGTCCTATCAGGATCGGGGTGGCAAGTACCAGGGGCAGCGGGGGGTTACCCTGCCCAGCGCCTGATCTCCACTCGGCGGGCAGGGCAGTTGGGAATCCCCGCAGGGATCATTCCCACGCCACTTTTCGGGGCGGGGCGAGTTCCTTGCTACGCATTCCTCAGCTGGCCGATTCCTCGACTGCATTGAGTTCCATCACGTCCCAGCCGCGTCCCTGTGCCTCGCTACGCAGGACCGGATCAGGATCGACCGCGATCGGGTGGTCTACCTGTTCGAGGAGCGGCAGGTCATTGCGCGAATCCGAGTAGAACCAGGTCTCCTCGGGGCGTGCCTGCTGCGTTTCCAGCCATTCCTCCAGCGCCAAGATTTTGCCGTGCTGGAAGGTGGGCGTGCCGGTGTATCGGCCGGTATAGCGACCATTGCGTCGTTCGGGCTCGGTGGCCAGTAGGTGGGGAATGTCGAACAGTTTGGCGATCGGTCCCGTGACGAACGCATTGGTTGCCGTGATCAGCATCAGGGTATGCCCCTGGCGTCGGTGGGACTCGACCAGCTCACGCGCCTGAGCCGAGATCATCGGCCGGATGCGACGCTCGATGAATTCGTCCCGCCAGGATTCCAGTTCTTCGGCCGGGTGTTCGGCCAGTGGAGCCAGCGCGAAGCGCAGATAGGCATCGATGTCCAGCGTTCCCTGTTGGTAGTGCTTGAGGAACTCATCGTTGTGACGCGCGTAGTCCTCGGCATCGACAATGCCGCGTTCGGTCATGAACGCGCCCCAGGCGTGATCGGAGTCGCCGGCGAGCAGCGTGTTGTCGAGGTCGAAGATGGCCAGTTTCACGAAATGCCTCCTGCTTGGCAGGGCGATGTTCGCCTGCCGTTTTGATCGCTGTGGGTCGGTTCGGAGTGTCCGAAGGGGGGGCGCATCATAACCTATAGGCCAAGCGGTTTTATCCGCTCGGGGTTTTGTGAAAGAATCATTAACACTTGGGTAGCTGCCGTCGATCACTAAGGTCGGTCGCTCTGCCCCTGCGGGGCTCAGGCGCCCCGCCCCTAGGCGTATGACTTTTGTAAGAGTGAAATCGTGATTGACCGTAGCGGCTTTCGTCCCAACGTCGGAATCATCGTCTGCAACCAGCGGGGCGACGTGTTCTGGGGCAAGCGGGTAGGGCATCGCTCATGGCAGTTCCCGCAGGGTGGAATCAATGCCAACGAGCGGCCCCTCGAGGCGATGTATCGTGAACTGCATGAGGAGGTCGGCCTTCGGCCGGAGCACGTGTCCGTGGTTGCTTGGACGCGGGGCTGGCTGCGCTATCGGCTGCCCCGCAACATGGTGCGTCGCCACCTCCAGCCCGTATGCATCGGCCAAAAGCAGAAATGGTTCCTGCTGCGATTGCGCACGGACGAGTCTGCCTTCGACCTCAACGCCTCGCACAAGCCCGAATTCGACGGTTGGGAGTGGCGACCGTTCTGGTCGATTCTCCCCGAAGTGATCTATTTCAAGCGCACGGTCTATTTCCAGGCGCTGCATGCGCTGGCCCCCTTTATTGGTGACGTCCCGCCCGAATGCCCCGCCGATTGCCTGCCCGAACAGATTGAACAGCGGCTGGAACGCGCTAACCACGGCGAACCGCACGCCGATGTCGGTGCAGGGGATGCTGATGCTCGATGAACTCAGACAGATCGTTACCGAGGTTTCCAAGTCGGCCGATCTGCGCGCGGCCCTTGATCTAATCGCTCGCCGGGTGCAATCCGCTCTGGATGCATCGGTCTGCTCTGTGTATGTCCTTTCCGATGAATCGGCCTCCGGAGCGGGCGACCAGGTGCTGGTATTGCAGGCCACCGAAGGGCTGAACAAGGCCATGATCGGCCATGTCTCCCTGGGGCTCGAGGAAGGGCTGGTCGGGCAGGTGGCCCGCCGTGCCGAGTTGATCAACCTCGAGGATGCCTCCCGGCATGCTGCTTTCAAGTTCGTCACCGACATCGGTGAGGAGCCTTACCACGGCTTTATGGGCGTGCCGATCATCCACCGTGGTGAGGTCCTGGGTGTTCTGGTGGTCCAGGCGCGCGAACATCGGCGCTTTTCGGAAGACCAGGAGTCCTTTGTCGTCACGCTGGCCACGCAGTTGGCCTCGGCCCTGCGTCATGCCCGGGCCAGTGGTGAGCTGATGCGTACCGGCAACGAGCCGGGCGAATTCGATTCGGCCTTTTCGGCGCGCGGCCTGCCCGGCTCGCCGGGTGTGGTTTTCGGTACCGCGGTGGTAGTCGCTGAAGGCTATTCGCTGGAGCTGGTGGAAGACCGCAAGGTCGACGACATCGATCATGAGTTGGCCGTGCTCGACAGTGCCATCGAGGCGGTTCGTGAGGAATTCGAGCAGCTCAAGATCGACTTTGCCCGCGCCTCGGGCAGCGAGGAGGAAAACCTCCTTTTCGATGCTTTCATTCGCATGCTGTCCGGCGGGTCGCTGGTCGAGGGCATCGTGCAGCACATTCGGGCGGGCAACTGCGCCCCGGCGGCCCTGCGCGATGCCATCGCCGAGCACGCCGCCGTCTTCGAGCAAATGAGCGATGCCTACCTGCGCGAGCGGGCACAGGACATCCGTGATCTGGGCAACCGCATCCTGCAAAAGCTGCATGCCGAGAGCGCCGGGCCCAACGAATGGCCGGATCAGATCGTTCTGGTGGGCACCGACCTGTCCGCTTCCCACTTGGCCGAGGTGCCAACGGAACGACTCGTGGGCATCGTCTCCAGCACCGGTTCCGGCTCGTCGCACTTGGCCATCCTGGCCCGGGCACTGGGGGTGCCTGCGGCCATGGGTGTCTCGGACCTGCCCATGTCACGGTTGCGCAACAAGGAAGTGGTCGTCGATGGCTACCGTGGCTTGGTGGTGGTGCGTCCGCGCGGCTCGTTGCGCGATGAGTTCATGCGTTTGGCGCGCGAGGAGGCTGAGCTCACCGAGGAACTGGCCGCTCTGCGTGACAAGCCGGCCCTGACCACCGATGGCGTGCGGGTGGCGATGCACGTCAATATCGGGCTGCTCTCCGATATGGCGCCGTCGCTGACCGTGGGCGCGGAGGGCATTGGCCTGTATCGCACCGAAGTGCCGTTTCAGATTCGCAAGCAATTCCCGGGTGAGGAGGAGCAGGCGCACATTTACCGTGAGGCGCTCGAGACCTTCGCCGGCAAGCCCGTGGTGTTGCGGACCCTTGACGTGGGTGGCGACAAGCCGCTGTCCTATTTCCCCATTCGCGAGGACAACCCGTTTCTGGGTTGGCGCGGCATCCGGTTGGTGCTGGATCATCCAGAAATCTTTCTCACCCAGTTGCGGGCAATGCTCAAGGCTGCCGCGGGACTGAACAACCTGCATATATTGCTCCCGATGATCTCGGCGGTGGACGAGCTCGACCAGTCCCTGGCCTATATCGCCCAGGCGGTCGATGAGGTCTCCGAGGAGATCGGCGACGTGCAGGCGCCCAAGGTGGGTGCGATGATCGAGGTGCCCTCGGCTGTATACCAGGCCGATGCCTTGGCCAGCCGTTGCGACTTCCTCTCCATCGGCACGAATGACCTGACCCAGTACCTTCTCGCTATCGACCGCAACAACGAGCGGGTGGCCTCGCGTTACGACGCGCTCCATCCGGCGGTGCTCACCGCCATCCGCGACGTCTGTGCGGCGGGGGCTCGACACGACTGTCAGGTAGCCGTTTGTGGCGAACTTTCCGGCGATCCCTTGGGCGCCGTGCTCTTGCTGGGCATGGGCATCAATTCGTTGTCGATGAGCGCCGGTTCGCTGCCTCGCATCAAATGGGTGATTCGCTGCTTCTCGTATTCCGAGGCGCGCGAGTTGCTGGAGCAGGCGATGCAGTGCGAGCGGCCCAGGGAGATCCGGGCATTGCTCACCCAGGCTCTGGAGGAGCGGGGGTTGGGCGGTTTGATCCGCGCCGGTCGGTATTGACCGGCGGGGCAGGGCGGTTGGGGACGGTGATTGACTTGGCCCGCCGGGATGCCTATTATGTCGCACCTTCGTCACCGGACGGGTCGAACCGCCCCGGCGGACGAGGCGCGTTTGCGTTGACGGCGAACGGAGTGTAGCGCAGTCTGGTAGCGCACCTGGTTTGGGACCAGGTGGTCGGGGGTTCGAATCCCTCCACTCCGACCAAAAATGCCGAAACTTGCGCCTGTAGCTCAATCGGATAGAGCATCGGCCTTCTAAGCCGAGGGTTGCGGGTTCGAGTCCTGCCGGGCGCGCCAAAAGCGCACCTGCTTGTAGTGCGAAATGCCTTCTATGGTGACTGTAGCTCAGTTGGTAGAGCCCCGGATTGTGATTCCGGTTGTCGTGGGTTCGAGTCCCATCAGTCACCCCACCATCCCGATCGAAAAAGCCCGCCACTCGGCGGGCTTTTTCGTGTGTGTGTGGCTGTTCTGCTCGGGTACCGTTGCCTGAATGCGGCGGCCGGTCACTCGCCCCCGTCGCGTTGCTCTCGGGAGCGCCGGAGCACCTCCTCGTGACGATCATTGACGTAGAGCGCATAGCTCAGGACCTCGGCCACGGCGCGGAACAGGGCTTCCGGGATGTGATCGCCCAGATCGATCTGCGCCAGCGCGCGCGCCAGTTGCGGGTCTTCGACTTCCGGCACGCCCGCCTCCCGGGCGCGCTCCAGGATCTGTCGAGCCAGTTCGTCCTGGCCGGTGGCCACCACTTGAGGGACGTCGGTGCCGTCGTAGCGCAGGGCGATCGCCTGGCGACGGCGCGTGTCGGGAGATGGGCGTTTGTCGTTCATGCCTGCTCGCTTAGAAAGCCGGTTTGGGTGGGGCGCTGGGTCTGCGGTTCGAGCCGGTCCTGGACCGGTTGCGGTGGCGGCCCGGGGTAGGCCGATACTCGGCCTGGGGTCAGACCGGCGGCGACCAGGCCGCGACTCAATTGTGGGCGTGATGCTTCGATCAAGTGCACTGTAGCCGGCTGGTCGGCGAATAAATCGATGTCGATGCGCTCGCCGCGCAAGTTGAGGGCCGCATGCAAGGGCCCCAGGTTGGGCCACTCCATGGCCAGATCCACCTGCCAATGTCCTCCCGGAGTCGCCTGCCCACCGCCTTCCGGTTCTTCTCGGATGGCCATGCGCAGGTTGTGGGCTTCATTGGCGAGCTGTACCGGGATGTCCAGCAGCCAGGTCGGTTGCGTTGGGGTGGTCTGGGTGCCCGCGGCCTGTCCCGCAGCTCCCTGGGAAAGGGCGGTGCTGATCTGGCTGCGTTCGACTTGGTTGCCGAGTCGTTGCATGAACTCCAGCATCTGCTGTCGAGCGGCCGGCTCTCGTGGCGCCAGGTCCGGCTGAGTGCGCAGGGTCTGTGCCGCACGTTGCAGCAGGCCGCCCAGCGGCGTGTCGCTTGGTCCCGCGCCTGCGGCCATGAAGGGCGCACTGAAAGAGGTCGCCGTCCCCTTGGCCGGTGTCGGAGTATGGCTTGCCGAGGCAAGCAGGCTGCTGACGACGCCATGAAGCATGCGCGGCTCGCGCAGCGCGGTGAGCATCGGTAGCAGCCCCTGGAGTCCCGGAGGGATGGCGGTCGCCGTGCTGCCGCCGGCCTGCCCAGCCGCTGCGCTGGCGGACGAAGTATGGCTAAGCTTGCTCAGACTTTGCAGCAGATGACGAGTCAGTTGCGCTTCATCGAGCGTGCGGGGGTCCGGCGGCGGCTGCATGGGCCGCAAATGCACCTGCTCGCCGAGCCGGCTCACGATCAGATCGATTGCCTGTCCCGCCTTGAGGGGATGCTGGGTGGTCACCTGCAACTGCCCTCCGGCAACCGAGAGCATGGCGCGGTCGCCGGGGCGAGCATCGGAAAGCGAGATGGCGGCCAGCCGCTGGCCGGTTTCCAGGCGCAGGACTGGACCGGAAGAGGAAGACGTGTGACCGGGCTGTTCGACCTTGAGGATCTTCATGGGTATTCCGGCCGCCGGGCAGTGCAGAAAAGGATGGGGCGCGTCCGTTCACGGGACGTGTCACTTGGGCGATGGTAGGGCGCCGACCTGTCGCCCACAAGCCACAGCCATTGTCGCGAACTTTGCGATCGAGTGACAAAGTTTTGACATGCCCAGCGGCCCACGCTAGCTTGCCGGTGAACTTTTCAGTAGCTTGCTTGTCGGCGGCCCCTGCCTGCGGGTGCGGCGCTGAGAGGATCTCGACACACGCTTGCCCCGTTTCTAAGGAGAGATGCATGCCGCGGCCCCAACCCCTGTGCTGGATCGACAGTCAGGCCCCTGAGGCGTCTTTGTTGGGTGAGCAGTTGTCCCTGCTGGGCTTCGATGCCCGCATGCGATCGGCGAATGAGGCCGATTCGCCCGGCAGTCCCATGTGTTGTCTTACCTTTGCCTCGGACGGGGCCCCACGATCCCTCGATCAGCCGTGGATTGCGTTGGGAGAACTGGGCGCCACGCCGTCCCAGCCACCGCATGCCCAGTTGCCCTGGCCGGTGCCGCTGGAGACGCTTCGTGCGGTCCTTGCCCCCTTGAAGAGTCGCTGGCTCGGAGAGCGGTTGCGGCAAGATCAGCGCGGCCTGATCGGCAGCAGCCGGGCATTGGAAACGCTGCGTCACGAAGTGGCGCAAGTAGCCCCGACGGATGCCACTGTATTGATTCTGGGCGAAACCGGTACCGGCAAGGAAGTGGTCGCCCGCATGATCCACATGCTTTCTGAGCGGGCTGACAAGCCGTTCGTGCCGGTCAATTGCGGGGCGATTCCTGGCGATCTGCTCGAGTCGGAGCTTTTCGGCCATGAAAAGGGGGCGTTCACCGGGGCCATCACTCAGCGCAAGGGCCGTTTCGAGCTGGCCCAGAGCGGCACCATCTTCCTCGACGAGATCGGCGACATGCCGTTCTCGATGCAGGTCAAGATCCTGCGCGTACTCCAGGAGCGCAAGTTCGAGCGGGTGGGTGGCAGCACCTCCTTCGACGCCGATGTGCGCATCGTGGCCGCTACGCACCGCGACCTGCTTAGCATGGTCGACGAGGGCAAGTTCCGCCAGGATCTCTATTACCGCCTCAATGTCTTTCCGATTCAGACCCAGCCGCTGCGCGCCCTGCGTGACGACCTGCCGGAGATCGCCTCGGCCCTGGTCCAGCGACTGAATCGCGAGGGGCGGCCGGCCCCCGAGCTGAGTCCGGACGTATTATCGGTCCTCCAGCAGCACGACTGGTCGGGTAACGTTCGGGAATTGGCCAACGTGCTTGAGCGTCTCGGTATCCTGGCCGGCGACCGCCCCGCCCGGGTAAGTGATCTGCCGGCTCACCTGCAGCACCTCACGCCGGCGCAGACGACCAGCGTGGCGCCCGATGCCGCGCCCGGCGTGTCGGCCGGTGCGTCGTCCGCGACTGAGCCCCCGCTCGCGCCAAGCGAGCGCTTCGACCCCGACCCCCGCAGCATCTGGTCGTTGACCGAGGGTATCGGCCCCCGCTTGCCGCTGACCCGCGAGGAGGTCGAGGAATGTGACCTGACGCTTCCGGATGACGGGATCTCGCTCAAGGGCCAGCTCGAGGCCATCGAGATGGCCTGGATCAAGGCCGCCCTGGCGCAAGCCGATGCCGTGGTTGCCAAGGCGGCGCGGCTATTGGGCATTCGTCGAACCACCCTGGTCGAGAAGATGCGCAAGTACCAAATCACCTAGTCAAGGCCCTGATCGAGGCCATGCGCCGCCCAGGCCTTGATGCCGGGGTCGGCCAGCCATTTAGATCGATCGCCGTTTATTCCGCTTTTTCTCCTTGTTGGCACGGGTCCTGCTAGAAGTCCGCACAGGCAAATCCGCGACAATCAACGAGGTGGGTCCATGAGCGGCAACGACATGTCCGTCGATCAGATCCTTTCCCAGATGCAGCAGCTGCGTAGCGCGGCTACCCAGCGCCCGGCGGGCGTCGAGCAGGTCAACCCGGCTGCTCAGGGCGTCAGTGAGGTTGAAAGGGCCTCGTTTTCCGATGCGCTCACCCAAGCCGTGGGCCAGGTAAATGAGCTGCAACAGGCGTCTGGAGACTTGAAGAATCGTCTGCAGGCGGGGGATGACCAGGTCACCTTGACCGAGGTCATGCTTGCCTCGCAACGCTCCTCGGTAGCCTTCGAGGCGACGATGCAGGTGCGCAATCGACTGGTTCAGGCTTACGAGAAAGTCATGAACATGCCGCTCTGATCGCTTTGTCAGACATTTCATCCGCTTAGCTCGACACGGACACCGTTATGGCCGAAGGTTCTGCAATCGCCACCACCAACCCTGGAGAAAGCCCGCGCTGGATCCGGCAGATGGATGCGTTCACCCACTCGTCAAGTTTCCGGCAGTTGTTGCTGCTGATCGCTCTGGCGGCGGTGATCTCGTTCATGGTGGGATTTTTCTTCTGGGGCAGCGGCAAGTCGATGGTGCCGCTTTACAAGTCGCTGGATGCCGCGGCCTCGGCCGAAGTGGTCGATGCACTCAAGGCCGCCGGCGAGCCGTACGAGCTCGCCTCCAGCGGCACGGTCATGGTTTCCGCTGATCGACTGCCGGAAATCCGCATGCTCATGGCGCAGCAGGGACTGCCGGGCTCGAAGGGCGTCGGTTTGGAGATGCTCAACCAGGACCAGTCGCTGGGCACCAGCCAGTTCATCGAGCAGGCCCGCTACCGGCGGGCCATCGAGACCGAACTGGCCCGTTCTATCCAGACCATCGGCGGCATCCGCGCGGCGCGGGTCCACATCGCCCAGCCGGAAAAGTCCGTTTTTGTCCGGGATCGCAAGACACCCACCGCCTCCGTGATTATCGATCTCAAGGGCGGCACCGACCTTGGCCGCAGCCAGGTCAATGGCATCGTTCATCTGGTCGCTTCCAGCATCAACGATCTTTCTCCGGAGAATGTCAGCGTGGTTGATCAGGGTGGCAACCTGCTTTCCAGCTCCGGGGATGATGCCGCCGGCATGGGGTTGACCAGCCGCCAGTTCCAGTACCGTCAGAATCTTGAACAATCCTACGCCCGCCGGATCGAGTCGCTGCTCGCGCCGATCGTGGGATCGGACCGTGTGCGTGCCCAGGTTTCCGCCGATATCGATTTTTCCCGGCGCGAGGGGACCAGCCAGACCTACGGCCCGAATGGCGGGGTGCTTTTGAGCGAACAGATCAGCGAGAACACGCGTTCGCTCGGTGATGGCGGTGGAGGCCTCGGCGGCATGCCGGGCGCCATCGCCAACCAACCGCCGGGTGGCGGCGAGATCAATCCCGCCGAAGGGGGCGGGGGTATCGCTCCGCCCGCGGATATGAATGTCGAGGAGTTCCAGGCCGTAGTGCAGACGCCGATCAACAGTGATCGCAGCGAGACACGCAACTTCAATGTCGACCGCCAGATCCAGCACACCCAGTTTGCGACCGGACAGATCGAGAAACTCAATGTCGCCGTGCTGCTTGACGAGAATGCCACCGGGGGCGGCGCCGACGGGGAGCCAGGCCTGCCGGCAGAAAGGCTCGAGCAGATGCAGAGCCTGGTGGCCCAGGCCGTGGGCCTGAACGAGGAGCGTGGCGACCAGGTCACCCTGACCAGCTTCCCCTTCGTTGATCAGACCATCGAGCCGGTCAGCACACCTGTCTGGGAGCAGGGTTGGTTCTGGACCACCCTGAAGAACGCCGGCATCGGCCTGGCGATGCTGCTGGTCTTCCTGCTGGTGGCCCGTCCACTGATGAAAATGCTTGCGGAGACTCGCCGCGAGCGCGCCCTTGCCGCGCCGGAAACCGCTGAGCAGACTCCGCAGTACAATATGCCGGCACAATACCCCGATCAACGCAGTGGGCCCGCCGGGGAGCCGGCCGAGGAAGTGGACGAGAACGATCTTTCCAATGTTCCCGAGCTTATCGGCAATGCAAGTTACACCGACAAGCTCAAGCAGCTGCGCAAGAGCGTCAACCATGATCCCAAGGCCGTGGCCTCGGTGATCAAGCAATGGACGCACGAGGAGACCTAAAGACCCATGGCCCAGGCACCCGACACCAACCTGCCCCAGGGAAGCCCGCTTTCCGGTCTGAAAGGACCGGAGAAGGCAGCCATTCTGATGATGGCCCTCGGCGAGGAATCCGCGGCGCAGATCTTCGGCCAGCTTGACCCGCGCGAGGTGCAGAAGATCGGCCAGGCGATGGCTGTGCTCAAGAATGTCACTCGCCCGCAGATCCAAACCGCGCTCGACGAGTTCAGTGATGATCTGGAAAACCAGACCGGCCTGGCATTGGGCTCGAACGACTACATTCGCAATGTTCTGACCCGTGCCCTGGGCGAGGACAAGGCCTCCGGCCTGCTTGAGCGCATCTCCTCTCAGGGTGGTCGACGCAATCTCGAATTCCTCAAATGGATGGATGCGCGCTCGATTGCCGAGATCATCCGCTACGAGCACCCCCAGATCATTGCCATCGTGCTCTCGCACCTGGAAAGCGACCAGGGCGCCGAGATTCTGCAGATGTTGCCGGAGAACACGCGTACCGACATCGTCCTGCGTATCTCCCACCTGGAAGGCGTCTCGCCGCAGGCCCTCGAGGAACTCGACGACATCATGGAGCGTCAGGCGTCCGGCACTCAGGGCGGGAAGTCCTCCAAGGTCGGCGGGGTCAAGATCGCCGCCGGCATCATGAACTTCCTCGAATCCAACGTCGAAGAGGAGCTGATGGGCCGGGTCAAGGACACCGACGAGGACCTGGGTACCCGAATCGAGGACTTGATGTTCGTCTTCGCCAACCTGGTCGACGTCGAGGATCGCAGCCTGCAAGTGCTGCTGCGCGAAGTGCCGGCCGACAAGCTGCTTCTGGCGATGAAGGGGGCCGATTCCGAGCTCAAGGAAAAGATCTTCGGCAACATGTCGCGGCGTGCCGCCGAGATGATGCGCGACGATCTCGAGACGCTGGGGCCGACACGCCTGGCCGACGTGGAAGTGGCTCAGAAGGAAGTGCTCCAGGTCGCCCGTCAATTGGCAGACGAGGGCAAGATTGCCCTGGGCGGGGGTGGTGGCGATGAGTTCATCTAACCAAGACGCCATGCTGACCCGCCCGCTGGCAGTCGAGGACTGGCAGGAGCTGGTCGATGCCTGGGAAATGCCTGATTTTTCGGTAGATACGCCGGACGAACCGGACAACCCGGACGATGGTGCCGACCCGGTGGTGGCCGAAGAGGTTGTCGCCGCGCGGGCCGAAGCCGAGAAGGCCGGCTTTGAGGCCGGCCAGCAAAAAGGGCGTGACCTGGGCTATCAGGACGGGATGGCCGCCGCACGCGAAGAGATCGAGCAGCTGGAAAACCGCTTGCGTGGCTGGCTCTCGCACTTGGAGGCCCCGCTGCAACTCATGGACGAGGAGGTCACCGAGCAGCTTACTGCCTTGGCCACCCAGATCGCCCGCGTGATGGTGGCGCGGGAGGTGCAGGCCGATGCATCGGCATTGGCCGAGATTGCCCGTGAGGCCTTGTCGGCGCTTCCGGTCTCGGCGCGGGCAGTCACCTTGCGCTGTGCCCCCGCCGACGAGCCCGCGCTGCGCGAATTGCTCGATGCGGGGCGTTTTACCTCCCTCGATCTGCGGGCCGATCCGGGTATGGATGCCGGCGGAGTAATCGCCGAGTCCGGAGATGCTCGAGTCGACGCCAGCCTGGCCAATCGCTGGGCGACGACCCTCGATCATCTGATCGGGCGGGTCTATCCCGGTCCCGATCAGCCGGTCGAGGCGAAAAGCGACGATGTCGTGTCGCAAGGCGCCGCAGAAACCCAAGCCGGGCCGGCCGAGCCCGACGCCCAGACACAGGTCGGGGAGGAGAGCCCCCCCTCGGAGGAGGCCGCTACCCCGGACGCCACTGACACCGACCCTGCGGACGAGCCCGACGCCGAGGGGGATCGACATGAGTGATCCCGGTCTGCGAGATCCCGGTGCCGATCTCTCGCTCAACTGGGCGAGAAGCCTGATGGGCGCCGCGGCACGCGTTGATCGCCCGGAGGTCACCTCCGAAGGTCGCATCGTGCGAGTGGTCGGCCTGGCGCTGGAGGCCCGCGGGCTGTCGGCACTGATCGGCGACCAGTGTGAGGTGACCGACCCGCAGGGACGGCGCTTCGAAGCCGAAGTGGTCGGTTTTGCGGAGGAGGCCACCTACCTGATGCCGCTGGAAACCACCCAGGGGGTGGGGCCGGGCTGCCGGGTCAAGAACCTGGGGGTGGCCAGTCGCGTGCCCATGGGCGAGCAATTGCTCGGCCGGGTGCTTGATGCCCGCGGCCGGCCGATCGACGATGGTCCGCGCCTGAGCGGGGATGCCACGGTTAACCTGCAGGGGCGCCCCATCAATCCGCTCAAGCGCCGTGAAATTGACGAACCGCTGGATGTGGGCGTGCGGGCGATCAACGCCCTGATGACGGTCGGTCGTGGCCAGCGCATGGGCATTTTTGCCGGCTCGGGCGTGGGCAAGAGTGTGCTGTTGGGCATGATGACCCGTTATACCCGTGCTCAGATCATCGTTGTGGGGTTGGTCGGCGAGCGGGGCCGCGAGGTGGCCGAGTTTGTCACCGAGATCCTCGACGACGAGGCGCGGCAGCGCGCGGTAGTGATCGCGGCGCCGGCCGACAGTTCCGCCCTGATGCGCCTGCATGGCGCGAATCTCGCCAGCTCGATCGCCGAGCACTTCCGTGACCAGGGCTTCGATGTGCTGCTGTTGATGGATTCGCTGACCCGCTATGCCCAGGCACAGCGCGAGATCGGGTTGGCGATCGGCGAGCCGCCTGCGACCAAGGGCTATCCGCCGTCGGTCTTCGCTCACCTGCCACGACTGGTCGAGCGCGCCGGCAACAGCGAGAGCCGCCAGGGCAGTCTGACGGCCTTCTATACCGTGCTGGTCGAGGGGGATGACCTAAACGATCCGGTGGCAGATTCCGCCCGGGCGATCCTTGACGGGCACATCGTGCTCTCGCGCGAGATCGCCGAGCGCGGGCGCTTCCCGGCCATCGACGTCGAGGCGTCCATCTCGCGGCTCATGCCCAAGCTAGTCGATCCAGCCCATCTATCATTGATG
>JAABTF010000008.1 GCA_011389965.1 Halothiobacillus sp.
GGTGGGCCGGGCAATCCGGGCGAGGCCGCCTCCGCGTGGGAAGCGATTGACGGGGCCCCGGCGGTGCTGGAGAAGATGATCGATTTCGAGCGCGAGGTCTCGATCGTGGCCGCGCGCAGTCGCACCGGCGAGATCTGTTTCTACCCGCTGGCGACCAATCTCCATCGCGCGGGCATCCTCTGGGAGACCACCGTCGGCATCGGCGATCCACTGCAAGTTGCTGCCGAAGAGGCGGCCCGGCTGGTGCTGGAGAAGCTCGACTATATTGGGGTGCTGGCGATCGAGTTCTTTGTCCAGGATGGCCGCCTGCTGATCAACGAGATGGCGCCCCGGGTGCACAACTCGGGCCACTGGAGCCTAGGCGGGGCGCGCACCTCCCAGTTCGAGAACCACATTCGCGCGATTCTCGGCTGGCCGCTGGGAGACCCTTCGCCGGCCGGATGGGCGGCCATGCTGAACCTGGTCGGCACTCTCCCCGATGCCCGGGCAGTGCTGGCCGTGCCCGGCGTGTCCTGGCACGACTACGGCAAGGCGCCTCGTCCGCGTCGCAAGCTGGGGCACCTGACGGTAACCGCACCGGAGCCCGGCGAACTCGAGTCCCGTCTGGACCGGCTAAAGGCCCTGATTGTGCCACCGGATGCCTGAGCGGCGGGGTGGCCGACAGGAAGGCGATCTGCAGACTGCACCTTGTGAACCGCAGGAACAGCCCATGCGCAATCTTCCCAACCGCACGCCACGATGCCTTGCCCTGATCGGGCTGGCTGCCCTGGTATCCACCTGGCTGTCACCGGCGTCGGCCACCAAGGTCTACCAGTACCAGAACAGTGCCGGGGAGACGGTGTTTACCGATCAGCCGGTCGAGGGGGCCACGGTCCACGAGGTCGAGTCCGCACCGGTGATCCCCATGGAGCCCGTCGCGCCGACCGAGGTGCTCACCGCGGACGACCTGCATCAGCCGGAGCCTGCCGAGGCCGATGCGCAATCCGGGCAATCCGGGCAGCAGGCACCGGAGTCGGCCGAATCGCCGCCGGCAGTCTCGGGTAAAACGGCCGTCGCCTATGACCATTTCCAGATCGTCGAGCCGGTCGATGGCGAGGTGGCCAGCCGCGTGAGCGGCAGCATCACCATTGAGCTGGTCATCCAGCCGGCCCTGCAGTCGGGTGACCGGCTGCGGGTACTGATTGATGGTCAGCCGTACGTGAAGGATTCCACCGGCAGGCGACACCTCGTGAACGGCCTCCCACCGGGCGAGCACGTGATCACTGCGCAGATTCGCCGCGATGGCGAAGTGGTTAGGGAGGCACCGGCGGTGAGGTTCCGACTGATCACGGCTGCACAGTAACCGGGCGGTCGACTATCCTTGTGCACTGCAACGGTGCAAAAGACGCCGCCCTGGACCTCCCCAGGTAATCAATCCGCCTCTGCAGGCGCCGTACGGCGAGCTTTGGGGCTTTTCCGGGGCTGAGTGGGCAGTGGGCATGCTACTTGCACCAAAATAGCCAGCCGTTCCGGCCCCAGGGTGTTTAGCACCTTAGCCGGTCCCGTTTCCGCGCCGCGGTGGAGTGCCCATGACCCCGAGATCCGAACCCCGGCTTGCCGACACCCTCAACACCGCCATCGTGGTGCTCGACGAGCGAAACCGGCCGATCTATCTCAATTCGGCCGCCGAGCAGTTTCTGGGCACCAGCTACAGCGCTGCACTCAAGTCCGGTTTTGATGCCGTGTTTGCTGCCAATTCCCTCCTTGCCGACACCATCGACGAGGCGCTGGTCAGCCAGCAGGTGATGACGCTGCGCGAGGTCAAGCTGGTGCTGGCGCATGAACTGGTCCGCGTCGCCGACTGCGCGATCACTCCTAGACCGGAGTATCCCGGTGCCCGGGTGATGCTGGAGTTCAACGACATCGAACGCCATCTGCGCATTTCGCGCGACGCACGCATCAACTCGCTGCAGATGACCACGCGGCAGATGATGCGCGGGCTGGCCCATGAGTTGAAGAATCCCCTGGGGGGACTGCGCGGCGCGGCACAATTGCTCGAGCGCGAACTGCCCGACCCGGCGTTGACCGAATACACCCACATCATCCTGCAGGAAACCGATCGGCTCCGCGGCCTGATCGACCGCATGCTGGGGCCCAATGATCGCCCCAACCAGCGCTGGGTCAATGTCCACGAGCCCCTTGAGCAGGTGCGGCAACTGCTGCGGATTGAGGTGGGCGACGCCCACCTGGACTGGCGACTGGACTACGACCCGAGCCTCCCGGATGTCTGGGCCGATCGCGACCAGTTGGTCCAAGTGCTTCTGAACTTGGCCCGCAATGCCGTTCAGGCAATGCGCGAGGGCGGCACAGCGGCCCCGCGACTGACCTTCCGCACCCGCGTGCTGCGCCAGTTCACCATTCACGGCAAGCGCCACCGCCTGGCGGTGCGCATCGATGTCGAGGACAACGGCCCCGGCGTCCCCGAGGATCTGGTGGAAACGCTGTTTCTGCCGATGGTCAGTGGCCGGGCCGGCGGTAGCGGGCTGGGTCTGTCGCTGGCGCAGACCATCGCCGAGCGTCACCACGGCATGATCGAGTTCGTGCCCAAGCGCCGCGTGACCCGCTTTTCCCTGATTCTCCCCATTCATCCCGAGGACGATCCCTCCCCGGCGCCACCCCGGCGACCGGCAGGGACGTCCGCTGTCTCCAGTGAGTGAGTCGACCATGCAAGCCTCCACCCTCGACACGACATCTTCCGGCCGCCCGCCCCGGCTGTGGGTGATCGACGACGATCAGGCCATCCGCTGGGTACTCGAACGGGCCTTGGCGACCACCGACTTCGAGGTGGAATCATTCGCTGCGGTGGCCGGCGCCCAAGCGCGGATCGATGTCGGCGATGCCCCGGACGTGATCTTTTCCGACATCCGCATGCCGGGTGAGGACGGCCTGAGTTTTCTCAACCGGCTGGCCACGGAACATCCCGAGATCCCCGTCGTGATCATGACGGCGCACTCCGACCTGGAAAGCGCGGTGGGCGCGTTCGAGCAGGGCGCATTCGATTACCTGGCCAAGCCCTTCGACATCGACGAGGCGGTGCGCCTGGCCGAGCGTGCCTATGCGGCTTCCTGCGAGCGCGCCTCGCGCGCCACGGCGGCCACCGACGAGAGCGAGGGCAGTTCCGAACTGATCGGCAACGCCCCGGCCATGCAGGAAATCTTTCGTGCCATCGGGCGGCTGGCGCGTTCCTCGGTGACCGTGCTGATCAACGGCGAGTCCGGCACTGGCAAGGAACTGGTCGCCCGGGCACTGCATCGCCACAGCCAGCGCCGTGACGGACCATTCGTGGCGCTCAACACCGCCGCGATCCCCAAGGATCTGCTCGAGTCCGAGCTGTTCGGTCACGAGAAGGGGGCCTTCACCGGCGCGGCGACGCAGCGGCGCGGGCGTTTCGAACAGGCCCAGGGCGGCACGCTGTTCCTCGACGAGATCGGCGACATGCCGCTCGAGTTGCAGACCCGACTGCTGCGGGTGCTCTCCGACGGGCACTTCTACCGGGTCGGCGGCACCTCGCTCATCCAGAGCGACGTACGCGTGATCGCGGCCACCCACCAGCGGCTCGAGGATCTGGTCAAGGAAGGACGCTTCCGCGAGGATCTGTTCCACCGGCTCAATGTCATCCGTCTCAAGTTGCCGTCGCTGCGCGAGCGGGTGGAGGACATACCGCAACTGATGCGTTTCTTCCTTGTCCGGGCCGCTGAGGAACTGGGCGTGCCGGTCAAGATGCTCACCCAAGCGGCGGAGGCGCGCCTGAGCGAGTATCCCTGGCCGGGCAACGTCCGCGAACTGGAGAACATCGCCCGCTGGCTGACGGTCATGGCGCCGGGCAACGAAATCGGGGTCAACGATCTCCCCGACGCCATTCGCCAGGGCGCCACCAGTGAATCCGCCGTCGAGGCTGACGACCAACTGCTGTCGCGCTGGACCAGTGACCTGTCGCGCTGGGCCGAAGCCCGGCTGAAGGCGGGAGACGAGGACCTGCTGGCGACCGCCGGCCCGGCCTTCGAGCGCACCCTGCTGCAGGCCGCCCTGGCCTTCACCGGGGGCCACAAGCAGAAGGCCGCGGGGCTGATCGGCTGGGGGCGCAACACCGTCACGCGCAAGCTCAAGGAGCTGGGCGAGCACTAAAGCCCGGCCTGTCTGCGGGCACGGGGCCGCCTTCAGCCCCTGCCTATAACCCTCGGCCACTTCCAGAGCATCTCTGTCACAAGATTCGAACCTGCCCGGTGCTATGCTCGCGGGCAGGTTTCAGCAGTCAGGAGCAGAGAGTCGCATGGCCCAGACGGTGGTGTTGTATTCAGTCAAGGGCGGGGTCGGCAAGACCGCCTCGGCGGTCAATCTCGCGGCGCTGTCGGCGGCCGCCGGACGGCGTACCCTGGTCTGGGATCTCGACCCCCAGAGTGCCGCGTCCTGGTACCTGCAGACCGAGGCCGGCGCCGAGCAGCCGGTAAAGAAGCTGCTCAAGCCCAAAGGGCTGGCCGCGGTCGTGCGACCCACGATCCATAACAACTTGTGGGTGCTGCCGGCACTGCCCGGCCAGCAGGCGATCGAGCATCACCTGGCCGACAAGAAGGACGCCGGCTTTCGCCTGGCCAAGCTGATCGACCCGCTCGCCGAGCAATTCGACGAGATCTGGATCGACGCCCCGCCCGGTCTGTCGCTGCTGGCCGACAATGTCTTGCGCGCCGCGCATATGGTGCTGGTGCCGATGGTGCCCACGCACCTGTCGGAACGCACCTGGTTTCAGCTCAAGAACCACCTGCGCGAGCGCAAGATCCATCCCGAGCACCTCAAGAGCTTCCTCACCCTGGTCGATCGTCGCCGCACCATGCACCGCGACTTCGCCGATCGGCATCGCCACGACATGCCGGAACTGCTCGAGGCACAGGTGCCCTATGCCTCGGTCATCGAGCAGATGGGCGACCGACAGCAGCCCAGCGTCTATACCGAGCCTCGCCACCCGGCCAACCGCGCCTACCAGTCGCTCTGGAACGAGATCGACGCGCTGTTTGCCTGATCGCCGATCAGCCCCGCAGTGCCTTCGCTGGTGCCACCTGCGTCATGCGTCGGCCCAGCAGCGGGGTGACCAGGACGGCCAGCAGGGTGCCTGCCGCCAGCCCCCACAGCAGCAGCCAGGGGTTGGCGGAAGCGGGGAGGTCGAATACCTGCGCCGAGAGCAGCATGCCCACCGCCATGGCGGCCCCCGCGGCCAGCACCCCCACCAGCAGCCCCAGTGCCAGGAACTCGATCCACAGCGCCCGGAAGACCATGCTGCGGCTCGCTCCCATGACCCGCAGCACGGCGGCGTCGTGGATGCGCTGGCGTTCGCTGGCGCCAAAGGCGGCCAGTAGCACCACCAGGCCGGCGGCGACCGTGAAGGCGAACACGTATTCGACCGCCTGACTGGCCCGGGCGATCAGCGTGCGCACTTCCTCTAGGATGCGGGAGACGTCGAATAGCGTCAGGGTGGGAAATTCACGCAGCAGGTCGACCTGGAATCCTTCACGTCCCTCGTCGAGATGGAAGCTGGTGACGTACTGGGCGGGGGTGTCCTCCAGCAGCTGCGGGGCGGCGATGACGAAGAAGTTCGGTCGCATGCTGTCCCACTCGACCGTGCGCAGGCTAGTGATCTTGGCCGAGACCGGCTGGCCGTTGACGCGGAAGGTGAGCACATCGCCGATGGACCAGCCCAGCGTTTCAGCGAACTCGCGTTCCACCGAGAATCCCCCCGCCGGGAACTCGCCCTTGACCACCTTGTTGTCACCGGGCAACTCGTCGCCATAGGAAAGGTTGAACTCCCGTGTGGCGAAATTGTGGGCGCGGCCCTCGTATTGGTCCAGGTCGACTGGTTCGCCGTTGATCTCGCTCCAGCGGGCGCGAATCATCGGATACAGCCCGGCATCCTCGACGTCGTTGGCGGCAAGGAACGACTGCAGTGGCGCGACCTCGTCGGGCTGGATGTTGATGGCGAAGACATTGGGCGCATCGGGCGGGATCTGCCGTTCCCAAGTATCGATCAGGTCGTTACGCACCACCGAGAGCAGCAGCACGGCGGTTACCCCCAGGGCGAGCGCGGCGATCTGTGTGGCCGATACCCAGCGCGCCCGCGCCATACGCGCCAGCCCGAAGCGCGCCGCGCCACGGGCCGGCCAGCGGCGCAGCAGGGTCACTAGCCCGGCGGCGACGACGAGAAACACGATCACGCTGGCCCCGAGTCCTGCCAGCACGTAAAGGGTCAGTCGAGTGTCGCGGGCCTGGAACCAGATCAGCAGGGCGATGGCCCCCACGCCGGCGCCGAAGAGCAGCGCCGAGGCCGGCCTCGGCGCTGCGGCCAAGTGGTTGAGCACCCGCAATGGCGGTGTGTGCTTGAGCTGTACCAGGCTGGGCAGGGCAAAACCGAACAGGGCGACCAGTGCCACGGCCAGCCCCAGGCCGACCGGGGCCAGGCCCGGGGCGGGCAGGTCGACGTCCAGCATCGTCCCCATCAAGCCGGCCAGCAGCAATTGCGTGACCGCGCCGATGGCGATGCCGGGAATAGCGGCGAGCAGGGCCAGCATCAGCAGGCGCGAGCGATAGACGCGCCCGATAACCTGCGAGGAGGCGCCCAGCGCCCGCATCAGGGCGGCGGCCTCCTGCTGAACGCGGTTGTAGTGCCGGGCGGCGATCACCAGTGCCGCGCCCGCCAGTAACACGGCGACCACGGCGGCCAGCCCCAGAAAGCGTGCAGCCCGGTCGAATGCAGTCTGGAAGGCCGGCTGGCTGTTCTCCGGGCGCTCCAGGTTCAGCCCGGCATCCAGCTGCTCCTCCAGCCGATCGAGTTGCCGACGACGATCGTCGGCGTCGCTTGCCACCAGCAGGGCATGCTGAACTCGGCTGGTTTCGGTGACCAGCCCGGTGGCCTCGATGTCATCGACGTGGATCATCAGTCGCGGCGCGGCCTGGGCGAACACATTGCCCACGTCCGGCTCGCGCTCGAGTATCGCCGAGACGGTCAGACGGGTCCGGCCGACCTCGATCGTCTCTCCGGTCTCGATGCCCAAGGACAGCATCGCCCGGCGCGCCAGCCAGGCCTCGCCCGGCGGCGGGCCGCGCTCGACGGTCTGCGTGCCGTTTTGGCCGCGGTCGATGCCCAGCGTGCCGCGCAGCGGATAGGCGTCATCCACCGCCTTGAGGCCCACCAGCAGGGTCTGGTCTCCGGCCACCACCACGGTGGGAAAGGTCAGTTGCCGGCTGGTGGTCAGGCCCAGCTCTTGGGCCAGTTCGGCCTGCTCGCCCAGCGGGTCGGGTGACTCCACCCGCCCGTCGGCGGCCAGGAATTCCGCCGCTTGGGCGCGCATGGCCCCGTCGACCCGGTCGACGAAAAAGCCCACCGCCGTGACCGCCGAGACAGCCACCAGCAGGGCAAGCAGCATGGGCGTGAGCAGGCCGCTCTGGACCTCACGGACCAGGCCCTGCCATGCCAGTCGCCAGATGTTGGGTCGCATGGCGCTCATGTCCCGCTCTGGGTGGCCGCCGGGCTCTGCAACGCCTCGGGGTCCGGCTGCCAGTCGCTCACCCGTCCCGCCTGCACCTGAAAGCCGCGATCGCAGCGTGCCGCCAGAGCCGGGTCGTGTGTGACCAGCACCAGGGTGGTGTGATGGCGCTCGCGCAGCCGGAACAACAGCTCGATGACCTGCTCGCCGGTGGCTGTGTCCAGCGAGCCGGTGGGCTCGTCCGCGAACAGGATGGCCGGCTCGCCGACGAAGGCCCGGGCCAGGGCGACGCGCTGTTGCTCGCCGCCCGAGAGTTGCCGGGGCATGTGGCGCAGGCGCTCGCCCAGGCCGACCTCGGCCAGCGCCTCGCGGGCACGACCATCGGCGTCGCGCTGCCCGGCCAGTTCCAGTGGCAGGGCGACGTTTTCCAGGGCGTTGAGTCCGTCGATCAGATGGAACGACTGGAAGACGAAGCCCACCTTGCCGGAACGCACGGCGGCGCGGCCGTCTTCATCAAGTGTCTCCAGGGGGGTGCCGTCGAGCTCGATGCGCCCCGAGGTGGGCGTGTCCAGCCCGGCCATAAGCGCCAGCAGGGTCGACTTGCCCGCCCCAGAGGGACCGACCAGCGCGACCGCCTCGCCGGGGAAGATTTGCAGGGAGGCCTCATGCACAATGGTGAGTGGCTCGGGGGTGCGCACGGTCTGCGTCACCCGCGCGATGCTCAGCACGGGGCGGGCCTGATTGCCTAACGGCTTGGATGAGGACATAAGAAATGCGGGTTTCCGGTTGGTTGCCATCGATGCCTGTCGGGGCCATGTTGTTGCTCGGCCTGGTGGTGGCGGTGGCGAGTATAGGCGACAGTCGGGGTGGTTCGCCGGAACCCACCCGAGTGCTGGTTTTCGGCGACTCGCTTTCGGCGGCCTACCGCCTGCCGATCGAGCAGGGCTGGGTAGCCCAACTCGAGCGGCGCCTCGAGGCGCGCGCGCCCGAATCCTTCGAGATCGTCAACGCCTCGGTCAGCGGCGAGACCACCTCGGGTGGATTGTCGCGCCTGCCCGAGATCCTGGAAACGGCCGAGTTCGACTGGGTGCTCCTGGAGCTGGGTGCGAATGACGGCCTGCGGGGCCTGCCACTCGGACGTATCGAGACCAACCTGCAGGCACTGATCGACCGGGCCGAGGCCTCCGGCGCCGAGGTGGTGTTGCTGGGCATCATGCTGCCTAGCAATTACGGTCCGGCCTACGCCGAACCGTTTCGCGAGATGTACGCCACGCTGGCCAAGACCAATGACCTCCCGGCACTGCCCTTCCTGCTCGAGGGGATCGCCGATGATCGCGAGCTGATGTTTGATGATGGGATTCATCCCAATGCCGCCGGACAGGAACGGGTGCTGGGAAATGTCTGGGAGGTGGTGGCGCCGTTGTGGGGGCTGGATGACATGGAAACACCCGAGGAAGCGCGCTTCGGACTCTACACTTGTGTCGCTGGGAGTCGTTCCAAGGGACGTTTACGCGGCGCATCCGCCGTTTAACGCGTTAAGCGGCGGATGCGCCGCGTGACACACCTGAAGAGAGTCTCGATAGCGAGCTTAATAACTTGATTTGTAGTCATAAGCAGGCCGAGTCTGCGTTGGTCACAAGACGTTATGCGGTGCTTAGGGCGCCCATTTGTAGTTATGCAGTTGGTGTTTTTGTCATTAATATTGACGTGAGATATAGTCTATATTTAGGGAAAAATTTACCAAAATAGGACATCAGTATGATTAAGCCGGAGTCGCCCGCCAATGAAGCAGAAAGGCTGCATGCCTTAAGAACGCTCGAAATTCTTGATACTTCTCATGAAGAACGATTTGATCGCGTAACTAGAATGGCCAAGCGTATGTTTGGCGTAGAAATTTCACTGGTTACCCTAGTTGATGAGGAAAGGCAGTGGTTTAAATCAAAGCAAGGGTTGGACGCACCTGAGACATCAAGGGAAATATCATTCTGTGGCCATGCCATCAATCAGGATGGTTTGTTTATTATTCCAAATGCGGTTGAAGATGAGCGGTTTTATGATAACCCTCTCGTTACCGATGGGCCCAATATCCGGTTTTATGCAGGTTATCCGCTGAAGTTAAGGCAAGGTATCAACCTGGGGACTTTGTGCCTTATCGACTCAAAGCCAAAGCATTTGAATGAAGAGGATGAGCAGTTATTAAATGACTTGGGAGCAATGATTGAGCAAGAGATCAAATCAGTTCAGTTAGCAACACTGGATGAATTGACCTTGATATCGAACCGAAGGGGATTTTTGACATTGGCTGATCATAGCCAAAAAGTTTGTCGACGCAAGAAAATTCCGATGTCAATAATTTTATTTGATCTCAATAAATTTAAGCCAATTAATGATAACTACGGGCATCATGAAGGTGATTTTGCTTTAAGGAAGTTTGCAGAGGTAATGCGTAGTGTATTCCGTGAGAGTGATGTGATTGGCAGATTCGGTGGTGATGAGTTTGTGGTCATGCTTACTGATTCCAGCAATGAAGTAATTACCAGCATTCTGGACCGATTTAGAACAGAAATGGACGCAATGAATAAGGTGATTAGCAAGCCTTACCGTATCGAATACAGTTCCGGCGTGGCAAGCTTCTCGTATGATACAGAGCAATCGTTAGAAGAAATGATTGCGCAAGCCGATGCAGCAATGTACGAAAAAAAGAAAGACAGGGAGCGATAGACCTAGTGGATTCGTCTGTGTTGCCACGATATGGTCATTAAAATAACTTCTAAGAAGCCGTGAGCGACCGCATAACAAGTGCAATCAATCGGACTTGGGTTAGTTGTCACCATTTTTGCTAAAAGTCGCAAAAAAAACTGCGCCATCTAACCCAGACCGGAGGTGCTAGCGTTATGGGGTCATAGGTCCTGGTCATGGCATTCAGTGAAATCGAAATGGCACGATACAAAAGGGAGGTCGGTGCCTACGTTGATGGCAAGCGTCCCCCGTCCCATATTCGAAAACAACTTGATATAGGTTTGCGTATCAAGGGGCAGTCCGTAGAAATGTTCGAGAGCCAGTCTCGCTGGGATGACCCGCAAGAAATAATGGAGAATCGCTGGTGCGAAAACAACGTATGTGAAAACACAAAAAGTAGGGAAGGTGTTTTGGCAGCGTGCTGACCTTGGTCTCAAGAAGCAAGTGCAACACTTTCGGCGAACTGGTTTGACTCTTCGGCCATGACTTCATTGGGTGTTTTGAAATCGAGCGCCTTGCGTGGCCGATTGTTCATCAGGTCGGTGATGTCTTTGAGCTGGGTCTGCGTTACCTGACTCAGGTCGGTGCTTTTGGGTAGAAACTGTCGAAGCAGGCCATTGGTGTTCTCGTTGCTGCCGCGTTGCCAAGGGGCGTGCGGATCGGCAAACCAAATGGTCATGTTCAGCCGCTTGGAAAGTTCGGCGTGAGGGGCCATCTCACTGCCACGGTCATGGGTCATGGTCTCGCGTACGCAGGCGGGCATGTGGCGCATCTGCCGGGTGAGGCTGTCGAGGGCAGCGGTCGCCTCGCAACCTCTCATGCGACACAGAACGACATAACGGGTCTTGCGTTCGACCAGCGTGCCGACAGCCGAGCGGTTGAAGGCGCCCTTGATGAAGTCGCCCTCCCAGTGGCCGGGAGCGAGCCGCCCCTCGATCTCTTCGGGGCGGTGCCGGATGCGCAACTCGTCGGGCACCATCGGGCTGCTGGCGAGCGTTCGGTGGCGACGAGGCCCTCGCTTGCTGCGTTGTTGGCGGAGCGCCTCGATCATCTCTCGGCGCAGCGCGCCCTTTGGATGGGCATAGATCGCGGCGTAGATGGTTTCGTGACTGACTCGTTTTTCGGGGTCTTCGGGATGCATGCGCCTGAGTCTGCCGGCAATCTGCTCGGGAGACCAGCAGCGATAGAGCAAACCTCGCCTGACCGTCTCGTAGAGCGCGGCGTCAGGGCTGAGCTTGCGGCGGCGACGGGAATAGACCCGCCGCGCTTGAGACGCTTTAGTGGCGGCCGTTGGGCAGTAGCCCTGATCGTCGTCCTGGCCACGGCGCAACTCTCGACTGATCGTGCCGGGATTTCGACCAATACGCTGGGCGATTTCTCGGCCGGAACAGCCCTCCAGGTGGAGGAGAGAAATCTGGGCGCGCTCGACGGAATTGAGGTGCTGGTATTGCTGGCTCATTGACTCATCCTGACAGGCTCAGAGTGGCCTGTGTTGCACTTGCAGGTTGAGTCTGCCCAGGTTCCGCCCCCGATGAACCCCGCTGCCAGAGCGATGACAACGGCAAAGATCGTCAGGATCCAGTACTCGGCTTCCATATCCACTCCTTCGCACCCGATTGCCGGGCGCCGGTGCGCACTGCGGGCACCTGCGCCCGATTGTTCGCTTCTTCTCCCAACGCTACGCTATCACCGCCATCGCGTCTGCGGTTGATTGCATCCAGCCCGCCCCCGCAAAGCGCTTGCCAGCTGCGCTAGGATCAACAATGTAGGCAGCCAACGGATTCCAAGCATGAACCCGCGCCAGTTGTAGCAGGCCCTCGAGCGCATCGACGGCAAAGCTTACAAAGCGACCAAGACATCGCCGGCCGCCCGAATTCGAGCGCTTCGAAGTGGAAAAGCGAAAAAAGGGGTCAGGCCTTGCAATCCAACATATCGCCGTTAGCCATGTTGCCATGACAAGACCACCTCGCATTGAGTTGGCTGGCGGGCTATATCACGTCACCCCGCGCGGTACCCGACTATTCGCCGAGGTGCCCCCTTGTGGATCAGTAGTGGTACCGAAGCTGGGCGATGAGCAAGGCGTCTTCCGTGACCTTGTAGACCATCCGGTGCTCTTCATTGATCCGGCGTGACCAGTAACCGGCGAGGCTGTGCTTGAGGGGCTCGGGTTTGCCGATGCCTTCGAAGGGTTCGCGCCTGGTTTCCTTGATCAGCTTGTTGATGCGGCTGAGCAGTTTCTTGTCCGTTTTCTGCCAGTAAAGGTAATCCTCCCAGGCGTGCTCGGAGAAGACGAGCTTCATTCGAGGAGTTCCTTTTCCTGACCTCCGCCTTGCTCCAGTTCGGCAACGGATTCCAGCAAACGGCGGGCGTTCTTTGGTGCGCGCAGGAGATAGGCGGTTTCTTGCAGCGCTTCGTAGTCCTCGAGGGAGATCATGACCACGGACGTTGACTTGCTTCGGGTAATGATCACGGGGGAATGGTCTTCGCAGACCCGCTCCATGGTTTTTGCCAGATGGCTTCTGGCGGCTGTGTAACTGATGGCATCCATGATGCTGCTCCTGTACAGGAAATTGGCTATGTACAGAATAGCGTACGGTTCGGTGTCTGGCAATCGGCGGCACAGGGGCCGGTTATCCGAGGCCTGGCGGCTGCAAACCGGCTGGCTAAGCCTGCCGTTGGTTTGCACCGTTGCAAATTGGCTCCACCCTCCACCGGTGGAGGGCGGCGGCGTACTCCATGGACGGGTAGCTCAACCGAGTCTCCGGATCGCCGTACCACATCGTCGGTGCTCCGGTTGACCGGTCGTCATCCATCGAGCGGTTCATGCCAGAATGTCCGCTCGATCAGGGGAGGGCGACACAACGCATGAGCATCTGGAAGAGCAGCGCGGTTTTCGGGTCGATGACCATGCTGTCGCGCATCCTGGGGTTCGTGCGCGACATGCTGCTCGCGCGGGTCTTCGGCGCCAGCGCGGCCATGGATGCCTTCTTCGTGGTCTTCAAGATCCCCAACTTCCTGCGCCGACTGTTTGCCGAAGGCGCCTTCCAGCAGGCCTTCGTGCCGGTGCTCTCGGAATACCGCGAGACCGGCACGCGCGCCGAGCTTAAGGATTACGTCGACCACATGTTCGGCACGCTGGCGGCCGTGCTGGTGGTGGTCGTGGCACTGGGGCTGGCCGGCGCGCCGCTGTTGATCTTGCTGTTCGCGCCGGGTTTCACCGACGACCCGGCCCAGCGCGAGCTGGCCGAGCAGATGCTGCTGATCACCTTTCCCTATCTGCTCTTCATTTCGCTGACCGCGTTTGCCGCCAGCGCCCTGAATGCCTTTGGGCGCTTCGCCATGCCGGCGCTCGCGCCCATCTGGCTCAATCTCAGTCTGATCGCGGCGACCCTGTTGGCCGCCCCGCTGTTCGAGCAGCCGGTGATGGCGCTGGCCTGGGGCGTGTTCATCGCCGGTGTGCTGCAGCTGTTCTTCCTGCTGCCGTTTCTCGCCCGGCTGGGGTTGCTGCCGCGCCCGCGGCTGGGCCGGCATGCGGGGGTGAGAAAGACGCTGCGCCTGATGTTGCCCGCGATGTTCGGTGCCTCGGTCACCCAGATCAACCTGCTGGTGGACACCATCCTGGCCTCCTTGCTGGTGGCCGGCTCGGTGAGCTGGCTCTATTACAGCGATCGGCTGGTCGAGTTGCCGCTGGGCGTGTTCGGCGTGGCGATCGGCACCGTGATCCTGCCCGCCCTTTCACGAGCCTTCGCCCGGGGCAGCGACGAGGATTACAATCGCACCGTCAACGGCGCGTTGCGGCTGACGCTGCTGATCGGCGTGCCGGCCATGGCGGGCCTGATCGGGCTTTCCGTACCGATCCTGGCGACGCTTTTCCAGTACGATGCCTTTACCGCCACGGACACGCAGATGGTGTCGATGGCGATGATGGCCTACGCGCTGGGCCTGCCCGCGTTCCTCCTGATCAAGATCTTCGCCCCGGGGTTTTTCGCTCGCCAGGACACGGCCACGCCGGTACGGATCGCGGTGATCTCGGTGCTCGCCAATCTCGGCTTCAAGGCGGTGCTGGTCCTGCCGTGGATCTTCTGGTTCGGCGGGCACCTGGCCCACGTGGGCCTGGCCCTGACCACGGTGATGGCCGCCTGGGTCAACGCCCTCCTTTTGGGCTGGACCTTGCGCCAGCGCGGCGCTTGGCAGCCGGAGGCGAGCACGCGGCGGTTTATCGGTCAGATCACCCTGGCCTCGCTGGTCATGGCGGCCTTGCTGTTCTGGATCAGCCCGGCGGCGGTTGTCTGGACGCAATGGGATGCGGGCATGCGGCTGGCCGCCGTCGCTGGCTTGATTCCGTTGGGCATGCTGGTCTTCCTGGTGGTCACCGCGGCCCTGGGCCTGACGCCGCGCCGCCTGATGGCCGTGGTCACCTTCGACCGCAACGTGCCGCCCGAACGCAACTGATTATCGCCAACCGGTCCACTGCATGCAGCTGACACGCCTTTCCATTGCCCAGCCGAAGACCATCCCGGAGCCGAACGGGCCGGCTGCCGTGGTTACCATCGGTAATTTCGACGGCGTGCACCGCGGGCACCAGGCGGTGGTGCGGCAAGCGGCCGCGCGCGCCCGTGAAACGGGGCTGCCGTTGTATGTGGTCATCTTCGAACCGTTGCCACGGGAGTTCTTTGCCGAAGGGCAGGGAGGCGCACCGGTGGCCCGCCTAACCCGGTTGCGGGAGCGATTTGTCGCCTTCGATCGCCTGGGCGTGGTCGACCGGCTGGTGCTGCTGCCCTTCAATCGACGGCTGGCCGGATTGTCCGCCGAGACGTTCGTCACCAGATTGCTGTGTGGTGCGCTGGCGGTGCGCCATGTGGTGATCGGCGACGATTTCCGTTTCGGCGCTCAGCGCCGCGGGGATTTCGCCCTACTCGAAACGCTGGGCCGGACGCATGGATTTTCCGTCGAGCGCGCCCAGACGGTCGAGTTGGCAGGCGAGCGGGTGTCCTCGACGCGCGTGCGGGCCGCACTCGAGGCCCGCGACGTGGTGACGGCGGCCCGCCTGCTCGGCCACCCGTACTTTCTCTGCGGACGGGTGATGCACGGCGACAAACGTGGCCGCCAGCTGGGCTTCCCCACGGCGAACATCGCATTGCGACGCCGTCTGTCGCCCCTGCGTGGTGTCTTTCTGGTGCGAGTGGCCGGTATTGGCGGGCGATCGCGGTACGGGGTAGCCAATATCGGCACGCGGCCCACGGTCGACGGTGTCGAGGCGCGCCTGGAGGTGTTCCTGCTGGATTTCGACGGCGACATCTATGGGCGACTGGTGGAAGTGGACTTTCTCGCCGCGATACGCGACGAGCGCCGTTTCGAATCGCTGGATGCGCTGATCGAGCACATCCACCACGACGTGGCCCAGGCCCGGGCCCTGATCGACGCACACGAGCAGACCGGCGATCCCTGGCCGGTCGATCAAGAGGAATTGTTGTGACCGAACTCGATGTATTGCTTTCCCAGCCCCTGGCCTGGGGGTTGCTGGGCCTGCTGGGCATTGTCATCGCCTGGCTGGCCGCTCGCCTGCGCCAGGAACGGGCGGGTGTGCGGCGACTCGACGCCGAAGTGGAGCGGTTGACCGAGGAGGCCGGTTCGCTGGCCGAGCGTTTGGCCGAGGAGCGTCATCGGCTGGTGCGGCTGGAATCCGATCGTGAACATCTGTCTGCGGCCCGCGAGGCAGTCGAGGCGCAGCGGCGCGAAGTGGTCGAGGCCCTTACCCAGGAACAACAGGCCGTCGCCGAATTGAAGGCGGAGAAGGCTGAACTCAACGAGCGCCTGGTGCAGGAGCGCGAGGCGTCACGGGAGAAGCTAGAGTTGCTCGACGAGGCGCGCGAAAAGCTCGGCGATGCCTTCAAGGGGCTGTCGGCCGATGCCCTCTCGCGCAACAACGAGTCGTTCCTCAAGCTTGCGCGCGAGAACCTGGAACGCTTCCAGCATCAGGCCAAGGACGATCTCTCCGCGCGTCACAAGGCGATCGAGCAGCTCACCGGCCCCATTCGGGAGCGGTTGGAGAAGTTCGACACCAAGCTCGATGGGCTGGAGCAGGCGCGCACCGGTGCCTATTCGGCCCTGAGTCAGCAGGTCAACGACCTGCTGCAGACGCACCTGCCCCGCCTGCACCGCGAGACCGCCGACCTGGTCAAGGCGTTGCGCCAGCCGCAGGCCCGGGGGCGTTGGGGCGAATTGCAGCTCAAGCGCGTGGTCGAGATGGCAGGGATGCTGGAGCACTGCGATTTCGAGGAGCAGGTCAGTCAGTCCGGTGAGGACGGCCGCCTACGCCCGGACATGATCGTCCATCTGCCCGGCGGGCGGCAGGTGGTGGTCGATGCCAAGGCGCCGGTGGATGCCTACCTGCAGGCCGTCGAGGCCCCCGACGAGGCTGGACGCAAGGCCGCGCTGGTCCGTCACGCCCGCCAGGTGCGCACCCACGTAGGCCAGCTGGCGAAGAAGAGCTACTTCGACCAGTTCGACCCCAGCCCCGAGTTCGTGGTGCTGTTCGTCCCCGGCGAGGCCTTCTTCTCCGCCGCGTTAGCCGAGGACCCGGGACTGATCGAGTACGGGGCCGAGAACCGCGTGATCCCGGCCAGCCCGACCACGCTGATCGCCCTGCTCAAGGCCGTCTCCTATGGCTGGCGGCAGGAGGCCATGGCGCAGAATGCCGTCGAAGTCGCCGCGCTGGGCAAGGAACTCTACGAACGGATCGGCACGCTCGCCGAACACTGGACCAAGGTGGGTAAAAGCCTCAACCAGACGGTCAACGCCTACAACAGCTCCGTGGGCACGCTCGAATCGCGGGTGTTGCCCAGCGCGCGCAAGTTCCGCGACCTCAAGACCGTCTCGGCCGACAAGGAAATCGCCTCCCCCGAACCGGTCACCCAAGAGACGCGCCCGCTGTCTGCGGCGGAGTTGACCGAGGCGTTGTCGAGTCCCTCCGACGAGGATGTGTCCAAGGACACGTAGTCTGCCCAGGGGCATGACCTCGATTGGGATATCCCCTGTCCCAATGGCCCACTGGTGGCGATGGTTAGATGCTGCGGAGGACAGTCTGCAGGAGATCATCGACGATCTCGTGGACGAGATCCCGCCCGCCGGGCATGCGGGCGTACACCCGCAGGCCGAAGATGCCTGTCATCAGCAGTCGCGCCTGGCGTGCCGGGGGCGTCGTCGTCCGAATCGATCCGTCGGCCTGACCCGCTTCGAGCACCGCGGCGAAACGGCCTTCCACATATGCCAGTGCCTCCCCGGCCCGCTGACCCAGCTCCGGCTCGTCGGCCGGTGCCTCGAGCAGCGTGTTGATCAGCAGGCAGCCCTTGTTGTCCGGGTCTTCTCGGGTTCCCTCCAGCAGGGCTTCAAAAAAGCGGCCAATGCGCTCGGCGGCATTCCCGTCCCCTCCCAGCGCGACCTCGGTCTCCCGGCGTAATGCCCGGCTGTATAGATCGATCGACTCCAGAAAGACGCCCCGCTTGTTGCGGAAGGCCGCGTAGAGGCTGCCCGGGTTTAGGCGGGTTGCCTGGGTGAGGTCGCGCATCGAGGTGCGGTTGTAGCCCCGCGACCAGAAGACCTGCATCGCCTGGGTCAGCACCTCGTCGCGTTCGAATGCCGGCGTTCTTGCCATGGTGAATATCAATTCCGGTGGGTGATGTGTCGGGGATGTTTATTTGAACGACCGTTCAGCATGGTATACGTTCCATGGTGCATTGAACGTTCGCTCAATTATAACCCGTCAAGGAGTCCCGACAATGTCCGACCGCTATCCCGTCCATACCAGCGAAACCGCGCCTCGAGAGGCCGCCGATTCGATCGAGAAGGCCACGGCGGCGTTCGGGTTCCTGCCCAATCTGATCGGCATCATGGCCGAATCACCGGCCCTAGCCGAGGCGTACCTGTCGCTGTCCGACATCTTCCAGTCGAAGACTAGGCTCGATGCCGCCGAGCAGCACGTCGTGCTGCTGACCGTCAGTCGCTATCACGAGTGCCATTACTGCATGGCCGCGCACACGACCACGGCCGGGATGATGGGGGTGGATGCCCCGGTGGTCGAGGCCATCCGCAACGACCAGCCGATCGAGGATCCCAAGCTGGAGGCCCTGCGCCGGCTGACCCACGAGATGGTCGATCGCCGGGGTTGGCCGAGCGAGCCGACTCAGCAGCGCTTCTTCGATGCGGGCTACGAGCCGTCTCAGGTATTCGACGTGCTGGTAGGTATCGCGCAGAAGACTTTGAGCAACTACACCAATCATCTGGCCGACACGCCGGTAGACGAACCGATGCAAGGCAACGCATGGACACCACCGTCGGCGTGAACTAACCCTGTAACTGTTCCCAAAAAGCAGACGGAGTGACGTGATGAGCCTCAAGACATTGTTTTCAAGATTGCGAGTGCTGCTGGTGCTGCCGGCCTTCGCCCTGCCGGTCGCGGCCGTGGCCGATAACGGGCTGACGGTGGTGGACAGCCAATACAGCGTGGTCGAGACCGAAGAGCGCCTGATCGAAGCGGTCGAGAGCAAGGGGCTGACGGTCATGGCCCGGGTCGATCATCAGGCCAATGCCGAGACGGTGGATCTGGATATGCCGGCGACGCGCTTGGTGATCTTCGGCAACCCGAAGGCGGGGACCCAGTTGATGAAGTGCGCGCCGACGGTGGCGATCGACCTGCCCATGAAGATGCTGATGTGGGACGACGGCGAGGCGGTGAAGGTGGCCTACAACCGCGCCGAATACCTGGCTGAGCGTCATGGTCTGGGTGACTGTGCCGGCACGGTGCAGGACAAGATCGCGCAGGCGCTGGATGGATTTGCTCGCCAGGCCGCGGGCGTCCAGTAGGCGTGGTCTTATCATTTGCAAGGCCAGGATCGATTGGCCGGAGTTGGCCGTACAGTTGAATGGCCGGATCTCGGCCATGTCCATCCTGATCTGGCCACCGGTCAGGACAAAGGGAGCGTATGCTGCCATGCTGGCGGGCAGCCGACCGGGTGATGAAGGCCACCCGTCCCTTGAACAGACGCGCGGGGCGCGGCTGCAGGAAAGTCTCACCCGTTGACGGGTAAATGAGGAAAGAGAATGAGTGAAGCAAGGAAAAGCCGGCTTTTTGCGGGTGGCGGATTGGCCCTGGCGCTGTGCCTGTTCGCGTCGCCCGGCCTGGCCGAGGCCCGTGATGCCGGTGCCGTGGCAGGTGATGATCCGGCCGCGCAAACGGTGCGCTTTGTCGACCATTTGTCGGATGTGCCGGCCGACCTGGCCTGGATGCGGGCCGAGCAGAAGCCCATGATGATTTTCTTCCACGCCAGCTTCTGCGGTTACTGCAAGATGATCGACGAGGAATTCATCATCCCTATGCGGCTCAAGCCGAAATACCAGGGACGATTGTTGATTCGCCGCGTTCAGACGGATGCCGACCATACCTTGATCGGGCCGGACGGCGAGACGGTTTCGACCCTGAAGTTCTCCCAACGGCTGGGCGTCACGGGCGTGCCCTATGTCCTATTCATCGCGCCCAATGGTGAGCGCATCAGCTCGATCACCGGCACGGCCCCGGGGTTCTACAACCATTATCTCGAGCGCAATGTCGATTTGGCCGAGCGCTGCGCGCGGGACATGAGCCCGCCGGAATGTCGCAAGGAAGTCGAGGAGCCCGGGCTGTACTGACCGTCGCGGGCGGACGGAGTCACCAACCCGGAAAAAGATCGCCCCCGGCAAAAAACCGGGGGCGACTGCATTGTGCGGATTGAGAAGCGGCGCTAAGCGGCCTTGGGCAGCCGGCGTCGCTGCCATAGCCAGTAGATCACCGGCAGCACGATCATCGACAGGATGGGCGCGGTGATCATCCCGCCGACCATCGGGGCGGCAATGCGCGACATCACCTCCGAGCCGGTGCCGTGCCCGATCATGATCGGCATCAGGCCGGCCAAGATCACGGCCACGGTCATGGCCTTGGGGCGCACCCGCAGCACCGCCCCTTCCATCAGTGCGTCCTTGAGGTCCTCGCGCGTGTTCAGCCGACCTTCCTCTCGCCAGTTCGCGATGGCCTGGTCGAGGTAGATCAGCATGATCACGCCGAACTCGGCGGCCACGCCCGCCAGCGCGATCAGCCCCACGGCCACCGCGATTGAGAGGTTGTAGCCCAGCGCCCACAACAGCCAGAAACTGCCGATCAGGGCGAACGGCAGGCTGCCCATGATCATCACCGCCTTGCCACCGTGACGGAAGGTGAGATACAGCAGCACGAAGATGATCGCGAGGGTCAGCGGCACCACCTGTTTGAGCCGCTCGGTGGCGCGCTCCATGTAGCGGTACTGGCCGGCCCACTCGAGGGCGTAGCCGGGCGGCAGATCGACGTTCTCCTTGAGGGCCTGCTTGGCGCGAGCGACATAGCCGCCCAGGTCAACGCCGCTGGTGGTGACGAAGACGAAGCCGGCGGGCCGGCTGTTCTCCGACTTGATCACCGGCGGGCCGGACTGCACTTCCACCGTGGCGATCTGGCCCAGGGCGACCGCGGCCCCACCCGGCGTGACAATGGGCAGGTCGCGCAACGCCTCGACCGAATTCCGGTCGGCCTGCGGATAGCGCAGGCTGACCGGGAAACGTTCCAGCCCCTCGACCGTGTCGGTCACCTTGACGCCGCCGACGGCGAGGCTGATCACCTGCTGGATGTCGCCGATGTTCAGGCCCACGCGGGCGGCCTTGGCGCGATCCGGGGTGATCACCACGTACCTCCCGTCCGAGGTGCGGTCGGCGAAGGCGCTGCGCGTGCCCGGCAACTGCTTGAGGGCGGCTTCCACGTCCTGGCCGACCGCCTCGATCCGGTCAAGATCCGGGCCGGTGATCTTGATGCCGATCGGCGTCTGGATGCCGGTGGTCTGCATGTCGATGCGGGTCTTGATCGGCATCACCCAGGCGTTGTTGAGGCTGGGGAAGTCGATGGTCTCGTTGAGCCGCTCGATCAGGTCATCCAACGTGACGCCCTCGTCCCATTCCTCGCGTGGCTTAAGCGTGATGCTGGTCTCGATCATGGTCAGCGGGGCCGGATCGGTGGCCGTCACGGCCCGACCGATCTTGCCGAACACGCGCTCGACCTCCGGCTGCTCGGCGATCAGCTTGTCCACCTGCTGCAGCAGGATGCGCGCCTCGCCGATCGACAGGCCCGGCAGGGTGGTCGGCATGTAGAGCAGATCACCTTCGTCGAGCTGGGGCATGAATTCCGAACCCAGGCCGCTGCCCAGAGCGGCCAGTCGCGGCGAGTCGTCGAACCAGCCGCGCCATTGCTTTTCAATGTCCGACTGCCAGTCACTGACCTTGGCCTGCCAGTCGGTGTCCCCGGCCCACTTGAGCGGGCTCAACAGACTGGAGGCCCCGGCGAAGGGCAGCACCGCCGAGACCAGCAAGAGCACGGCGCCGACCAGAACCGTCTTGGGAAAACGCAATGCCCCGGCCAGCAGGGGGCGGTAGCCCCATATCAGAAAGCGGTTGAGGGGGTTCTTGTCCTCCGCGGGAATCCGTCCGCGAATGAAGTAACCCATCAGTACCGGCACCAGGGTCACGGCCAGGCCGGCGGCTGCGGCCATCGCATAGGTCTTGGTGTAGGCCAGTGGCGCGAACAGTCGTCCCTCCTGGGCCTCGAGCGCGAACACCGGCACGAACGACAGGGTGATCACCAACAGGGAGAAGAACAGGGCCGGGCCCACCTCGGAGGCGGCCTTGGCAATCAGGCCCCAGTGCACCTCGCCTCGCGGGGTCTCGCCGTGCTTTTCCCGATAGCGGGCCAGGTGCTTGTGGGCGTTCTCGATCATGACGATCGCCGCGTCCACCATGGCGCCAATGGCAATCGCGATCCCGCCGAGCGACATGATGTTGGCGTTGATGCCCTGCCAGTGCATGACGATGAACGCCATCAGGATGCCCAGCGGCAGGCTGACGATCGCCACCAGCGCCGAGCGCAGGTGAAACAGAAACACCAGGCTGACCAGTGCCACCACCACCAGTTCCTCGATCAGCTTTTCCTCGAGAAACGACACGGCCCGCTCGATTACGCCACTGCGGTCGTAGGTGGTCAGCACCTCGACGCCCTCGGGCAGTCCCGGCTTGATATCGTCGAGTTTTTCCTTGACCGCGGTGATCACCTCGCGGGCGTTTTCGCCGTGGCGCATCACCACGATGCCGCCGACCACTTCGCCCTTGCCGTCCAGATCGGCGATGCCTCGGCGCTCGGCCGGGCCCACCTCGACGCGACCCAGGTCGCGCACCGTGATCGGCGTGCCTGTGTCAGAAACGCCCACTGGGATCTGCCGGATATCCTCGACCGAGCTGAGATAGCCACGGCTGGTGATCATGTATTCGGCCCCGCCGCGCTCCATCACGCCGCCACCGACCTCGCGGTTGGCCTCGGCGATGGCCTTGCGCAGCGTGTTGATCGAGATGCCGAAGGTGCGCAGTCGTTGCGGGTCGACCTCGATCTGGTACTCCCGCACCATGCCGCCGACCGTGGCCACCTCGGCCACTCCTTCGACGGACTCGAGCTGGAACTTGAGAAACCAGTTCTGCAGCGTGGTCAGTTCGGACAGGTCGTGCCGCCCGGTCGGGTCGTTGAGCGCGTACTGGAACACCCAGCCCACGCCGGTGGCATCGGGGCCCAGGCTTGGGGTGACGCCCTCCGGCAGGTCGCCGGCCGCCTGGTTGAGGTATTCGAGTACCCGTGAGCGCGCCCAGTAGAGATCGGTGCCCTCCTCGAAGGTGACGTAGGTGTAGGAGTCGCCGAAGAACGAATAGCCGCGCACGGCCGTCGATCCGGGCACCGCCAGCAAGCGGGTGGTCAGCGGGTAGGTGACCTGGTCCTGGACCACCTGGGGTGACTGGCCCGGGTAGCTGGTCTTGACGATGACCTGCGTGTCCGAGAGGTCGGGAATGGCATCCAGCGGAGTCGCCTTGAAGCTGGCCCAGCCGATCGCAGCGATCAGTCCGGCGAGCAGGATGACCAGCACCCGGTAGCGGATGGATGCATGGATGATGCGTTCGAGCATGTCTGCTTCCCCTTAGTGCTGGTGGCCGGGTTGGTCGCCGGCCGCCTGCCCGTCGTCCATGGCCTTTTCGGAACCCTTGCTCGAACCGGACAGGCGCGCGAAGGCGGCCTGAACGTTCGATTCGGAGTCGATCAGGAACTGACCGGAGGCGACTACCTGCTCGCCTTCTTCCAGGCCGGAGAGGATCTCGGTGTGACCGCCGGCCTCGGTGCCGGTCTCCACCGCGATCGGGCGGAAGCGACCCTCGCCGGTGCGCGTGACCACGCGGGCACCGTCCGGTGCCGGGATGATGGCGGTCGAAGGCACGGTCAGGACCTCGGGGGCATTGGCCGCCGACAGGGTGACCTCGGCGAACTGGTTGGGGCGCAGCGTGCCGTCCTCGTTGTCGAAGACCAGCCGGACGCGGAGCGTGCGTGACTGCGGATCGAGTTCGGGGTAGACAAAGTCCACCTCGCCCTCGAAGACCCGGCCGGGTACCCCGTCGACCTTCATCCGTGCGGTCTGGCCCACGCCTACCGACTGCATGCGCCGTTCAAGGACGTCGACGTTCACCCAGACGCGGTCACGCCGGGCGATGGTGTAGAGCTCTAGCCCCGGCTGAATGTACATGCCCTCGCGCAGATTGATCGCGGCCACATAACCGTCCTGAGGGGCGAGCAGCGGGATGCTGCGTTCGACCTGACCGCGCTGGCGGACGCGATCGATGGTCGAACTGGGCACGTTGAGGAGCTCGAGCCGAGCGCGCGTGGACTCGATCAGATCGGTCATGCCTCGCCGCAGGGCGACCAGATAGTCCTGTTGGGCAGCGACGATGTCGGGTGAGTAATACTCGAACAGCACATCACCCTTGGCGACCGAGGCGCCCACCGAAGCGATGCGGAGCGTCTCCACCCAACCCTCGGTGCGCGGGTGAACATGGGCGAGCAGGTCCTCGTCATAGCCGACCGTGCCCACCGTGCGGATCTCGGCGGCCAGCGAGCGCCGCGTGGCCTCCCCGATCACCACGTTCATGTGTTGCACCGTGATCGGATCGACCGAGACACTGGGGAACGTTGCTGGCTGCGGTCGGGCGCTGCCGGCGTCTTGGGTCACCTCCTCGGCCGGATATTCCTTCTCTACCAGGTCCATGCCGCAGATGGGGCAGGTGCCCGGCTCGTCCTCGACGATCTGCGGATGCATGGGACAGGTAAAGCGGGTGACGGTCTCATCATTCGAGGCGGATGCCTGGGCGTGGTCATGCCCGACATGTGATTCCTGTTCGGCTTGTGCGTCGGTCGACTCGGCCGGAAATTCCTTTTCCACCAGGTCCATGCCGCAGATGGGGCAGCTGCCGGGTTCGTCTTCGACGATCTGTGGGTGCATGGGGCAGGTAAAACGGGTAACGGTCTCGTCGCTCGAGGCGGCTGCCTGGGCGTGATCATGGCCGGCATGGGGATCCTCTCCGGCCTGGGCATTGGTCGATTCGCCCGCGTATTCCTTTTCCACCAGGTCCATGCCGCAGATGGGGCAGGTGCCGGGCTCGTCCTCGACGATCTGCGGGTGCATGGGACAGGTATAACGCGTGACGCTCGACTGGCTGGCCGCGGCCATCGCGGTGGTGATGGGCATGGCCACCAAGACGGTTGCCGGGGCCAGCAGGGCGGTGCCCAACAGGCCGATGCGGGTGATGCGAAGTGGAGTAGTGCGGATGCTCATGCGGCGGTCTCCAGCAGGTAGCGCAGGTCAATCAGTCGGTCGGCTCGGTCGAGTTGCAGGTCCAGTTGCTGCTGGCGGGCCTCTATCACGGCCTGTTCGGCCTCGATCAGGGCACTGAACTCGCCGCGCCCGGAGCCGATCTCGCCCCGGATCATTTCGGCGACCTGTTTGAGTTCGGGAATGATGGATTGCTGGTAGCGGCTGATGCGTCGTTCCAGGGCATCGAGGTCGGCGCGGATCGACTCGGTTTCGGCGGCCAGGTCGCGGGCACGCTTGGCCAGGGCCAATTGCGCGGCCTGGGCCGATTGTTGTGCCCCACGCAGGCGGGGCGATTGGCGACGTTCGGAGAAGATCGGCAGGCTGACGCTCACCCCTGCAGACAGGGTGTTGGGCTCGCTGCCCGCGCGAAGGCCATACCCCATTTGTAGGCCGATTTCGGGCTTGAACTGAGCCTCGGCCTCGCCCACGCGGGCCTGAGCCGCTTGGAGTTCGGCCCGTAGGCGATCGAGTTCGGGTTGTTGTTCGATCCGGCCTTCGGGGGTCTGCTGCAGCGCGGCGGGTAACTCGTCGGGCAGGGGGCGGTCGGCCGCGGCGCCGATCCAGCGTCGCAGGCGCGCGCGGGCTTGATCCGACTCGCCTTGGCGACGGTCGAGGGCGTCGTCCAGTCGGGCGAGTCGCACCTGCAGGGTGACCAGGTCACTGCCACGGGCGTCGCTGACCTGATAGGCGGTGCGTGCGCTTTCGAGCAACTCGCCATAGAGGTGGCGCTCCTGTTCGAGCAGGCGGGAGAGGGCATCCTGCCGGTAGAGCTCCAGCCACAGGCGGCGGATTTCCTGGCGCAGGCGCCGGTCCTGGGTCTCCAGGCTCGCCTGCTGGCCGCTGACTTTTGCCTGGGCAGCCCGGGCACGCTGCGCGAGCGTGTCGCCGGGCGGGAGCGTCTGCGAGAGCGTGACCATGGTCTGGGTCATGGGCGAGTCGCTGAGGCTGAAGTTGTCGGTGGGCACGTTCTGCATGGCCACCGATAGACGCGGGTCGGGCAGTTGGTCGGCGGCCTTTGCCTCGGATGCGGCGCTATGACGGCGCATTTGGGCGGCCTGCAAGCCCTCGTCGGACTCGAGGGCGGTGCGTTCCGCCTCTTGCAGGGTGAGCACGGCGGGAACTGCGGCGGCGCTCGCCGGGGCGGCGAGTGCCAACAGCAGTGGCAAATATCGTTTTGCAAGGGTCATGGTCGTTCCTCGGTTGCGCTAAACATCAGCGGGGTGCTGGATTAGCCGAGGAGGCCCGGTTGATCACGGCGACGCATATGGGCACGCCTGCGAGTGGTCGCCGACCTTGGCGGGCGGCGACGGGCCCTCGGCCGGATCAGGCCGAGAGGGGAGGTCGGAAGGGGGTGTTCGGGATGCCTGCGGCCACCTGGTCGGCGAGCAGGCCATCCGGGGCGATGCTGGCCGGGCGGATGGCCGGGGGCGTACCTTGGGGTGGCATGGTGAAACCGCCGAGGAGTACGCAGTTGGCGCAGTGATCACAGCCCGATTCGGTACTGGCAGGAGTGTTCGAGTCACCGCCCATGCTCGGGCAGTCGGCCGGGTGTTCGGACATCTCGTTGGCCGTCATGGGGCAGTCGACCATCGACGCACCGGCGCTCACCGCATTGAGCGGAGCCCAAAGGGCGAGCAGCAGGGTGATCAGGTGCATCGGTTTCATGGTTGCCAGACTATAGAGCGCGATCCTGCTGGCTGCAAGCCAGTGCTGGTGCTCATGGGGTGTTTGAATGCTGGTCGCGTTTTGGGGTGACGTAGAGCAGGCGGCCGTTTTGGTGGTCGGTCAGCAGGTAGAGCCCGCCCTGCGGAGCGGTTGCCACGCCCCGAATGCGCCATTCGCGCCCGGCGAGCAGGCGCTCTTCTTCGATCACCTGCTCGCCGTCCAGCGTCAGTCGGGCCAGGTGCGTCTGGGCCAGCGCGCCGACGAAGAGATTGCCATGCCATTCGGGATAGCGCGGGTGTTCGTGGAACGCCATGCCCGAGGGGGCGATCGACGGCGTCCAGTGATGGATCGGGCCGGTCACGCCCTCAACCTCGTCCGGCGCGATCTCGGGGCCGAAATATTCCCGCCCGTAGGTCTGGATGGGCCAGCCGAAGTTCGCCCCGGCCGCCGGGATGTTGATCTCGTCGCCGCCACGCGGTCCGTGCTCGTGAATCCAGACACGCCCGCTCACGGGGTGGGTCGCCGCACCTTGCGGATTGCGATGACCAAAGCTGTAAATCGCCGCCGCGGCATCCTCGCGATCGACAAAGGGATTGTTTTCGGGGATGGCGCCGTTCTCGTCGAGTCGCAACATCGAGCCGTTGTGATCGGATAGGTCCTGCGCCCGACTTCTTTCACCCCGATCCCCGACCGTCATGAACAGAAAGCCGGTCCGGTCGAAGGTCAGCCGCGAGCCGAAATGGATGCCGGAGTCGACGAACGGGGTGGCCACGAACAGGGTCTCGAAATCGACCAGGCGGTCCTCGACCAGCCGGCCGCGCCCCAGATGGGTGGCATTGCCGCCCTCGCCCTTGCCCGCCCAGGTCAGATAGACCCAGCCGTTGCGCGCGAACTCGGGATGCAGGGTCACGTCGAGCAGACCACCCTGGTTGCGATGGTCCACGGGCGGGAGGCCACCAATTCGCCGGGTTTCGCCGTTGATCGGTGCGACTCGCAGCAGGCGCCCCCGTCGTTCGGTGACCAGCAGGTCGCCGTCGGGCAGCACGGCCATGCCCCAGGGGTGATGCAATCCCTGGGTGATGGTGTTGACGATGATTTCGCTGTCGCCGTGGGCCTCGCCTTGCTGGTCCGCTTCCTGGGCGGAGCAGGCGGGCATCAACAGCAGGCAGCCCAGCAGGATGGCGAGGCGTGACATGGGCGACTCCCGCGTTAAATTGGCGTCTACAAGAGACTAGACGAGCGCCCGGCCGCCCGCCGCAAAGTGTGGGTGCGGGCAGAGGGTGCCGGGCGCAGTCGTCCCGGATTGAGCGCCCGTGTCGGCCATTCCTGCCTCGCAGGGAGTGAAGTCGGCGTGCGGTCCCCGCGGTGTTCCATCCTGGCAGCGCCCGGTGCTGCATTCAGCGTTCCGTGGCATGGGATGCGCATAAGCGGTTGTTTTTATCGGGGAATGGGCTAAAATTCGCCGGCCATCGGTCGGGGCCTGCCCCGATGCCCATGCGCACCAGACGAGGTTTTATGACGACTGTTGCCAAACGAACCATTCCCGAAATGCGCGGCGCGGGCGTGCCCGACGAGGCACCCAAGCTGCAGGTCTTCACCGATCGCCACCTGGACAAGATCGAGCCGCTCCAACGCCTCGGCGAGCAAATGCTATTCGAGATGAAGGTGGTCGCGAGCGTGCTGCCGTTTCGCGTCAACAACTACGTCATCGAGAACCTGATCGACTGGGAACGGGCCCCCGACGACCCGATCTTTTCCCTGACCTTCCCGCAGCGCGGCATGCTCGACCCCGAGATGTACGAGCAGATGGCCGAGCTGCATCGCCGCGAGGCGCCCAAGGAGGAGATCACGGCGCTGGCCTGGAAGCTGCGACACCAGCTCAATCCGCACCCGGCCGGCCAGATGGAGATGAACCTCCCCGAGGTCAACGGCGAGACGGTCGAAGGCGTGCAGCACAAGTACCGTGAGACCGCGTTGTTCTTCCCCAGCCAGGGCCAGACCTGCCACAGCTATTGCACCTTCTGCTTCCGCTGGGCGCAGTTCATTGGTGACAAGGATCTGAAGATCGCCTCCAAGGAGGCGGGCCAACTGCTCGACTACCTCGCTGCCCACCCGCACCTGTCGGATCTGCTGATGACCGGCGGCGACCCCATGGTGATGAAGACCAAGCACCTGGCGCCGTATCTCGAGGGGCTGCTGGACGAGCGACTCGACCATGTCCAGACGGTGCGTATCGGCACCAAGGCGCTGTCCTTCTGGCCGTACCGGTTTGTTACCGACAAGGATGCCGACGAGCTGCTGGGGCTGTTCGAGCGGCTGGTCGAGTCCGGCAAGCACGTCGCGGTGATGGCGCACATCAACCATTATCAGGAGATGGAAAACCCCATCTTCCGCGAGGCGGTCAAGCGCATCCGGGCAACCGGCGCCGAGATCCGCACCCAGAGCCCACTGATCAAGCACATCAACGACTCGGGCTACGCCTGGGCGCGCATGTGGCGCGAGCAGGTGCGTTTGGGCATGATTCCCTACTACATGTTCGTCGAGCGCGACACGGGCGCGAAGTATCGCTTCGAGGTTCCGCTGGCCGAGGCCTACGACATCTATCGCGAAGCGATGAAGCAGGTCTCCGGCCTCGCGCGTACCGCGCGCGGACCTTCTATGTCGGCCGGCCCGGGGAAGGTCGAGATCCAGGGTGTCGCCGAGATCAAGGGCGAGAAGGTATTCGTGCTGCGCTTTATCCAGGGACGCAACCCGGACTGGGTGCAGCGCCCGTTTTTCGCACAATACGACACCGAAGCCACCTGGCTGGATGAACTCAAGCCGGCTTTCGGCGAAAAGGCCTTCTTCTTCGAGGAAGAGTACGTGGCCATGCAGAGCGATCATGGACTGAAGGTCATCGACGCGGCCGAGGTCGAGTAACGAACCTCGCCGTCATCGATGTCCCCTTCGGTCAGTGATGCCAAGTCCCTGACCGGACTTGACGAGCAGGGCGCGGATCGCTAATATTGCGCGCCTTCAAGAACGCCCGCCGGTGACTCGCAGGGTTGCCGGCTCCATTACGCATAAACATTCGGGTTTTACAGCATGTACGCAGTGGTCGTTACCGGCGGTAAGCAGTACCGCGTCGAGCAAGGCAGCAAGGTGCGCGTCGAGAAGCTCTCAGGCGAAGCCGGCAGCACCGTGACGCTGGATCAGGTTTTGATGGTCGGCGACGGCTCGGACATCAAGGTGGGTGCGCCGACCGTTGATGGCGCGAGCGTCACCGCCGAAATCGTCGGTCAGGGTCGCGGCAAGAAGGTGGAAATCATCAAGTTCCGCCGCCGCAAGCACCACATGAAGCGTCAGGGCCACCGTCAGGCCTACACCGAACTCAAGATCACCGGCATCAGCGCGTAAAACCGCGTCGGTGACCAGACAACGGGAGTTGAAACATGGCACATAAAAAAGCAGCAGGCTCCACCCGGAACGGCCGCGACAGTGAAAGCAAGCGCCTCGGCGTGAAGCGTTTCGGTGGCGAATCGGTTTCGGCGGGCAGCATCATCGTTCGCCAGCGTGGCACCAAGTTCCACGCCGGTTCCAATATGGGCGTTGGGCGTGACTACACGCTGTTCGCACTGACCGACGGCAAGGTGAAGTTCGAGGTCAAGGGCCCGAAAAGCCGCCGTTTCGTCAGCATCGATCCGGCCTGATCCGGAACGAGACACCGTTGCCGGGGCCGGTATGGCTGGCCCGGTAATCGTGAGTCCGAGCCCCGCCCGCGTGCGGGGCTTTCGTGTTTGTGGTCCGACTGCGTGGGCGGTCGTGGCCGTCATTGGGGAATGAGCCGTGAAATTTGTCGATGAAGCCACCATCAAGGTGAAGGCCGGTGACGGCGGCAACGGCGTTGCGAGCTTTCGTCGCGAGAAGTATGTGCCGTTCGGCGGCCCCGATGGCGGCGATGGTGGAGACGGCGGCTCGGTCTACCTGGTGGGCGACGTCAATCTCAACACTCTGGCCGACTTCCGCTTCCAGCGGCACTACGAGGCCGAACGAGGCAGGAAAGGCGCCGGTCGCAACATGACCGGCAAGAAGGGTCAGGACCTGTTCGTTCACGTGCCGTTGGGTACCGTAGTGCACGACGAGGACACGGGCGAGGTGATCGGCGAAGTGGTCGAGGCCGATGCCGAACTGTTGGTGGCCAAGGGCGGCTGGCACGGACTGGGCAACACCCGGTTCAAGAGCTCGGTCAACCGCGCCCCGCGGCAGAAGACCGACGGAACCCCCGGCGACGAACGGCGTCTGCGGCTGGAGTTGAAGGTGCTGGCCGATGTCGGCCTGCTCGGCCAACCGAACGCCGGCAAGTCGACCCTGATCCGGGCGATCTCGCAGGCCCGTCCCAAGGTAGCCAACTACCCCTTCACCACGCTCTATCCCAACCTGGGCGTGGTGGCCCCGGAGCCGCATCGCAGCTTCGTGGTCGCCGATATCCCCGGCCTGATCGAGGGTGCGGCGGAGGGTGCTGGTTTGGGCATTCGCTTTCTCAAGCACTTGGCGCGCACCAACTTGCTGCTGCACGTGGTGGATGTGGCGCCTTACGACGAGATCGACCCGGTCGGGAGCGTCGCGGCCATTGAGCAGGAGTTGCTCAAGTACGACCCGACCCTGGCGGCACGGCCACGCTGGCTGGTGCTCAACAAGATCGACGTCTGGCTGGAGGAAGAGCGCGAGGCGAATATCGAGGCACTCAAGCAACGCTTTGCCGACGAACTGGACCTGAAGGGTCCGGTCTTCGCCATCAGCGCGCTGGACAAGACTGGTACTCAGCCGCTGGTCTGGGCGATCCTCGAATATCTCGAGGCCGAGTGGGCCCGGGAGCGGGCGGAGCGTGACAAGGCCGCCACGGCGGGTTCGCAAGCGGAGGAATGAGCGTGCGCGAGCAGGTCAGGGGCTATCAGCGCTGGGTGGTCAAGATCGGGTCGGCGATGGTGACCGGCGATGGCCGCGGCCTGGATCGCGAGGCGATCGCCGCCTGGGCCCGCCAGCTGGCCGAGCTGCGGGCCGAAGGCCGCGAGATCGTGATCGTGACGTCCGGCGCGGTCGCCGAGGGGATGGCCCGACTTGGCTGGGAGGAGCGTCCCGACTCGTTGCCCAAGCTCCAGGCGGCTGCCGCCGTCGGCCAGATGGGGCTGGTTGAGGCCTACGCCGAGGGCCTGGCCCGTCACGGCACCCATTCGGCTCAGATCCTGCTGACCCATGACGACCTCGTCGACCGATCGCGCTATCTCAACGCCCGCAGCACCCTGCGCACGTTGCTGGGGCTGGGGGTGGTGCCCGTGGTCAACGAGAACGACACCGTGGCCACCGACGAGATCCGCTTCGGGGACAACGACACCCTCGCCGCGCTGGTGGCCAATCTGGTCGAGGCCGACATGCTGGTGATCCTTACCGATCAGGCCGGTCTATTTGACGCCGACCCGCGCAAGGATCCCGATGCCCGCCTGCTCCACGAGGTCACCGCGGGTGACCCGTCGTTGGAGGCCATGGCGTCGCCCGAGGGCGGGCGCCTCGGGCGGGGTGGCATGTACACCAAGGTGATGGCGGCCGCTCGTGCCGCGCGTTCCGGTGCAGCCACCGTCGTGGCGGCCGGCAGCGAGGCCGATGTGCTCTGCCGCCTGGCCGCGGGCGAGTCGCTAGGCACGCATTTCCGCCCGGCAACCAACCGGCTGGCCGCCCGCAAGCAGTGGCTGGCGGGCCAGTTGCGGGTGCGCGGCCGTCTGCAGGTGGATGCCGGGGCGGCACGGGCGGTGGCAGAGCAGGGACGTTCGCTCCTGCCCGTGGGCGCGACCGCCGTTACCGGCAACTTCTCGCGAGGCGAGTTGGTCTCGATCGTCGGTCCGGACGGTCGCGAGTTCGCCCGGGGGCTGGTCAACTACCCCAGTGACGACGCCGAGCGGTTGATCGGCTGTGCGAGCGCGGATATCGCCGATGTGGTCGGCTACCGCGAAGAGAACGAGTTGGTCCATCGGGACAACCTGGTGCTGCTCTGAGCGAGTGTCAGCCGAGTTCTTCGCTGAGCCGCCTCGGGGCCTAACGCTAGATCCCCTTCTTCCCTTGTTGATGGCCGGCTTCCCGGTCGGCAGCCTTCTCGTTTCACCAGCACCGGGCGCCACCGGCCGGCGTCACCCGGCTTTTCGCGCCTCGCTCTCCAGCCTGTCCAGCATCCGCTCGTAGATGCGTGACAGGGTCGTCAGGTCCGCTGCATCGACGTGCTCGTCGATCTGATGGATGGTGGCGTTCAGCGGGCCGAGTTCAATTACTTGTGCGCCAGTGGGCGCAATGAAGCGCCCATCCGAGGTGCCGCCGGCAGTCGACGGCTTGGGTCGGGTGCCCAGTTCGGCTTCCACCGCTTCTTCCACCGCGCCCACCATCGGGCCGTCGTCGCGGGTGAGAAACGGTTCGCCGGACAGATGCCAGCTGATGCGCGCGGTCAGGCCGTGCCGCTGGAGCAGCTTGTCGACCCGCTCCTCGATCGCCTCGACCGAGGTTTCCGTGTTGAAACGCAGGTTGAACTGCACCGCCAGCGTGCCGGGGATGACGTTGTTCGCGCCCGTGCCGGCATGGATGTTGGCAATTTGCAGGGTCGAGGGGGGGAAGTGGGCATTGCCCTGGTCCCATTCGATGCCGACCAGCTCGTCGAGGAACGGCGCGGCCCGATGCACCGGGTTGTCGGCCAGGTGCGGGTAGGCGACATGCCCCTGGCGGCCTTCGATCACCAGATCGGCGGTGATCGAGCCGCGCCGGCCAATCTTGTATTCATCGCACAGGCGTTCGCGGCTGGACGGCTCACCCACCAGGCACCAGTCGATCTTCTGTCCCTTCTCGCGCAGCCACTGCATGACCCGCTTGGTGCCGTGGCGTGCCGGCCCCTCTTCGTCACTGGTGATTAGAAAGCCCAACCGGAATGACGGCTCCGGCTGGCGGGCGAGAAAACGTTCCACGGCCGTGACCATGGCCGCGACCGAGCCCTTCATGTCGGCGGCTCCGCGCCCGTAGAGCTTGCCCTTGTGGATGTCGGCGGCGAACGGCAGGTGGCTCCACAGGGTTTCATCGCCCGTTGGCACCACGTCGGTGTGTCCGGCGAAGACGAACAAGGGGCCCCGCTTGCCCTGCACGGCCCAGAGGTTGTCGACCTCCTCGAAGCGCAGGGCCTGAATGGCAAAACCCAGCGGAGCGATTCGCTCGGCGATCAGCGGCTGGCATCCTCGATCATCGGGGGTTATCGACGGTCGCCGAATCAGTTCGCGGGCCAGATCGATGGTCGCATCGCTCATCGCAGCACCTCCTGCCACTTTTCCATATCGAAGCCGACCAGCGTGCCCCCGTCGTGTTCGACGATCGGGCGCTTGATCAGGCTGGGGTTGGTCAGGGCGGCCTCGGTGGCGCGCTCGACGTTCATGGTCTCGCGCTGCGTCTCGGGCAGGCGGCGCCAAGTGGTGCCTCGGCGGTTGATCACCGTCTCCCAGCCGAAGCTTTCGATCCAATCGCCCAGTCGATCGGCGGGCACGCCTTCTTTCTTGTAGTCATGGAGGCGGTATTCTAGCCCCTGTGCGTCAAGCCAAGCCCGTGCCTTCCTGACGGTGTCGCAGCTTCTGATGCCGTAAACGGTGATCATCGAATAGCCCTTGTAAGAGAATTATGTTGTTCCGGATAGGAAAAATTGATTTTCGTATCAGTGGCGCCGTCCTACACTTCAACTGGTCTGGCCCTGCTTCCAGGGTCCGAAATTGCAGGAAACACAGAGGGATATTGCCATGCAAAACGGGAAGACATTTGCCGTGACACGAAACCCGAGTCGCCGGCTGGGGCTTTGCCTGGGCCTGTTGGCGGGCCTGGCCATGACGGTGCCCGCTCAGGCCGAGGAGCCGGACATCTCCTGGGGCGGTGAGCTGTTCGCCGAGAACTGCTCCGAATGCCACATGGTTCCGCATGACGAGGCCTGGTTCAAGGCCCGTGCACAAGCCGGCAAGTTGGACGGCTACGACAGCCTGCGCACCATGGTCCAGGGCTGTGCGACCAATTTCGGCCTGCCGTGGTTCGACGAGGAGGTTGACGCGGTGACCGCCTGGATGAACGAGACCTACTACCACTTCGAATGATCGGTACGCGCGGCCCGATGACGAAGATCGGGCGCTTTACTCGACGAAGCGCATGGACAGGTCCAGGGCGTGCACGTGTTTGGTCAGGGCGCCGATGGAGATGTAGTCCACACCGGTTTCGGCCACTTCGCGGATCGTCTTCAGGGAAACGTTGCCGGAGGATTCCAGCTTCGCCCGTCCCGCATTGATGGCGACCGCCTCGCGCAAGAGGTTGGGTTCGAAGTTGTCTAGCAGAATGCGTTTCACGCCGGCCCGCAAGGCCTCTTCCAACTGGGTCAGGTCTTCCACTTCCACCTCCAGTGGCAGGTCGCGGGCAATCACACTGGCGGCACGCACCGCTTCGGTGATCGAGCCCGCCGCGCGGATATGGTTCTCCTTGATCATCACCATGTCGTGCAGGCCCATGCGATGGTTCTGCCCCCCGCCGTCCACCACCGCTTTTTTCTGCGCGTAACGCAGTCCCGGCAGGGTCTTGCGCGTGTCCAAGATGCGCGCGCCGGTCCCCTCGACCGCCTTGACGAATTCCCGCGTGACCGTGGCCGTGGCGCTCAGGGTCTGCAGGTAGTTCAGCGCGACCCGCTCGGCCGTCAGCATGGCCCGCGCCGGCCCGCTGACCCGGCAGAGGCTCTGGTCGGGGGAAAGCGCATCGCCGTCGGTGGCGGCCCATTCTACGCGCACCTGGGGCGAGACCCGTCGGAAGGTGGCGTCCGCCCAAGCCATTCCGGATAACACGCCGGTTTCGCGGCTGATGATCCGGGCGTGAGCGGTCTGGTCGGCCGGGATCAACTGGGCGGAAACGTCGCCGCTGCCAATGTCTTCGGTCAATGCCCGGGCGACGTCCAGCGCGACGATTTCGGGGTCGGCGGTTTTCATGGTCGGCGCGGCTCCTGCAAGGTTGGGAACGGAATTCTAGCCCCTATTGTGGCTTCCGGGGAGGCGTCATGCTGTCATCTTGTCATGCAGTTGTCATGACAGGGGCGTTTAATGCCTCCCGAACCAATTGTCGCAATGAGGGCCGGCGGCGTGCCGGTGGAGTCGGATGCAGAAGACGATACTGATAGTCGAAGACGAAAAGCCGATCCGCGAGATGGTGGTTTTCGCGCTGGGACGGGCAGGCTACGACCTGGTGGAGGCCGGCGATGTCGTGGAGGCCTACGAGCAGATCTCCCGCAAGATGCCGGACCTGGTGTTACTCGATTGGATGCTGCCGGGCGCAAGCGGTATCGAGTTTGCTCGCCGACTCAAGCGTGACGAACTCACCAGTGACGTCCCCATCGTGATGCTCACCGCGCGAGGTGAGGAAGAGGACAAGGTCAGCGGGCTTGAGGCCGGTGCCGATGACTACGTCACCAAGCCATTCTCGCCGCGCGAGCTGATGGCGCGCATCAAGGCGGTGTTGCGACGCACGGCACCCGATACGGAAAGCCCGGTGCTCGACGTGGCCGGCCTGAAACTCGACCAGGAGAGCTATCGTGTGACCGCGGCCGATGAGGCCATCGATATTGGACCTACCGAATTCCGACTGTTGGCGTTTCTCATGGGGCATCCGGATCGGGTCTTCAGTCGGGCCCAGTTGCTAGACCGGGTCTGGGGACAGAATGCCTATGTCGAGGAACGCACTGTCGATGTGCACATTCTGCGCCTGCGCAAGGTGTTGGCCCCCAGCGGGTATGATGCTCTGATTCAGACTGTCCGCGGAGTGGGTTATCGCCTGTCGGCCAAGTAGGCCGGCCGTGGGGAAAAGCCCCTTGCGCGAGGCTACCCGGAAGTTGAGATGAGCCAGAATGACCCGCGACCGCCCCTGACCGCCCGCCTTGGGGAAGGCGATAGCCGAGAGCGCCGCAGCCGCGCGCGTTTGGCCCGGCGTGCCCAGGCCCGCGTGCAAGCCTGGCGCGAGGAAGCGCTGTTGCTCGCCGCGGCGGCGCTACCTGCCCTGATCGCCGGTCTGCTGCTGACGGCCTGGATGCCTGCCCGGACCGGCCTTTGGGGCTGGTGTGCTGCGTTGGGTTTGGGCGCCTATGCCGTCAGTCTGTTGTGGCGGGTGGCCTATCTGGCCCGCAGCCTGCCGATTGCCCGGGAGCGCCGGCGCGTTCCCGGGGTGCCGGGTCTGGTGCAGGCGCGTCAGCGTCGTTTGCGACGCACCTGGTACCGACGCCAGCGCCGCCTGGCCCGTCTGCTCAAGCGCTATCACCACTCCGCCATGTCCGTGCCCGATGCGATGGTCGTGCTCACCGAGGAGCGGGAGATCGCCTGGCTCAACCTCGCAGCCATCGACATGCTGGGTCTGAGCCGCGCCGATATCGGCCTGCGTCTGGACAACTTGTGGCGGGCACCGGCCTTCACCGACTGGCTCGACCAGGGCAGCGATCAGCCCCCCCTCGAGATCGCCGCCCCCGGTGACGAGACCCGCACCCTGAGTCTGCGCATCGAGCCCTACGGCTCGGATCGCTATCTGCTGATCGGTCGGGACGTGACTGCATTGCATCGCTTGCAGGGCGTGCGTCAGGACTTCGTCGCCAACGTCTCCCACGAACTGCGCACCCCGCTGACGGTGCTGGCCGGTTACGTCGAGACCCTGATGGATGCCGAGGAGGAAATGGATCCGCAGATGCAGCGCATCCTGTCGAACATGCATCAACAGGCAGACCGGATGCGGCGGATCGTCGAGGACCTGTTGCTGCTCTCGCGCCTGGAAACCTCGCAGCCCGACGAGGAGCTGTTCGAGGAAGTGGACGTCACCCACCTGGTCGAGCCGATTCTTGCGGATGCCCGCCTGGTCTCCGGTGAGGAAGGCCACCAGATCACCGCGCATATCGAACCGTCCTTGCATCTGCGGGGCGTGCCGCGCGAACTGCAGTCGGCGTTTTCCAATCTGGTGTTCAATGCGGTCAAATACACGCCCGCCGGGGGGCGGGTCGATGTGCGCTGGGAGCGGGATGAAACCGGAAGGCCGGTGTTCGCTGTCCACGACAGCGGCATCGGCATCGAGGCAAGGCACATCCCGCGGCTGACCGAGCGCTTCTATCGGATCGATGTGGGGCGCTCGCGCTCGCGGGGCGGCACCGGCCTGGGCCTGGCGATCGTCAAGCACGTCGCCCTGCGCCACGGCGCGCGATTGCAGATCGACAGCAGTCCCGGGAAGGGAAGCTGCTTTCGCATACTCTTCCCCGTCGAGCGGGGCATCGAGTCGCACTGACGAAGCCCCGGGGTCGGCGGCACCATGGTTTACACTGGCACTCCATTCCATCAGCACAGGCCGAACGGACGATGTCGGAATTCTGGAACGAGAAGTACGGGCAGGTCGATTTCCTCTACGGGACCCACCCCAACGAGTTCCTGCTGAGCCAAATCCATCGGTTGCCCCAGGGAGGGCGCGTGCTGGTGCTGGGGGATGGTGAAGGGCGCAACGGGGTGTGGCTGGCCGAGCAGGGCTTCGATGTCACCAGCGTCGACTACTCCGCCGTGGGTTGTGACAAGGCCCGTCAGCTGGCCGACGAGCGTGACGTCAGTCTGAGCGTCCACTGTGAGGATCTGACCGAGTGGGCCTGGGAAGAGGACGGCTTCGATGCCGCGGTGTTGATCTACCTGCATTTCGAGCCGGCGGCCCGCCGGGAGGTCTATCGGCGGGCCGCCATGGCGATTCGCCCCGGCGGTCTGTTGATCATCGAGCTGTTCCATCCGCGCCAGCTGGCCTACCAGAGCGGAGGCCCCAAGCGGGCCGACATGTTGGTGCGTGCCAGTGATCTCGCCCAAGACCTGCCGATGCTCGACTGGCTGATTCTTGCCGAGGGCAAGGTGATGCTCGACGAGGGCCCGGGCCACCAGGGTCCCGGCTTCGTCACCCACGGCGTGGGGCGGCGCAGCGCCGACTCGTAAGCCGTTTTATCTCATGCAGGCCTGTTCGCCGACGTTCCAGTGCCGTTCCCGTTCTCCGTGCGTATCCCCTCCGGACGCAAAAAGCCCGCCTTGACCGGTGTCGGTCGAAAAGGCGGGCCGGGAATAGGTCAGCGGTATAGCGGGCGCTCGCCCGCCGAGGGTCACACGTCGCGCAGCAACTCGTTGATGCCCACCTTGGAGCGGGTCTTCTCGTCGACCTTCTTGACGATCACCGCGCAGTACAGGCTGTACTTGCCATCCTTGGACGGCAGGTTGCCGGAGACCACCACCGAGCCGGCCGGCACGCGGCCGAAGTGGATCTCGCCGGTCTCGCGGTCGTAGATCTTGGTCGACTGGCCGATGTAGACGCCCATCGAGATCACCGAGCCTTCCTCGACAATCACGCCCTCGACTACCTCGGAGCGTGCGCCGATGAAGCAGTTGTCCTCGATGATGGTCGGGGCGGCCTGCAGTGGCTCAAGCACGCCACCGATGCCCACGCCACCGGACAGGTGGACGTTCTTGCCGATCTGGGCGCAGGAGCCGACAGTCGCCCAGGTGTCGACCATGGTGCCCTCGTCGACGTAGGCGCCGATGTTGGTGTAGGAGGGCATCAGTACGGTGTTCTTGGCGATGAAGCTGCCGCGGCGGGCGACGGCGTTTGGTACCACGCGCATGCCGGCTTGTTCGAAGCGGGCCTGGTCCCAGTCGGCGAACTTGGTCGGCACCTTGTCGAAGTAGTTCACGTCACCGCCGGAGACCACCTCGTTGTTGCGCAGGCGGAACGAAAGCAGCACGGCCTTCTTCAGCCACTCGTTGACCTGCCAGTCGCCCACGCCCCGGCGCTCGGCCACACGCAGCGAACCGTCGTCCAGGCCGGCCAACGCGGTCTCGACCGCCTCGACCACGTCGGCCGGGGCATTGCCCGGATTGATCTCGGCGCGGCGCTCGAAGGCCGATTCGATGGTGTCGCGAATGGAAGAGATGTCCATCGGATGCTCCTGAAAATGTTTGCAAAAACGAGCGGCCGACCTCTGTGGGTCGGCCGGGAAACTGGGTAATCAACTGATGGCTATTGTAACAACAGATCGTTGATGGCGTTTGTCTCCCGGGGTGTGGGTTGTCTGTAGAGCAACCGTCAGGGTTTTCGCACGCCGGTTTCGCGGACGGGGTTTTGACGAGCCCGGGTGCCGGGCGCGCGAGCCCCTTTTCTTGCTTGCCCAAGAAAAGAGGCGAAAAGAAGGGCACCCCGGCGTCCTGGCCCTGCGGGCCTTCGAGCACGTACTTCGTCCGCACTCGAAGCCTCGCGATCGGTGGCTGCCTTTGGGGCCGGCTCGACGTGACTTCCTGTCACGGCGAGCCTCGGAGCGACGTCCCTGTCGCTCCGACCCCGAGTCATCCACCGGCCACGAGGCAGGACGCAAGGGGCTTTGGTTCCCAACCATCCAGCGGCGTGACTCAACTGCTCAAGGCAGCGGGAGCGTCTGGGGTCCATGTTTCAGTTTTGGGCGAAGGGGGCGGTTCCCCTTATGCCTTGCCTCGCGAACGAGTGGGTGCAGGGTCTGTCCGGCATGGACGCCGGCCAGAGGTTCGTCGCGACACGACGTCGCGTCGAACCGACCCGTCCGCAACCCCTTGTTCGCGAGCCTGATCGGCTCGGATTCAATCCGAGTCGATCAGGCCCGAAGGGCCAAGGCATCGGGGTGTCTTCTTTTCGTCGGTTTTCTTGGACAAGCAAGAAAATCGACTCGCGCGCCGAGCACGGCAGTGCATCGGTGTCACCTTGGCAAACTGGCGTGCGAAACCCTGTCGAGCGTCAATCACACTCACCAAAACGAATCAGGAAAGCATCGCCCGAATCCGTTCCGCCGCCTCGACGCAGTCGTCCAGCTCGGCCACCAGCGCCATCCGCACGAACCCCGCCCCGGGATTCACGCCGTTCGTCTCACGGGACAGGAACCGTCCCGGCAGCACGGTGACGTTCTGCTCGGCGAACAGCCGGCGGGCGAAGTCGCGTTCGTCGCCCTCGACGCCGGCCCAAAGGTAGAAGCCCGCATCGGGCCGACGCACGTCGATGCCGCCGACCGGTCCGAGGATGTCGAGCACCGCGTCGAACTTCTCGCGGTAAAAGCCGCGATTGGCGCGCACGTGTGCCTCGTCGTTCCAGGCCGTGATGCTCGCCTGCTGAGTCGGCAGCGGCAGGGCGCAGCCCTGGTAGGTGCGATAGCGCAGGAAGCGCTTGAGCAGGACGGCGTCGCCCGCGACCAGCCCGGAGCGCAGACCGGGCAGGTTGGAGCGCTTGGAGAGGCTGTGGAAGACGATCACGTTCCTGAACGGATCCTCGCCCCCGCGTTCGGCGGCGACCTCGAGCAGGCCGATGGGCGGCTGGCCCTCGTCGAAGTAGATCTCGGAATAGCACTCGTCGGCGGCCACCACCACACCAAAGCGGGCAGCCTTCACCAGCAGGTCTCGGTAGCGCGGCGCGTCGATCACCGCCCCGCTGGGATTGCCCGGCGAGCAGACGTACAGGAGCTGGGCGCGCTCCCAGATGGCCTCGGGGATCGCGTCGAAGTCCGGCAGGAAGCCGTTTTCTTCCAGCGTCGGGTAGTAATACGGCTCCGCGCCGGCGAGCAGGGCGGCCCCCTCGTAGATCTGGTAGAACGGGTTGGGCATCAGCACCACCGGCGGCTCGTCGCCGGCATCCCGATCGACCACCGCCTGGGCAATGGCGAACAGCGCCTCGCGGGTGCCGGCGACCGGCAGCACATTGGCTTCCGGATCGAGTTGCCCCTCACCCAGACCGAAGCGTCGGGTGAGCCAGTTGGCCATTGCCTCGCGCAGGGCCGGCTCGCCTTTGGTCGCCGGGTAGCGTGCGATCTCCGGCAGGGCCTCGCGCAGGGTGTCGAGAACGATGGCTGGCGGGGCGTGCCTCGGTTCGCCGATGGACAGCGGGATGTGCTTGCGATCCGCGGGTGGGCGAGCGCCGGCCTTGAGTTCGGCCAGCTTCTCGAACGGGTAGGGGTGAAGACGATCCAGATCCGAGTTCATGCGCGGCCGTGTCGAGGTGAATACAATGGTTGCGGAGCCTGGACGGACTAAGGGAAGGTGCGTGCGGCTTGCCGCTGCCGTCCGAGTCCGTGCCAAATTAGATTTTGGACGGCGATTATACGCGAGTCGATGGGAGGACGAGGCGTGAGTGAAGAGCAAGTGCGTGGGATCGACCACGTCAGTCTGCTGGTCGCCGAGACCGACCGGGCCGAGGGTTTCTATCGGGACGTGTTGGGGCTCGAGCCGCTGGCGCGCCCCGATCTGGGTTTCCCCGGCGCGTGGTTGTCGTTGGGGGGCGGTCAGGCGCTGCACTTGCTGGAGTTGGCCAATCCGGATCCGGTAGGTGGCCGACCGGCACATGGCGGGCGTGATCGGCATTTCGCCCTGCGGGTGGCGACTACCGCGCCGTTTGCCGAGCGGCTCGACTGGCATGGCGTCGCATTCACTCGGTCCCGATCAGGGCGGGATGCGTTGTTCTTCCGCGATCCGGATGGCAATGCAGTGGAATTGGTAGGGATCGGGCCGGCTTGATCGCTCGATGTTGCGCAGGTGCTTCGACGGCGGCCCCATCTCCCAGTCCGCTCCGGCAAGACTCAGCTGTACGAGCGCGCCTGTTCTCGGATTCGCTCCACCAACTCGGCCAGGGAGTCGTCGGTCGGACGTTCCCGGCCGAGGAGCCAGGACTGCAGGTCCTGATCGGCCGAGATCAAAAGGCGGTCGAGGGCATCGAGCTCGTCGGGCGCAAGCACGGACAGTTGCCGTTCGGCAAACGGGGCGAGCAGCAGGTCGAGCTCGCGCAGGCCGCGTCGGCAGCGCCAGCGAAGCCGGGCGCGCCGTTCCTCCTCAGACATGTCGACCCAGCATGCGTCGACGGATGCGGCCGATCGCCTCGGTGGGATTGAGACCCTTCGGGCAGACCTCGGCACAGTTCATGATGGTGTGGCAGCGAAACAGCTTGTAGGCGTCGTCAAGCTGCTCGAGGCGTTTTTTGGTGGCGGTGTCCCGGCTGTCCTCGATGAAGCGGGCGGCCTGCAGCAGTGCCGCCGGGCCGAGAAAGCGCTCCGGGTTCCACCAGTAAGACGGGCAGGCGGCCGAGCAGCAGCCGCAGAGAATGCACTCGGTCAGGCCATCGAGCCGCTCGCGCTCGGCGGGCGTCTGGTTCTGCTCCCGGTCCGGGGGCGGGGCGTCCGGCTGCAGCCAGGGTTCGACCCGCTGGTACTGGTGGTGGAAGTTGTCCATGTCGACGATCAGATCACGGATCACCGGCATGCCCGGCAGCGGGCGGATATCCACCGGGTCGGTCAGCGTGCCCAGCCGGGTGATGCAGGCCAGCCCATTGCGCCCGTTGATGTTCATCGCATCCGACCCGCAGACTCCCTCGCCACAGGAACGACGAAAACCCAGCGTCTCGTCGATCTCGCGCAGCCGCAACAGGGCGTCGAGCAACATGTCGTCCGGGGATAGGTCGTCGAGGACGTATTCCTGCTGACGAGGTGCCTCGTCGCTTTCTGGATCGTAGCGGTAGATGGAAAAGCGCATCCGCCCGTCGCGCAGGCCGGGACGTTGCAGGAAGCGGACTGGCAGCCATTCGCGGGGTGAGCCCATCAGTAGACCCTCGGTTTGGGCGGAAATGATTCCACGGTCAGCGGGATGGTCCGAACCGGCTTGTAATGCATGCCGGTCTCGAGCGAGAACAGGCTGTGCACCAGCCAGTGCTCGTCGTCGCGCTCGGGATGGTCGACCCGGGAGTGCGCGCCGCGGCTTTCGGTCCGGGCCGCCGCCGCATTGATCGCCGCCAGTGCCACGTCGGCAAGATTGACCAGTTCCAGCGCCTCGATCCTCGCGGTGTTGAACACGCGCCCATGATCCCCGATCGCCAGTTGCCGGCTGCGGGCATGCAGCCGGCGGATGCGCTCGAGCCCCTCGTCCAGTTGATCCTGGCGACGGAAGACACCGGCGTAGTCCTCCATGGTTTGCTGGAGTTCACGGCGCAGGGCGGCCACCGACTCGCCGGTCTCCCGCTTCTCGATGGCATCGGCCAGGGCCCGCGCGCGGGCGGGCGCCTGTTCCGGCAAGGGGCGACGGTCGCGGTGTGCGGCCAGGTAATCGAGCATGTGCCGGGCCGCAGCGCGGCCGAAGACCACGATGTCGAGCAGGGAGTTGCCGCCGAGCCGGTTGGCGCCGTGCACGGACACACAGGCGCATTCGCCCACGGCATACAGGCCCTCGACGGGGGCGTCGGTGCCGTCCTCGCCCGGGCGCACCACCTGCCCGTGGCGGTTGGTGGGGATGCCGCCCATGGTGTAGTGCGCGGTAGGGAAGACCGGAATGGGATCGTCGACCGGATCGACGTTGACGAAGGTCTTCGCGGTCTCGCGAATCGCCGGTAGGCGTTCACGGATGACCTCTTCGCCGAGGTGGTCGAGCTTGAGCAGAACGTGGTCGCGATTCGGGCCGCAGCCGCGCCCTTCGCGGATCTCGGTGACGATCGCCCGGCTGACCACGTCGCGGCTGGCCAAGTCGCGGGCGGTCGGCGCATAGCGCTCCATGAAACGCTCGCCATCGGCATTGACCAGGTAGCCGCCCTCGCCGCGCACCCCTTCGGTGATCAGCATGCCCTTGCCGGCGATGCCGGTGGGATGGAACTGGACGAACTCCATGTCCTGGAGCGGAATGCCGGCGCGTAGGGCCATGGCCATGCCGTCGCCGGTGTTGATCAGTGCGTTGGTGTTGGTGCGGTAGATCTGGGCCGCCCCGCCGGTGGCGAGCAGGGTGGTGCGTGCCTCGATGGTGGTCGTCTCGCCGCTGGCAATGTCGAGGACTTCCGCGCCGAGGATCATGCCCTGGTCGTCGACCAGCAGATCGAGCGCGTAATGCTCGTCGAAGAAGTGTGTGCCGGCGGCGAGATTCTGCTGGTAGAGCGAGTGGAGGATGGCGTGCCCGGTGCGGTCGGCGGCGGCGCAGGTGCGTGCGGCCTGCTCGCCACCGAAATCCTGGCTCTGCCCGCCGAAGGCGCGCTGGTAGATGCGCCCGTCGGGTAGGCGCGAGAACGGCACGCCGAAGTGTTCCAGTTCCCGGACCGCTCCGGGTGCGGCATGACACATGTACTCGATCGCGTCCTGGTCGCCGAGGTAGTCGCTGCCCTTGATCGTGTCGAACATGTGCCAGTGCCAATTGTCCGGCAGCGCGTTGGCCAGCGAGGCGTTGACGCCGCCCTGCGCGGCGACGGTGTGCGACCGGGTGGGGAAGACCTTGGATACCACCGCTACGCTTGTCTCGCCCTGGGCCAGCTGCAGGGCGGCGCGCAGTCCACCGCCCCCGGCACCGATCACCAGCGCATCGACCTGTCGTGGTTTGCTCACATCACCTCCAGTAGTGCCGCGCCGAACCAGATCCCCGACCCCAGCAGCCAGCCGGCCAGTAAGGTCAGCATGACCACCCGCAGACCGGTCGGATGGACATAATCGAGCAGTACGTCGCGTCCGCCGACCCAAGCATGCAGCAGGAGTGCCAGCACGGCCAGCCAGAGCGTTACGGCATTGAGCGGTGCGGCAAGCCAGGCGCTCCACGCCGCATGCGTCCACGAGTCGGCCAAGGACAGGCGGATCACCGCGTAGACGGTGAACGCGCCGAGATAGAGCGCGGAGAGGCGCTGGATCAGCCAGGCGCTCAGCCCGCTCATGCCCATAGCCCCAACCAGAGCCCCACTCCGGCGATCACGCCCACGCCCATCACCAGCAGCGCACTGCGGCGGGCGGTGATCCGGCTGATGCCGATGTCGACATCCAGCAGCAGATAGCGGATGCCGGCGAACAGGTGATGGGCCAGGGCCAAGGCGAGCAGCAGCCCCGCCATGCGTGCCGGCAGCCCCGTCAGCAGATCGCCTGCCCGCGTGAATCCAGCCGGACCGGACAGGCTCAGGGCAAACAGCCAGGTGGCCGGGAGCATCGCCAGGATCATCAGGATCCCGGTGACGCGATGGGCGATCGAAGCGATGGCCGATGGAGGAAAATGTATCCGGCGCAGGTCGAGGAAGACCGGGCGTTTTGGAGTGGTCTTGTGGTCCCTGAGCGGCATGGTGCGGATGCCCTGTCCTTCTTGTCTGTGGGCGGTGGCCTGTCGATTACTATAGGCCCTTGTTCGGCAGATGCCCGTTCACCCGCGGGCGATTGCCTCGTGATCGACCGGCAGGTTGGATTCGTGCAGACCGTTCCCTAGAACGGCGTTTCGCAGTGATAGGCGGCTTTCGGCCCGGTGGGGCGTTCCGGGTCGGGGAAGACCAGTCGGGCAGCATGCAGCATCAGGCGCGGGCGGCGATGCGCCTGGGGGTGATAGAGCGAGTCGCCCTGGATGGGCCGTCCCTGTGCCAGCAGATGCACGCGCAGCTGGTGCGAGCGGCCGGTGATCGGCTCGAGAATCACGCGGATGCCGTCTTCGACCGGTTCGGCCACGCGGTAGCGGGTCTGCGACGGACGCCCGCTCTCCGGGTCGATGCGGTAGCGCGGCCGGCGCTCGTGGTCCTTGCCGATGGGCAGATCGATCAGCCCCTCGGCAGCGTCCAGCGGGGCGTCGATCAGGGCCTCGTAGGTCTTGTCCACCTCCCGCGCGGCGAAGGCCTTCGAGAGGAATGAATGGGCCCGGGCGTTGCGCGCGAGCACCAGCAGGCCCGATGTATCCCAGTCCAGCCGATGGACGATGCGGGCTTCGGGGAACTCGAGTTGTACCCGGTGGATCAGGCAGTCGCGCTTTTCCGGGCCGATCCCGGGCACGGAAAGCATCCGCTCGGGCTTGGTCACCACGAGAAAGTCGCGGCGTTCGTCGACCAGTGCCCAGTCTCCCGCCGGTTGGTTGGCCGGCGCATTATGATCGATGCCGCTCATGTTCGCCCTCGCTCCTCGGCATCAACGTCATTGTCACCCTTGGCCGCCCGGATCAGCGCCTCGGCGATCGCCCGTTGATGCTCCCGGTCATTGATCGGGTGACCGTACTGGTCGACCACGAAGAAGGCGTCCTCGGCGCGCTCGCCCAGTGTGGCAATGCGTGCGTGCAGCAGGATCGCCCCCATTCGCCACAGGGTGTCCGACAGATCGGCGAGCAGGCCCGGCCGGTCTTTGGCCAGCACCTGGATCATGGTTCGGGCCCGGGCCACATCGGCGAAGAATTCCACTTCGGTATCGACGTTCAGGCTGGAAAGCTGAGCGGGCGTGCGTCGCTGGGTGATCGACAGGGCCTGATCCGGCTGGTGCACCACCTCGACCAGTCGTTCGTGCAGCGCTTCGATCGCGCCGGGGTCGGTCATGGCGCGCCCTTGGCGGTCCAGGACAAAGAATTCCAGCAGGATCAGCTCGGAGTTGGGCAACTGTTCGCGGTAGCCCGCCATGTCCACGGCAGTCAGTCCGCTTTCCACCACCATGGGGCGAGGAATCACGGTGATATTGGCCGACTGGACGTTGAGGCCCTCGCGGTCGATGCCGGCGACCACGTGGGCGAACAGGGCGGGGTGATTCTGCGCCAGGATCAGGATTTGGGTGGCCTGGTGGGTGGGGTCGTCGTTGATGCTTAACGCGGGCAGGTCGGCGTCGATTGCCACGCGCGAGTGGCGCAGGATGTTGTCGATCTCGTTGCGCAGGAAGTATTCCTCGGGCATGCCTGACAGCCATGCGGCCAGCTTGCCGGCATCCATGCCCTCGCTCGACCCTTGTCGATTGGCGTCCCGGCGAGTCTCGCGCACGATCTGGGCCGAGGATCGCACCCCTTCGGCGAAGTGCTGGTGGGCCAGTTCGAACAGTCGGCGCAGGAGCGAGTCGCGCCAGGAGTTCCACAGTTGCGGGTTGGTCGCCCGGATGTCCGCCACCGTCAGCAGATAGAGATAGTCGAGCCGTTCCGCGCTGCCTACCTGCTTGGTAAAACGCCGGATGACTTCCGGGTCTTCGATGTCCTGGCGCTGGGCGGTGAACGAGAGCAGCAGGTGCTGCTCGACCAGCCAGCCCACGAGATCGACGTCGTCGCGCGACAAGCCGTGGGAGAGGGCGAAGGCGCGTGCATCGGTGGCGCCAAGCAGGGCATGGTCGCCGCCGCGGCCCTTGGCGATGTCGTGGAACAACCCGGCCAGATAGAGCACCTCGGGGCGGGGGATGCGGGCGAAGGCCTCGGCCGCGTTGGGGTTCTCGTCATGGTATTCCGGCAGGGCCGGACGCCGCAGGTTGCGGATCACCAACAGGGTGTGGGTGTCGACCGTGTAGGCATGGAAGAGATCGAACTGCATCAGGCCCACGATGGGCGCAAACGCTGGAATGTAGGCGGCCAGTACGCCGGTGAGGTTCATGTTGCGCAGCGCCAGGTAAACGCCCCGCTCGGCATGCAGCAGTCGCATGAACAGTGCCTTGGCCTGGCGGTTGGCACGAAAGCCCGGGTCGATCACCGACAGGTTGGCGCGCAGCTGTCGTGCGGTGGCGGCCGTCATTCCCTCGACCTCGGGTTGCTCGGCCAGCAGGAGGAACAATTCGAGTATGGCGGTAGGCGAGCGCATGAACACCTGCGCATCGCGGGTCTCGATCAGTTGGCCGCGCTTGATAAAGCGGGGATTGATCCGTTCCACCGGCTCGAGAATCGTCGGCTGCAGTCGCTCCCGCCAGCGTTGCAGCAACAGCTGGTTGAGCCGCTCGACCTCGATGGTCGCGCGAAAGAAATGTTGCATGAAGCGTTCGACCGCGAGATTGCCGTCCTGCTCGCCCTCGTAGCCGAAGGCCGTGGCGAGGGTCTTCTGGTGTGTCAGGAGCAGGCGTTCCTCGGCCCGCTCGGCCAGGCCGTGCAGACCGATCCGGATCCGGAACAGCAGCGACTCGGCGTGCTCGAGGGCCTGGAATTCGTCATCCCGCAGCAGGCCGGCCCGGTGCATGCCGGGCAGCGCCGGCGCCCCGTCGATGCGGTTGGCCAGCCAGCGGATGGTGTGCAGGTCGCGCAGCCCGCCCGGGCCTCCCTTGAGGTGCGGCTCGATCTTGGTGCCGACGTTGTCGTGGGAGCGATACCGGTCCTGCTGTTCCTGGAGCTTGGCGGTGAAGAACCAGTCTGCCGGGAAGGCGTTTTCGTCGCGGATGGATCGGTCCATCTCGGCGAGAAGGGCCGCGTCCCCGGCGACTAGCCGGGATTCCAGCAGGCTGGTGTAGACGGTCGGGTCCTCGGCCGCCTCGATGCACTCATCGAGACTGCGAACCGCGTAGCCGATCGACAGACCGGTATCCCAGAGAGTGTAGAGGAACGCCTGCACCGGCTCGTCGTGGGCGTGATCGCGGGTCAGGACCATCACGTCGATGTCCGAATGCACGAACATCTCACCGCGGCCGTACCCGCCAACGGCCAGCAAGGCACAGGGAATGCCTTCGAGCTTGTCCTGCCAGAGGTGGCGCAGTGCGCTGTCGACACGGGCGGTCACTTCGTTGACGAAGGCGCGCGCTTCGGTATCCCCGGCCAGGGCGTCGGCCCAGTGCTGGTTGAGCATGTCGAGCTGGCGGGCCAGCGGCCGGTCCGCGGGGAAGGTGGTCTGGTCGTTGAACGATGTGGTGTCGGCTAGCGTCATATCGCGTGCGGGTAGCCGGGCTTAAGCCGGGGGCAGACTGAGGATGTCGACCCCGTCTTCCGTCACGGCGACCGTGTGCTCCCATTGTGCGGAGAGGGTGTGATCCTTGGTGACCACCGTCCAGCCGTCACCGAGTAGCTTGATCTCGCGCTTGCCGGCGTTGATCATCGGCTCGATGGTGAAGACCATGCCCGGCTTGAGGCGCACGCCCTCGCCCGGCTTGCCGTAATGGACCACCTGCGGGTCCTCGTGGAAGTTGCGGCCGATGCCGTGGCCGCAGTACTCGCGGACCACGGAAAAGCCGCTGGATTCGGCATGGCTCTGGATGGCATGCCCGATGTCACCGAGCGTGGCATCGGGCCGCACGGTCTCGATGCCCTTCATCATCGCCTCATGGGTGACGTCGATCAGGCGTTGAGCGCGCACCGAGGGCTTGCCGACGGTGTACATCGCCGAGGTGTCGCCGTGCCAGCCGTCCTTGATCACGGTGACATCGATATTGAGGATGTCGCCGTCCCGCAGCGTCTTCTCGCCCGGAATCCCGTGACAGACCTGGTGGTTGAGCGAGGTGCAGATCGAGGCTGGGAAGCCGTGGTAGCCGAGCGTTGCCGGCGTGCCACCCTGGACCTCGGTCATATGCTGGTGGGCGATCTCGTTGAGCTCCCCGGTGGTCACGCCCGGCTTGACGTGTTCGCGCAGCAGAACCAGTACCTCGGCGGCCAGCTGGCTGGCGTGCCGGATCTGCTCGATTTCCTCGGGGGTCTTGATGGAGATGTTCATGGCCTGTTCCGGGATTTCTTGACGGGATGTGCCCACCGGGGTGGTGTGGCGCAAAGGCCACCAGTGTAACCAAAAACGCCCCGTCTCGCGGGGCGTTGGCTATCGGTCGGGCAGGGTCGCTTCAGGAAGAGGCCGTCAACCGGTCGAGTATCTTCTCGACACGCTCCGTGTCGAATACGCCGATCTTCTGAAACTCGATGCGGGCCTCGCGATCGAGCACGAAGGTCGTGGGCGTGACCCGCACCGGACCGAAGGCCTTGGCCGCAAGCCCGTCCTTGTCCTGCCAGATGGTGTAGTTCATGTCCTTGTTCTCGACCATCGTGTTGATCTGGTCGAGGGGGTCGTAGCTCATGGCGAGCCCGACGATGTTCACGCCCTGGGAGGCGTACTTTTCATGCAGTTCCTTGATGTGCGGGATTTCCTTGATGCAGCCCGGGCAGGTGGTGGCCCAGAACGTGATCAGTGTGGGCTTGCCCTTGATCGATTCCAGATCCACGGGCTTCCCGGCCAGATCCTGCACCGTCACCCCGGCGAGCGGCACGCCGCTGTCCGATAGGCAGCCGCCCAGGGCCAGTGAGAGCAGGGCGCCGGTACCGCCCAGCAACAAGCGTCGACGGGCGAGGCCGTGGTGGTCGTCCTCGGCGCGCGTGGCCGGTTGGTCGGCATGGGGGCGTGGCAACATTTCGAAACCTCTGATCAAAGCAAGTAAGGGGCGTGGCGGCGCCCGCCTGTGATGGACTGTTGGGTGGGGGCAAAGTTTCCGTCGCGTGTGTCGCTGACTCGGGCTCAACGCTCGACGATGGCCTGTTCGAGCATGGCCGCTGTCATCACGCCCAGTGTTCGGGCGTGCGGGGAACCGAGCATGCGGCGGGCGACCAGCACTTCGACGTCGTTTTCGCGCATGACTCGCTGGGCTTGGGTCAGGGTGTAGCCCACTTCGACGTCCGCCGCACGGTAGAAGCCACTGATCTCTCGCGGATCCATCCGCCCTTCGGCACGGACCTGTGCGGCGATGGCCTCCATGTCGACGGCCTGCGGCTCGCGACCCTCGGCCGTCTCGTTGGCCTCCGGCGTCGCCTCTACCCCCTCCGGGGCCTCGACTGGTTCGGTTTCCTCGGCTTCGCTGGCCTGCCGCCGGGCTTGCTCCGCCTGGGCCTGGGCATCGAACAAAGCCTGGTTGAATGTCTGTTCGAAGGCGGCCTTGGCCGGGGCGTAGCGGATCACGCCCATCGCCTGGCGATTCTCGTCACGAATGACCAGCCAAGCAGGCTTGTCTTCCAGGGCCTGTTCAAATCGGCCCAGGGTGCAGGGGCAGGCCACCTCGGCCACCCGTCGCTCGATGATGCTCGACACGCCGATGTTGTCGCCGTTGAACCACAACGATGGCCCCGGCATCTGCTGGTCGTTGGCGCGCAGGATGGCATCGTAGAGACCGTCCTTGCCGAAGCCCATCCGGCTGACCAGTCCCGAGACCACGATGGTGATCATCGCCGGCAGGATGGCGCCGGTATCACTGGTGAGTTCCAGTACCGCGGCCAGCGCGGCGAGCGGCGCCTGCAGTGTCGCTCCCATCATCGCCCCCATGCCCAGCACCGTGTAGAAGGCGACGTCGGTCAGGGGGATCTGGTCGAACTGATAGAGGAGGCTGCCGACCGTTCCGCCGACCACCGCGCCGGTCATCAAGACCGGGGCGATGGTGCCGATGGGCAGGCCCAGGCCAACCGTCACGCTGGCCAGCAGCCATTTGGCCAGGGCGATTATCAGCAGGGCGCCCAGTGTCAGCTCGGCGGCCGCGACCAGGTCGGTGGTGTCGTGGCCGATGCCCAGGATTTCCGGCACCCAGAAGCCGATGATCCCGGTGGCAACCCCGGCGGCGGTGAAGCGTGCCCAGACCGGCCAGTTCCAGCTGCGCGCGATGGTGCCCTCGACGATCTGTATGTAGCCGGCGGCCATGGTGCCGATGATCAGGCCCAATGCCAGCAGGGTGGGCACTTCCCAGAACGACATCTGGTGGTGAATCTCGATGGTGAAAAGGGTCTCCGGCCCGAAGACGGTCGTCGCCAGCAGGGCGCCCATCGACGAGGCGAGGATTACCGGCAGGAAACTGGCCAGCGTGTATTGCTTGATGACCACTTCGAGGGCGAAGATCACCCCCGCCAACGGCGTGTTGAAGGCTGCGGAGATGGCCGCGGCGACCCCGCAGCCGGACAGGGTGCGCACGCTGTTGTTGGGCAGGCCGAGGCTGTGGCCGAGCAGGCTGCCGCTGAAGGCCCCCAGGTGGATGCCGGGCCCTTCCCGGCCGCCGGTCAGGCCGATCAACAGCCCCCAGATGCCGGCGAAGAACTGCACGATGGCGTTCTGCCATGGCATGTCGGCGCCAAACCGGTGAAAGCGGATGATCACGTGGCCGACGCCGACATTCCGCATTCCCATCGGGAGTAAATGGAAGGCCAGGCCCAGCGCCAGCGCGCCGATGACGGGCAGCAACAAACGCCATTCGGGGGGCAGGGATTCGTAGCGCTCGGCGCCCGGCAACCCCAGGCCGTAGACCTGCAGGCCCTCCAGGGCGAGGCGGAAGGCGACCACCAGCAGGGCCGCGACCAGGCCGGCGATCAGGCCCAGCAGGGTGACCTGCAGCAGGGCGTCCGGTTGCGCCAGTCGCAGTCGCAGTCGCTCGATGAACCGGTTGACCGGGCGGCCGAGCCAGTCCGTGATGCGGGTGAGCAGAGCGGTCAAGAGCCGGGCCTCCCGGGCGGAAGAGTCATCGATGAGCGGTCGGGCCGGGCCGAAGATGGCCCGGCTTGGCGGCCCTGCTAATATGCCACGATTGTCGCCCGGGTTCGACCGGCGACCCGCTTGGTCCTCGAGAGGGGCCGGGCCCAGGAATACACGAGGAGTCGAGAGCAGTCATGAAGAAGATCGGAATCGTCGGCGGCACCGGGTATACCGGGGTCGAGTTGATGCGCCTGTTGGCCTACCACCCGGAGGTGGATGTGGTCGCTATGACATCGCGGGGCGAGGCCGGCCGCCGAGTCGACGACCTCTATCCGAGCCTGCGAGGTCATACGGAGTTACGGTTCACCGCGCCGGGCGAAAGCGACCTGAGCGCCTGCGACCTGGTGTTTTTCGCCACGCCCAATGGCATCGCCATGCAGGAGGCGCCGGCCCTGCTGGAGCAAGGCGTGCGCGTGATCGACTTGGCGGCGGACTACCGGCTCAAGGATCTCGACGTCTGGTCGCACTGGTACGGCATGCAGCATGCCTCGCCCGAGTGGGTGGAGCGGTCGGTCTACGGCCTGCCCGAGCTTTATCGCGACGAGATCCGTGACGCGCAACTGGTCGCCAATCCGGGCTGTCATGTCACGGCCACGACGCTGGCCGTGCTGCCCCTGATGGGCATGGACTGGATCAATCACGGCCAGATCATCGCCGACACCAAGTCGGGAGCCAGCGGAGCGGGGCGTTCGGCCGCGGTACATACCCTCATGGCCGAGGCTGGCGAGAGCGTGCGCACTTATGCCGCCGCGGGGCACCGTCATCAGCCCGAGATCCGCCAGACCCTGCGCACCATCGCCGAGCGCGAGATCGGCCTGACCTTCGTGCCGCATTTGGTGCCGATGGTGCGCGGCATCGAGTCGACCGTCTATCTGCCGCTGGCCGGCGAGCCGTCCGAGCTGCCGCAGGGACTCTATGAGCGCTATTATGCCGATGAGCCGTTCGTCGACGTGATGCCGGCGGGCAGCCACCCCGAGACCCGCAGCGTGCGGGGTAACAATCTTTGCCGGATGGCGATTCACCGTCCGCTGGACGGACCGATGTTGGTGGTGTCCAGCGTGATCGACAACCTGGTCAAGGGTGCCGCGGGTCAGGCGGTTCAGAACATGAACCTGATGCTGGGCTGCCCGGAAGCCACCGGCCTGGAAATGGTGGCGCTTTCGCCCTGATGGCGGTGGCTCGATCGGGCTGTTAGCAGGCGTCGGTCGTCTGGTAAAAACCCGCCAATGGTCTGATAGACTGTTGGTTTGCCGGCTCGCGGATGATCGTCGATCATTCCGCTGGGCCTTGGCAGGCGTAATCGATTGAGGTGAACGCGATGAGCGAAGCAACCGACACCATGGTGGCCGAAGCCGAGGCCCCCGAGGCCGCCGCGCTGGTCTTCACAGCGAATGCGGCGCAGAAGGTCCAGTCTCTGATCGAGGAGGAGGGCAACCCCAATCTTAAGCTGCGTGTGTTCATCACCGGTGGCGGCTGTTCGGGGTTCCAGTACGGCTTCATGTTCGAGGAGCAGGCCCAAGCGGACGACACGGCCGTGGAGCGGTCCGGCGTGACCTTGCTGGTCGACCCGATGAGCCTCCAGTACCTCGAGGGGGCCGAGATCGACTACAAGGAAGACGTCTCCGGGGCGCAATTCGTGATCCGCAACCCCAATGCGGCGACGACCTGCGGCTGCGGCTCCTCGTTCTCTATCTGATCAGTCCAGGCGCGGCTCCGAGTGGGGTCGCGTCCTGCGTTTTATTCGGGTTTTACACAAGGCGTTGTCGATGGATTTCGTACCGGGTTTGCAGGGTGTGCCGGCGGCACAGTCTGCCATTTCGTATCTGGACGGTCAGGCCGGCCTGCTGACCTACCGCGGGTATCGCATCGTGGATCTGGCACGCCAGAGCACGTTCGAGGAGAGCGCGTGGGTCCTGATTCACGGCGACCTGCCCACCGCGCTCGAACTGGCGGAATTCGACGCGGATCTGCGGCGCAATCGTCGCGTCAAGTACAACGTGCGCGACATCATGAAGTTCCTGCCCATCGACGGCCACCCGATGGAGGCCCTGCAGACCTGCGTGGCCAGCCTGGGGATGTTCTATCCGGGCCAGGAGCGCATGACTGCCAATGGCATCAATGCCGACAGCGAGTTCGTCGAGCAGATGATCATCAAGATCCTGTCGAGCATGTCGACCCTGGTGGCCATGTGGGAACATATCCGCAAGGGGGATGATCCGGTGCCGCCGCGCGCCGACCTCTCCTACGCGGAGAATTTCCTCTACATGATGACCGAGCGCGAGCCGGACCCGATCGAGGCGCGCATCATGGATGCCTGCCTGATCCTGCATGCCGAGCACACGCTCAATGCGTCCACCTTCGCCGCGCTGGTCTGCGGTTCGACCCTGGCGCCGCCCAACCTGGTGGTCGCCTCGGCGATCGGCACGCTGGCAGGCCCGCTGCACGGCGGCGCCAACCAGCGCGTGCTGGCCATGCTCGATGAGATCGGTACGGTCGAGAACGTCACCCCCTGGCTGGAATCCAAGCTGGCCAACAAGGAAGTGATCTGGGGTTTCGGTCACCGCGAGTACAAGGTGAAGGATCCGCGGGCGGACATCCTGCAAGGCCTGCTCGAGCAGCTTCGCGAGCATCGGGGCGGCCAACTCTCGCCGCTGTACGACATCGCGCGGGAACTGGAGACCCAGGCGGCCGAGCATCTGTCCGACAAGGGTGTCTACCCCAACGTCGACTTTTACTCGGGCCTTCTCTACGCAGAGCTGGGCATCTCGCGTGACCAGTTCACGCCGATCTTCGCCATCTCGCGCACGGCCGGCTGGCTGGCGCACTGGAAGGAACAGATCGCCAACAACCGCATCTACCGTCCCACCCAGGTTTACGTCGGCGAGAATCCGCGCGATTATCAGCCCATCGGTTCGCGCTGAGATCCACGGACCGTGCAAGCCGGCCGGCGTGATCCCGCAGGGTCAGGCCGGGTAGAACCCTCCCAACAGGCGTGGTCCGCGTGCCCCGGTCACCTCGGGCGCATTGCCCGGTGCGCCATTCAGTAGCTGCCTTGCCAGCCAGGCAAAGGCGGCCCCCTCGACAGACTCCGGCGGCAGGCCCCAGGCCTCGCTGCTACTTATCTCGATTTTCAGGCGCGCCCGCAGGCGTTCGCGTAGCCGTCGATTGAGGGCCCCGCCGCCGCAGAGGATTACCCGCGGCGCATTGGTCTGGGCATCGCTGCCGGTAAGCCATGGCGACAAGGCATCACCAATGCTGGCGGCGGTCAGCTCCAGCAGGGTGGCCTGCACATCTTCGGCCGCCAGAGCATGCGCCAGTCCCTCGGACCGTCGGTCCAGCCAATCGAGGTTGAATTGTTCCGGCCCGGTTGATTTGGGGGCGGGCCTGCGGAAGAACGGGTCACTGAGCAGACAAGCGAGCAGGCCTTCATGAACCTCTCCCTGGGCGGCCCATCGCCCGTCCCGGTCGAAGGGGGCGCCTTGATGGCGGCTGTGCCAAGCATCCATCAGCGTGTTCGCGGGGCCGGTGTCGAACCCCGCCGGGGACTCGCCCGGCCGAATAACGGAGACGTTGGCGATCCCGCCGAGGTTGATGACGAGGGTGTCGCGGTCATCACGACGGTCGGGGAACAACGCCGCATGCGCCGGAGGCACCAGGGGAGCGCCTTGTCCGCCTGCGGCGAAATCGCGGCGGCGAAAGTCGGCCGCGACGCCGATGCCGGTAAGCTCGGCGATGCGGCTCGGATCGCCGATCTGCAGGGTAAAGGCCGCCGAATGCCAATCGGGGCGGTGCCGGATGGTCTGGCCGTGCGAGCCAATGGCCCGGACCGCCTCCGGCGTCACCCCGATCTGGTCCAGCAGCCAATGGACCCCGGCAGCCGTGGCCTCCGCCAGTGCCCGGTCTGCCATGCCCAACAGGTCAATGGCATCGATGGCCGGGGGTGGCAAGTCGATTGGCGGGGTGGCGCTGGCCAGAGCGCGCAGCCAGCTCGTCAGCGGTTCGCCGAGCGGCTGCTCGTGTCGGCCCACCAAGCGGGGCGGGGAATGGGAGAAGTCGAGCAGGCAGAGGTCCAGTCCATCAATGCTCGTCCCGGTCATGGCGCCGATGAAATATTCCGGCCCGGACGCGGTGTCGATCACTGAGTCGGTCACCCCCGGCTTAGTCTGAATCGCTGGCGTGCCGGTTCTGCGCCAGGCGGGCGGTGCGGTGGTCACCGGTCCCGACCGAGATGCGGGCCAGTTGATCCAGCGATGCGCGGGTCTGGGCAAGGAAGTCCTTGCGGTGCTCGGAGGCGATGGGGTTGGCCTCCGGCAGCTCGACCTTGACCGGATCGAGAGGCTTGCCGTGGACCTTGAATTCGTAGTGAAGGTGGGGCCCGGTGGCCGCGCCGGTCATGCCGACGAAACCGATGGTCGCGCCCTTGTCCACGCGCGCCCCGCGCTTGAGGTTCCCCTTGAAGCCGGACAAGTGCGCATACAGCGTTTCGTATTTGGCGTCGTGTCGCACTTGGATCACCTTGCCGTAGCCGTGTTTCCAACCCACGAAGGTGACGCGGCCGGAGGCGGCGGACTTCACCGGCGTGCCGGTGGGGGCGGCCAGGTCAACGCCGTTGTGCGGTCGGACCGTGTTGTGAATCGGGTGCAGGCGCTTGGGGTTGAAGTTGGAGCTGATGCGCGAGAACTCCACCGGGTGGCGAAGAAAGCCACGCTCGAGGCTGCTGCCATCCGGTTCGTAGTAACCCGTGGTGCCATCGGGTGAGGTGTAGCGGACGGCCTTGATGGATTGGCCGCCGGTGATGAACTCGGCGGCAACCAGTTTGCCCGTCCCGATGGATTCGCCGTCGCGCTCGCGCACCTCGTAGATCAGCTTGAACTGGTCGCCGTTGCGCACATCGCGCAGGAAGTCGACTTTCCAGCCGAAGACCTCGGCCAGCTGCATGATCTGCGCGGGCGGAACCCCCGTGGCAATGGCCGACTGGTAGAGCGACCCCTTGATCTGGCCGCCCACGGCGACTTCGCGGGTTTCGCTGGGCAAGTCGTTGATCTCGGCGACCAGGTCGTCGCCTGTCTCGCGAAAGATGTTGAGCTCGCTTTCGGCGTTGAGCTCGTACTTCAGTCCGGCGAACTGCTCTGCATCGTCCGTCATCAGCACCAGTGTTTCGCCCGGTCGGATGCGCTCGAGGCGGCGGGCCTCGTCCCCAAGGTCCAGAATCCGCAGGACTTCGCTGTAACCCAGTCCGGCCTGTTCGAAGATGGTCGAAAGCGTGTCGCCGGGTTTTACGGTCACGACGTGTTCCGCGACCGACTCATCGGCCTGCGGCGCGTTTTCCACCATGGCCGTGTTGTCCGCGGGGCTCTCGATGGCCTTGAGTGCTTCCTTAGCGCCGGGGATGTGAAAATTCGGCCGACTCGTCAGGCTGACCGGGCGGGTGAATGCCTGGGCTGCCTGATCGAGATTTTCGGCGTTCTCCGCGGCGGCCTTGTCCGGGGCGTCGGTCGGCAGGTTGGTGGTCGATGCGCTATCCGGCCGGTCGATCACCAGTGGAATGTCGTGGCTGTCGGTCTGGTCGACCGGCTGATGCGTGTCGCCTGTCTGGGCGAGTTGCCAAGCGACGGCCCCCAGGGCGAAGGTGCCGATGCCGAGTAGAGCGGTGCGTCGGATCAACCTGGACGGCTTTCGCTGTTGCTTGAACAGGGGGCGTTGTTGCATCGAATTGAGACCCGGTCAAAAAATCTGACGTAAAACCGGTAACATAACTGCCTTTCTGCAGCCATTCAACGTTATTTTTTTGCAAGGGTGAATCGTGTCTCAGGATCAAGCGCAGACGCTGGCGGAGTTGTGTCGGGGGACCGACGAGGTGCTCGTGGAGGAGGAGTTGGTCGAGCGATTGGCGGAGGGGCGTCCGTTGCGGATCAAGGCCGGCTTCGATCCCACCGCGCCCGACCTGCACCTGGGGCATACCGTCCTGATCAACAAGCTCCGGCAATTCCAGGAGCGGGGGCATCACGTCATCTTTCTGATCGGCGACTTCACCGGGATGATCGGCGACCCCACGGGGAAAAATGCCACCCGGCCCGCGCTGACCCCCGAGGCCGTGCGGGAAAACGCGCGCAGCTACGAGCGCCAGGTCTTCCGCATCCTCGACCCCCAGAAAACCGAAATCGTTTTCAATTCCGAATGGATGGGCAAGAAAAGCGCGGCCGACCTGATTCAGCTGGCCAGTCGTTACACGGTGGCGCGCATGCTGGAGCGTGACGACTTCCACAAGCGCTACCAGGAAAACCGCTCCATCGCGGTCCACGAGTTCCTGTATCCATTGATCCAAGGCTACGACTCCGTCGAGTTGAGGGCGGACCTGGAGCTGGGGGGGACCGACCAGAAATTCAATCTGCTGGTAGGCCGGGAGTTGCAGAAGCAGTACGGCCAGAAGCCGCAGGTCGTGATGACCATGCCCATCCTCGAGGGGCTCGACGGCGTCAACAAGATGTCGAAATCGCTCGATAACTATATTGGCATCGAGGAGGCGCCGGATGACCAGTTCGGCAAGCTGATGTCGATCTCCGACGATCTGATGTGGCGTTATTTCGAATTGCTCTCGTTTCGCCCATTGCAAGAGATCGCGCGCCTGCGCGAAGAGGTCGCTCAGGGACGCAATCCTCGCGACATCAAGTTCGAGCTTGGTGTGGAGTTGGTGGACCGGTTTCATGGCCTGGGTGCCGGAGAGAAGGCTCGGGATGCCTTCATTGCCCGCTTCCAGAAGAAACAGCTGCCTGACGATATGCCGGAGGTGGAGCTGGATGAGGGGGTCGCGATAGTCGAGGCGCTGAACAAGGCCGGGTTGATCCAGTCTAACTCCGAGGGTTTCCGGCACATCAAGGCCGGCGCGGTGAAGGTTGACGGTGAACCCGTGGGCGATCGGGCGCTGGTGTTGCCGGTCGGCGAGTCGGTGGTTCAGGTGGGCAAGCGGCGCATTGCCAAAATCATCGTCCGAGGGGGTTGACGCCCCCGGCAAAGCGCGTAAGATGCGCTCCTCTTCCGAGGCACAACGCCAACGCGAAACGCCCCGAAGAGTCGCCCAAAAGTTGGAAATTAAGACTTGACGGGCGGCGCAGCGAGCGTAGAATGCTCGCTCCCTTCGGCCAGATATATCGGCCGGAGGGGTTGCCAGAAAGTTGATACGAAGGTGTTGACAGGCGACAAAACGAGCGTAGAA